>NZ_JBXWTH010000014.1:0-13169 GCF_059613825.1 Ruegeria sp. SATB027
GAAACCATCGTTCAGATGGACCAAAGGCCAATCATGCACTAACAATCAAATTGGACCACACAAGTGGGGCTGATCAAGGGCTCATTGACTTCTCATGAAGTTTCAGGGGTCAGCCATGTTTCTCATGAGGTATACACGCCTGATCCAAAACCAGAGGCTGAACATAAAGACGATAACGATTTTCCATTTTAAACTCAAACTAGCTATTTCAAAACAATTGCACATGTTGAGAGGCGTGACATGAGAGTTTCAAAGACCGATTTCATCCATTTCCTTCAGTGTCCCAATTCGTTCTGGCTTTTAAAACACAAACCTGAGGTCTATCCCCATGGTGAGTTTTCGGACTACGCCAAGAAGCTCGCCGCAGAAGGCTACGAAGTGGAAGCTTGCGTGCGTAGCCTCATCGAAGGCCGTGGCGATGCCGACAAGTTTTCATTTCAGGTAGAGTTTGAGACCGAGCGCGGCTTGTACGCCAAGGCGGATATGGTGCGCGAAAATGAGGATGGCACGATCAATCTCTATGAGATCAAATCGTCAACACGGGTAAAGACAGACGCGAAACACAACCAAATCAAGGACGCATGCTTTCAGGCATTGGCAGCGCAAGAGCTTGGTCTCAGTGTCAACCAAGTGTTCATTGTACATCTGAATGGGGACTATGTTCGCGATGGCGATGTAGACCCAGAGGCGCTATTGGAATTTGCCGATGTCACCACGAAAGTTCAGAGTGTTAGGGAAGAAACTGAGCAGCAAATCTCCGAGGCGGTGAACTTGTTGGCGATGCCAGAGATTGATGAAACCTCATGCAGTTGCTTGACGCTAACTAAGTCCAATCACTGTGACAGCTTTGACTACTTCAATCCGGGTATTCCATCACCTTCTATCTATAACTTGCCGCGAATATCTAAAGCAAAGTTAGGGACCTTCGTGGGCGAAGGGAGGTTCGATCTGGATGAAATTGGGATCGATGAGGTGACAGCGAAGCAGAGCTTCGTGCTCCGCTCTGCACACCTTAAAGAACCTTTGATCGACCAAGGCGCTTTGTCCCAGTGGTTCTCAAAGGCAGAGTATCCGTTGTATTTTCTGGATTATGAGACCTACGCCTCTGCGATTCCTATCGTTGATGGTGCGCGCCCTCAGTCACCGATTCCATTTCAATACTCCCTCCATATTAAGCGCTCACCAGATGATATGGAGTTGGCTCACGTTGAGTATCTAGCCGAGGAAGCAGCGCTCCCCTTTGCGATGGTAGAACACATGGAGCAGCACATCGGACCGGCCGGCAGCGTTATCTCTTGGCACGCTTCCTTTGAAAACACCCAGAACAAGACGATGGCGCAGCAGTTTCCCGACAAAGCCGCGTTCCTCGGAAGCTTGATTGATCGTACGCTCGATTTGGAAGACATTTTCAGCGAAGCGTACGTCGATATTGCCTTTGGAGGTTCCACTTCAATCAAAAAGGTCTTGCCAGTCTTGGCCAATGATCTCGACTACGCTGGAATGGACGTGGCAAACGGGACAGATGCAATGGAGGCTTGGAAACGACTTATTGATATGCCTGCCAGCGAAGAAAAAGATCAACTACGTGCAGCTATGCTGGAGTACTGCAAACTCGACACATATGCGATGGTCAGACTTTTCGAAGAAATGGAACGGATCCAACCATAGCTAATGGATGCGTAAAATCGGCAAAGCACTCAACTTGAATGGTACGAGTAAGGCGGCTAGCCTGCATAGGTACGATGCTGATAATTCACTGAGCTTGAAACGAGCACGATTTTGGCAAAGAAGATTAAACCAACCGGAATGCGCCTTCAGGTTAACCGCACCTGGGACAGCCGTTGGTACGCAAATACCAAGGACTACGGTGATCTTCTTCTGGAAGACCTGAAAATCCGTGACTTCGTCAAGGAAGAGTGTAAGCCCGCCGGCGTCAGTCGTGTGATCATCGAGCGTCCACACAAGAAATGCAAAGTGACAGTTCACGTTGCCCGTCCCGGCGTCATCATCGGCAAGAAAGGTGCAGACATCGAAAATCTGCGCAAGAAAATCGCCTCAATGACCGACTCGGAACTGCATCTCAACATCGTTGAAGTGCGCAAGCCCGAGCTCGACGCTCAGCTGGTTGGCGATAGTATCGCTCAGCAGCTGGAACGTCGTGTATCGTTCCGTCGCGCGATGAAGCGTGCCGTACAGAACGCGATGCGCACCGGCGCCCTAGGTATCCGCATAAACGTTTCGGGCCGTCTTGGTGGTGCTGAAATTGCGCGCACCGAATGGTATCGCGAGGGCCGCGTACCGCTTCACACTCTGCGTGCTGACATCGACTACGCTCATTCTGAAGCGACGACTCCTTATGGGGTAATCGGGATCAAAGTCTGGATCTTCAAAGGTGAGATCATGGGCCATGATACCGCGCTGGCAAGTAACCCAACCCATAATCCAGAGCATGGTACAGATCTTAATACGTCAATAGTCTCGTCGGGAGCACAAGCAATTGTTGCTACACCTTCTTCAGTTGATTTCGCGAAAAACACAGCTGAAAGCGTGGGGGAAATCCAAGAAAAAATGGTTTCTGCAATAACTGAACAGTCAATTCACCCAGGCCAATTGTTAGGGTTGGACGACATGTTGATGCTTGCAGGCGTTCAATCTCCGACCCCAGTGTTTCTGGCAGCATTGTCCCAGATGTGCTCTTCAGCCAACCCTATGCTCAAGTTAAAAGGGTATTCGTTGTCAAGCAATGATACGGACACCCCTATGTCTGATTCTGATATTTGGGCTGCGCTTCAAGGCACAGGAGAGCGGCCTGAAGAAATAGCAATCCGGTTTGAAGTGCGTAGATACCAGTGAGTACAAAGATATTGGAAGAAGACGATTATTTTTATGGTTCAACTCTGGCCGAAGTCCAAGAGATTTTTAACGCCGCGAAAATGAATAGTGCTCTCCTTTTTTTTGCGGCACCAGACCACGCTCATAGACTGCAAATTTTGGAAGAAGTTCTTGAGAGATCTTACGAGTACGTAGTGATAGATCGGCAAGTCACTAGTGACGAATCCGAAAACCAGATCTCCCTAAGAATCGTTAGAATGCTCAATATGGCCGGTCTAAATGCCTCTCATGATACGCAATGGGGTGGGCACGTTGACATCGCGGTGTCAGGTCCAAAAGGATTTCATTGGATAGGCGAAGCGAAGATTGATGGTGGTAATTCAAAGCTCAAGAAAGGTTACTTACAGCTAACCACTCGTTACATTCCGGGTGAATACGGGGCAGATTGCGGAGAACTTGTTATTTATGGGCAGAAGAAGAATGCCCTAGGAACACTAAAGAATTGGCTTGGCCTCGTTACTCAATTCGATGATTGTGTGATGGTGGAAGATATGTCTGATGATAGGCTTTGGTTTAGGACTTCGCACGTCTCCCAAACATCTGGCCGAAGAATTAGGATAAGACACCGAATTTTACCTCTTTGGTTCGACCCAAAGGCCTAGTAGATTGTCGGTTCCCTTCTACTGGGTGCACAATGGGTGCCAAAAGTACTGTGCTAGGATGACAGGGCTTGATAGACTGCGGACGTCTCTTCAAGACGTAAGTCATTCAACAGAAATGGTTTTCGCGATGGATTGAACCAGCCTGCAAGAGTCTGAATAGAAACCAAGGAAAATTGAAAATCCTCGTGTCGGTGGTTCGATTCCGCCCCCGGGCACCATTTAAGCCAGAGAAATGAGTGCTGGATATCAAACGCTTAGCGTTCAATGTCTGGGCCTTTGGCTCGTCTGCAAGATGCTTGACCGAAAGTGTCCTGATTTGCGTGAAGATGCCATTTGACCCGGAGCATTCGACAGTAGTTGCCGTCTAAGGCCGAGCGCTCCGTCATCTTTTCCCGTTCCGGAATCGTGGAATTGAAATGCAGGGCGCTTGCTCGGGTGGGTCTGAACAGATGGTTCGGTGTACAGAGTGGAGCGGGTGCCCGCGATTGATCGGTTTGCGCCCGGCGAACCGCCAGGGAGTGCAAGATCAGGTCACACGTGTGCGTTGATCCTCGATCCCCATTGAGATTAGCGAAGGTTCTTCGCGTTGGATGGTCTGAAAGCTTGCTTTGTCCTGCATCTTATCCCAATTGCTCAGGATCAGGCACTGCGCGACGGCTCCGCCCAGTGTGGTTCCCGGTCCAGTGACGATGAACATGTCGGGTGCAAACTCTTTCGCGGCTTGTGATACGGCCTTTGTGAAATCATAGGTTTCGGTCACCTGATGACCCAAGGTGTAGTCCCAAAGCGCGTCCAGATCACAGGCGCCGGGCCACCAGATCTGACCGCGGCCATCTATCATGGGCAGATTGGGTTGTCGGAACAGATCTGCGGCAAGGCGGGTGCGACCGACTTCGGCAACTGGGCGTTGCAGGTGTGAATGAAACCCTGCGTGATTGGCCAGCCGCATCGGAAAGCGTTCCTGCACCACAGGCACCTTGTTTTCAAAGGCAGATAACCCAGCTTCATCCCCGGCCAGAACCAACATCCCGCCCAGATCAATTGACAGGGTGAGGGTCGCGCCAGTGCCGTCAATCTCAGCGACCAGAGCCAGCAGTTCGGCCTTGCGTGCCGGGTTCGGCTGCCAGTCGGCATCCAAGAAGGGGTAGATCAACTGGCCGCCAATCAGGCTCTGCTGCATGAGTGTTCCCATGGTGTTGACCACCTCGAACCCTGCCTCGGCGGTCAAGGCACCCCCGCAGGCCAGGGCCGAATACCAGCCCATCGAGTTTCCGGTCACAGCCACCACGTCGATCTTCTCTGGATCAATGGCACGAAAATCGCCCAGCGTCGCGGCAAAGATCAGGGCCGAGGCATTGTCGCCGCGCGTGTGCTTTGCCACGGAATACCGCGTTGCGCCGTCCAGTTCGCTTAGGGTTTCCTGACCCTGCGCGCGTCGCATGTCGTCGAAATGTGCCAGCAGGGCCTTGTCGGTAAAATGCCGACCCAGAACCCCCAATTCAGGTTTGTTGTAGGTGCCGCGCCCCGGACAGATGACAACAGCGGTTTGTTTTGCTGACCTCATTTGCCCGTCTCCATCAGGGATCTTGCTGCGGCCTCGATGCTGTCTTTCGATGGCATGGTTGCGGCATAGGCCGGGCCGGTGGCGATAAAGCTGTCTTCGGCGGTAATACGTGCCATCGGCACATCTGTGGCTTCGTGGAAATGGGCCATCAGGGCTTCGGCCACGCCACCGTGATGCCGGGTTTCATCGACGATCAATATCCGCTTGGCGCCGCTTACGGCCCGGGTCAGCGCGTCTTTGGGCAGCGGTGACAACCAGCGCATGTCAATGATCCGGGTTTTTATCCCGTCGGCCTCCAGCGGTTTGCGCGCCTGATGGCTGAGGTAGACGCCATTGCCAAAGGTAACAATCGCCAGATCGTCGCCGTCGCCATCCACGCCGACCTCGCCGAAACCGATCCTTTCGGATGGGTCGGGGTAGGTGTGCATCCAGCCTGCGTCCCCAGCTTCGTGCAAGTCCCGCATCGGGTAGAGCGCGATGGGTTCCAGAAACACGACCAGCCGCTGTTCTTCCCGGGCCAGCCGCACGCATTCACGCAGCATTCGTGCAGCGTCGGCGCCGTTCGATGGGCAGGCCAGGATCAGCCCCGGAATATCGCGCAGAACCGCGACCGAGTTGTCATTGTGGAAATGCCCGCCAAAACCTTTTTGATACCCCAACCCGGCGATGCGCACGACCATCGGGTTGGTGTACTGACCGTTCGAGAAGAAGGGCAGGGTGGCCGCTTCGCCGCGCAACTGGTCTTCGGCGTTATGAAGATAGGCCAGGAACTGGATTTCCGGCATGGGCATAAACCCGTTCTGAGCCATCCCGATGGCTAGGCCCAGAATCGACTGTTCGTCCAGCAGCGTGTCGATCATCCGGTCAGGGCCGAAACGGGCCTGAAGCTTTTGCGTCACGCCATAGACACCGCCCTTGCGCCCGACATCTTCGCCCATCATCACGATCTCGCCGTGTTCAAGCATCAGGTCGCTCAGAGCCCAGTTGATCAGGCGTGACATGATCTGGGGTTCAGCATGTGCTTTGAGGTCGCCGCCGAATACCTCAGCTCGATGTTCAGCTGACGGGCCATTGGTAGGGGCACAGGGGCGTGCGGGCGGGATCAGGCTGGCCATCACGTCACCTGCGGTTTTCAGGCGAGGGCGGGTGATCGCCTTGTCGGCGACGCGGGTGACGCGGTCGCAGGTGTCGGTGTATACCTTCAGCGCGTCATCCGGTTGCATCGCACCGGATTGTTCCAGCAGACGGACGGAGTGCAGCAGGGGGTCGTTCGCCTCTTCGGCTTCGACCTCGGATTTTGGCATATAGGTGGTGGGCATATCTGCCCCGGCGTGGCCATACAGGCGCACCGTGCGGATGTGCAGAAATGCGGGCTTCTTGCGGCTGCGGACATAGGCGGCGGCTTCTTGTGCGACACGGTAGGTTTCGAAAATGTCGAGCCCGTCACACGTGAAATACTTCAGTCCCGGTCGATGAGAGAATGTTGCGGCAATCCAGCCTTGTGGTGTCTTGGTCGAAATTCCGATCCCGTTGTCCTCGCAGCAGAACAGCAGTGGCAGGGGAACCGACTGGTAAGACGTCCACTGCGCGGTGTTGAACGCGCCTTGCGCTGTGGAATGGTTGGCCGAAGCATCACCAAAGGAACAGTAGACGATGGCGTCGTCCGGCATTTCTGCATGTTCGGGTTTGTGACGGCGGGCTGCCCCGATTGCATAAGCCGCGCCGACAGCTTTGGGCAGGTGGCTGGCAATGGTCGAGGTCTGCGGCGGGATGCAAAGTGCTTTTGACCCCAACACCTTGTGCCGCCCACCGCTGATCGGATCATCAGAGGATGAAGCGAAGGACAACAGAATATCCCATGTCGGGCTCTGCCCCTGCACCTGATCGGACCGGGCGATCTGAAACGCGGCGTCGCGGTAGTGTAGAAAAGCGGGGTCTGTCGGGCGCAGGGCTGCCGCCACGGCGGCCATCCCCTCGTGACCAGAGGAGCCGATGGTATAGAACCCCTGACCCGCTTTCTGCATTGCCCGGCTTTGGCGGTCCAATGCACGGCTGAGACATTGCGCGCGATATAGCCCGACCGCTTCGGACGCTGTCAGTGGGCCAGACGGCGTCGCGCCAGCGGGGAAATCCCGTGCCGCAACCCGGCGCAGGAAGTTGTCATGCACAATGGTTGCGCGATCCATCTTTGTCGTCCTCAGGCGAAGGCTTGCAGGCCCGTTTGCGCGCGACCCAAGATCAAGGCATGAACATCATGCGTGCCTTCATAGGTGTTCACGGTTTCCAGATTCACCATGTGGCGGATCACGTGGAAATCCTGGCTGATGCCATTGCCGCCGTGCATGTCACGTGCGTGGCGGGCGACCTCAAGTGCCTTGCCGCAATTGTTGCGCTTGATCAGACTGATCATCTCGGGTGCTGCGCGGGCTTCGTCCATCAGACGACCCACGCGCAGAGCGGCCTGAAGGCCCAAGGCGATTTCGGTCTGCATGTTCGCAAGCTTCAGCTGGAACAGCTGCGTTTGCGCCAAAGGGCGACCGAACTGTTTTCGGTCCAGACCGTATTGCCGCGCGGCGTGCCAGCAGGCCTCGGCTGCACCCATCGATCCCCAGGCGATACCGTATCGTGCGCGGTTCAGGCAGCCAAACGGCCCTTTCAGACCTTCGACACCCGGCAACAGAGCATCTTCCCCGACCTCGACATTGTTCATCACGATCTCACCCGTGATCGAGGCGCGCAGCGACAGTTTGCCTTCGATCTTCGGAGCTGAAAGACCGGGTGTACCTTTTTCAAGAACGAAACCCTTGATCTTGCCGTCATGCGCGTCTGATTTGGCCCAGACAACAAACACGTCAGCAATGGGCGCGTTCGAAATCCACATCTTTGACCCGTTGAGGACATAGCCCCCATCAGTCTTTTTCGCGACGGTTTTCATGCCGCCGGGGTCCGAACCTGCATCGGGCTCGGTCAGGCCAAAGCAGCCAATAGACTCCCCGCTGGCCAGTTTCGGAAGGTATTTCCGGCGCTGTTCATCCGTTCCGTAGGCATAGATCGGATACATGACGAGGCTGGACTGCACCGACATCATCGAGCGGTAACCGCTGTCGACCCGTTCCACTTCGCGTGCGACCAGACCGTAAGTGACATAGCTGGCACCGATGCCGCCGAATTCTTCGGGGATAGTCGTGCCCAGAAGGCCCATTTGACCCATCTCGCGAAAGATTTCGGGGTCTGTTTCTTCATTGGCGAAAGCCTGGGTCACACGGGGCAGCAGTTTGTCCTGCGCGTAGGCGTTGGCCGCATCGCGCACCATGCGTTCGTCTTCGGCCAACTGGTCTTCCAGCAGAAAAGGGTCATCCCAAGTGAAAGGGCCAAGCTGGGGGCGGGATTGTGGTTTCATGAGAGTTTCCTTTCTACAGCGGCTTTGAGACGTGCAAGCCCCGCTGCAATTGTATCTTGGGCATAAGCAAAGCTCAGGCGAAAATGTCCGGGCAACCCGAAGGCGCGACCGGGAACCAGAGCGACACCGGCATCTTCCAACAACCAGGTGCAGAAGTCAGCGTCATTTTTGAACGGTCCACCCTGATCCTCAAGCAGTCCGGCGCAGGAAGGAAAGGCGTAGAACGCCCCGTCGGGAGCCGCGCAGCGCAACCCCGGAACCGTGTTCAACCCTGCAACCACCAGATCACGGCGTTCGGAAAAAATGACCCGGCGTTCTTCCAACAGGTCCGGGCTGCCGGTCAGCGCCGCAAGCGAGGCCCATTGTGCAATCGAACAGGCGCCCGATGTAACCTGCCCCTGAACGGCCACCATTGCCTTGATCAACTCGACCGGCCCGATCCCCCAGCCGATGCGCCATCCGGTCATGGACCATGCTTTGGCGACACCGTCGACGATCAACAGACGGTCGGCAAGGTCAGGGGCTGCCTCGGCCACTGAAACAAATGGAGTAAAGCTGAGATGGCGATAAATCTCATCCGCAAGAACCCAGACCTGTGGATGCCGGGACAAAACAGATGCGAGGGCGGCGATCTCATCCTGTGTATAGATTGCCCCCGACGGGTTCGACGGCGTGTTGAGCATCAGCCAGCGCGTGCGCGGTGTGATAGCGGCCTCTAACTGTTCCGGCAGAAGCTTGAATCCCTGATCCATCGGGCAAGGCAGAATGACGGGCGTTCCACCCGCCATCCGCACTATGTCAGAATAGCTGGTCCAGTAGGGCGCGGGCATGATGACCTCGTCGCCGGGGTTCAGGCTGGCCAGCATGGCATTGGCAATCACCTGCTTGGCACCGGTGGACACAATGACCTGAGTCACTTCGGCTTTGGCCTGCCGGGCAACTTCGGCACGCAGGTCGGGCACCCCGGCCGTCGGCGGGTATTTCGTCTTGCCGTCCAGCGCTGCCGCGTGGGCAGCTTCGACCACATGGGGCGGGGTGGGCAGGTCAGGCTCACCGGTCGACAATGCCAGAACATCGCGCCCTTCCGAACGCAAGCGTGCGGCGGCCTCGGAAATCTGCACGATTTCGGACAATTCGATACCGTTTAGTCGGTTTGCGCGGTGAAACACTGTCAATCTTCCTCTGGAGGTGACTGAGGTTCTATCTGCAAAGTAACTTGATAAAAATACGCTGTTTTGTATCGTTTCTGTGACTAAAACTCATAAGTGATATGCCCAGAATCAGCTCCCTTCCGTCTTTTGCCCTCATGCGCAGCTTCGAGGCTGCCGCACGCCACGAAAGCTATACCATGGCAGCAGAGGAACTTGGTGTGACGCAGGGCGCGGTTAGCCGTCAGGTGCGTGAACTTGAAGCTGCGCTGGGGGTGACGTTGTTTCGCCGGGTCGGGCGCGCCGTTCGCCTGTCGAAGGCGGGTCGCGCTTTGTTTGAAGAACTTGCAGGCGACCTTCAGCGGCTGAACGGTACGATCAATCGTGCGATCGCGGCCGGTGACGGTGCGTCGTTGCTGACCTTGGCGGTCCTGCCCACCTTTGCGACACGGTGGCTGGTGCCAAGACTGCCGGATTTCAAGCACCTGCATCCGGGGATCGAACTGGATTTGCATTCCTACACGACACCGTTCAGCCTGGAAGAGCGGCGCGTGGACCTTGCCATTCACTTCGGGCACGAAGATTGGCCCGGTGCGCGGCTACGCAAGCTATTCCCGGAAAAACTTGTCGTGGCAGCTGCGCCCGTGTTGTTGGGCGCCCAACGGCCTTTCGAGGAACAGCATGTGTTCGATCTGCCGCTGTTGCATCTGACCTCACGGCCCGGGCTATGGTCCGAGTATCATGCCAGCCTTGGGCTTGACGCCAGAGCGGTTTTTCCAGGGATGCGCTTTGATCAGTTCTCGATGCTGATCGAAGGCGCAGTTGCAGGGCTTGGGGCTGCGATTTTGCCGTCCTACCTGATCGAGGCCGAGTTGGCGTCGGGCGCGCTGGTCCAGACCGGGCAATTGGTGAATGCCTCGGGCAGCGCATATTTCATTGCAACGCCGACCGGGCAGAGGAACGAAGCCGTACAAGCGTTTGCGGACTGGATCATCCGGCAAACGAAAGGGCATTTGTAAGGGTGCGGACGCGACAGATGGGTTACAGCATCCGGATGCCCTGCATGGTCTGGATGATTGCCAGATCCTGCTCGTAAAGCTCTGTAAATGCGTCAACGATGTCTGCGTTCCAGCCGGGCAGATCAAGTTCTTCTTCGACCTCATCGGGCCGGGCATAGTCCTCCAAAACCCGCGCAAGGTCTTCGCGTTGAGCGTCCTTGTCGAGGCCGACGCCGCCCCGCACGATGTCCAGAACATGCTGTTGACCGGTTTCAGTCAGAAGCGACGACAGCAACGCATATTCATCCACCAGAGGAGCGTCACCGGGCAGGCCCGCCATTGCGCGCGTGATATCCCCCAGAATCAGTGGCAAATGTTCGTTCTTCCACAAAGTGAGCTGCACCTGAGGTGCAAGATCGCGCAGATCTTCGATCATACTCAACCAGCTCAGGCAACTCAGATCGGTGCTGGTCAGAATCTCCTGCCGGTGATCTTCATGGATCGACATAAGGACCTTGGGTATGAATAAACCGGGGTTCACCAGACCGACAAATATTTCGACCTGAGCATCGTCCAGCAAGGTCTGCACATAGGCTGTCCGCTGCCCGGCAAAAGGGTAAATCTGTCCATGTTGCAGGGCAGAACGTGTTGGGCCAAAGAACTTGTCGTTAGAGAGGATGACACGATCAACATTTGGATCATCCGGAAGAAGGGCGTGCAGCCCGTCCTGTGTTTCTGCATCAGACAAATCCTGAGCAAGGGCATCAGACAGAACCTTGACAAACTGACGTCCGCCGCGCGGTCCCAAGATCGCAGCACGGCAATCCGCCAAGGCCTGCTTGTTTGCCGAAAGCGAGGACAGCACTTGCCCTTCATCGGCGAAAGCGACCCCGGCATGGATTACTACCTGCATCTTTTGTCCTTTTACCCTCAGGGGCTGTGTCCATCCCATTCTATGTCTTTGCGTCGCGTGAAAATCTGCAACGAACCAACCGTGCGGTTTCTGCACTTTCTCAGGAAATCGGGCAATCCCCAAGTTTGAGTTAAAAATGAGGGTTGCAGTCCTCTGTCGGACGAAGTAATCGACTGCCAGTGCCCCTATAGCTCAGCTGGTAGAGCAACTGATTTGTAATCAGTAGGTCCGCGGTTCGAGTCCGTGTGGGGGCACCACTATCATCACCTCAGAGCCTTTATTTCCTTATTTCATTGGGATATCAGCCCGGAAATTAGGACACAAATGAGGGCACCTTTAATACACAGAGGTGAGAGTATGGTGAGCTACAAGCTTAAACATTTGGACGAAATGCGAGGCGGAAAGACGGTTCGATATCGTCGGCGCTGGCCCAAAGACATCGTTGATCAAATGGATAGCGCTGTTCTAACGGTGTACCTCAAGAACAAATCTGGTCCTAAGATGGTCCGAGAGCACGCAGCCATTGAAGCCATGTTTGAGAAAACAGTTCAGGCCATGCGTGAGCGACAGGTCGGACTGGACGCCAGATCACCTAGCCAGAAGTTTCACGAAGCTGCCTTGAAGGCGGCGGGTATGTTGGAGGGGGTTGTAGGTCTGGACGAAGATGACCCTTGGCTGCGTGGCCACCTTGCGGAAATCGCCCCTGACCCAATGGTCAAGGAAATCCTCATCAACCCCAAAGCCAAACCACCAGCGCCCACTGTTGCCGATGGTGTTACCATGTACCGAACGCTTCGCTGCGCTGACAATAAGGCCAAGCGCACCCGTTTGGATCGCCTAGCGGGGACACTCAAGGCTGTGTGGGGACCATTGGATAAGTTGCCCTTAGAAAAGCTCAAGCGCGCTCACGGGCGCGATCTGGTCGACCATTACAAGTCCCATCGGAAGGGCAATGGGGACCCCCTCAGCGCTGACACCATAAAGCGAGAAGTGGGCCAAGCGTCGGCCCTGATCACCTTGGCCCTGCGTGAGAACGATCTCGCAGGTAAAGTAGCGAACCCTCTGGACGGAATTGAGTTGCCTAAGGCGTCTACCCGAAAGGCAGATAAAAGGAAGCCTCTGAGTGACGCTGAGTTTGCCAAAGTCTCTAACCGTTTAAAGCCGATGGCGTCTGAACTCTGGCCTCTCTGGACCCTGATGAGCCTTGGTATTCATGCTAAGGAACTTTGTTTTTTGGAACGGCAGGACGTCGACCTAGAACGTGGCGTTGTCCACGTCCGAGCGAATGGCTTGCGTGGAGAGCTTAAGACCCAGAGCAGAGACCGCGATGTACCGCTTACGCCCAGCGCTCAGGAGGCTGCCAGAGAGGCGCTAAGGTTGGCCGGGGAAGGTGAGCCTTCTGACGCATTGTTCGCGCGTTACAGCCGTGGTGAGAGAGGCGCTGACAGCCTGACCGGGCTACTTAACAATAAGCACATCAAGCCGCTTGGCATCGAAAACACTACTTACGGTCTTCGCCATAGGGCGGCCTCCAAACTACGTGCGGCAGGTGCTGAGCAGGTAATCATTGATCGCTGTCAATGCCGAAGTAAAAATCCCCAGAAGTACCGAAGTAATTTTCCCCACTTTCGGGACCTGGTGACGAGCCAGAT
>NZ_JBXWTH010000015.1:0-1980 GCF_059613825.1 Ruegeria sp. SATB027
CCTCTCATTACTGAGCGACTTTTTGTTTGTGTTTATTGAACTGTTGGTCGAAGAGGTTTTTGAAGGGTCCGTTTTTCTGCATGAGTTGGTCGAGGTTTCCCTGTTCGGCGATAGCGCCGTCCTGGATGACGATGATTTTGTCTGCCTCCAGCACGGTTGACAGGCGGTGGGCGATGACGATGACGGTGACATCCTGTGTCAGGGCGTCCAGCGCCTCTTTGACCAGCGATTCCGATTCCGCGTCCAGCGCGCTTGTGGCCTCGTCCAGCAGCAGGATTTCGGCCTTGCGCAGAATGGCACGGGCAATCGCGATGCGCTGTTTCTGACCGCCCGACAGAAAGGTTCCGTTTTCGCCCACCGGGGTCTCATAGCCCTGCGGCAGGTCAGTGATGAACTGATGCGCATGTGCGGCCCGGGCTGCCGCGATCACCTCTTCATCGCTCGCCTCGGGTGCCGAGCAGCGCAGGTTGTCCATCACCGAGGCCGAGAACAGGAACGTGTCCTGACCGACATACGAGATTTTCCGCCGCAGCGAGGCAAAGCTGACATCCCTCAGGTCCTGGCCATCGATCTCGACGCTGCCCTGATCGGGGTCGTAAAACCGCATGATCAGGCCAAACAACGTGGATTTGCCACCACCGGACTGGCCGACAAGGGCCGTGGTTTTCCCGGCCTCGAAAGTGGCGCTCATGTTGTCGATCACCGGCACCGTGCCCTGATAGCCAAAGGTCACATTGCGCAGCGTGATCTGTCCGGGGCCGTCACTCAGGTCACGGGCCCGGGGGCTTTCCACCATCGTGTCCTCCTGATCCAGCAGGCTGAACAACAGGCCGACACCGACCATGCAGGTTTCAATCTGGACCCGCATCCTGGACAGGCGCTTGGCGGGTTCATAGGCCATCAGCAAAGCGGTGATGAAGGACATCAGCTGACCCGCGGTCGGCTGTTCGGTGCCCGCGATGCCCATCGTGCTGACAATGAGAACCCCGGCAACCGCCAGACCGGCCAGAAACTCCATTAGCGGGCTGGCAATGGCCTGCAGCCGGGCGATGTCGTTCGAGCGCTGTTCGACCTTCCGGATCGCGGTCTCCATTCGGTCGATCATGCGATCTTCAAGCGCAAACACCTTGATCACCTTGATCCCCGCCGAGGTCTCCTGCAGCACCCGGATGATCTCGGCCAGCGATTTGAACTCGGCCTGCATGATCGAGCGGACGCTTTTCAGCAGATACCGCACCCCCAGAAGGGCAACCGGGCCCACCACAAAGAACATCACCGACAGGACCGGCTGCTGATACACCATGACCACAATCAGGCCGACCAGGGTCAGGGCATCGCGGACAAACCCGGTGACCAGAACATCGATCAGGCCCCGGGCCGATTGCGCGCCATTGGTCGTGCGCATCAGCAGATCCGATGATTCATTGGTCGAAAAGAACGACACCCCGTGCCGGACCAGCTTGCGGTACAGCTTCTCCTGCTGCTGGGCCACAATCCGGTTGCCCGCGCGCGCCAGAAAGACGGCCTGAATATACGAGGCCACCGCCTTGGTCAGGAACAGAAGCACAACCCCCAGCGCAATGACATGCGCCCATCCCCGCAATTCCGGGCTGGTCATGGCATCAACGATATATTCCATCATGTAAGCCGAGCCGGCGGTGGTGACCGCCACCGCGATCATCGCCAGGATCGCAACGCCGTAAAGCCCGCCCTGCGCATAAAAGCTCTCACCGACAAGCCGGCCCATATAGCCCGATCGCCACTTGTTCCAGGCGCGCTTCATCATTGCGTTCTCCAAATCCGTGAAACGGTGCGCACGCCCAGATACCCCATATCCCGCCGCGCCTAAAGGACAGATGCAACCCTGCGGCAGACCAACCCATCCCAACATCCAAACACGCTAAATAAGACCTCAACACCAAACCCGCAACCAAAACCAAAAAACTCAACCAAGCCAATACCGCTATTGAACGGCTAATG
>NZ_JBXWTH010000016.1:0-100331 GCF_059613825.1 Ruegeria sp. SATB027
GTCACAGAGCCCGTAGGATAAGTCCGTCCGGGGAAAGGGGAACTGCGCTCAAAATCCGATTTGTGCAACAGAGCCCAACATACCTGTCGTTAGCAATCCGAGAAGTGCAAAATCTGAATTGGCCGTAAAACCAAGAATGTGCACTGTAAACAAACTGACAAACGGAACTAATACTGCTGCGATTTTAAGTAAGGTCATCGCAACGGACTCTAGCTATCCATCTTCAGCGCTGAAATAAACGCCTCCTGCGGGATATCCACTTTCCCGAACTGGCGCATCTTCTTTTTCCCCGCCTTCTGCTTGTCCAGCAGTTTGCGTTTCCGGGTGGCGTCGCCTCCGTAGCATTTGGCGGTCACGTCCTTGCGCAGGGCGGACAGGGTCTCGCGGGCGATGACCTTGCCTCCGATGGCGGCTTGGATCGGGATTTTGAACATGTGGCGCGGGATCAGGTCCTTGAGCTTTTCGCACATCGCGCGGCCCCGCATCTCGGCCCGGTCGCGGTGAACCATGGTCGACAGTGCATCGACCGGTTCGTCATTCACAAGGATCGACATCTTGACCAGCGCGTCCTGACGGTAGCCGGTCATCTGGTAGTCAAAGCTGGCATAGCCCTTGGTCACCGATTTCAGGCGGTCGTAGAAGTCAAAGACGACCTCGTTCAGGGGCAGGTCATAGACGACCATGGCACGCTGGCCCGCATAGGTCAGGTCCATCTGGATGCCGCGGCGGTCCTGGCAGAGTTTCAGCACGTCGCCGAGATATTCGTCGGGCACCAGAATGGTCGCCTTGATACGCGGTTCCTCAAGGTGGTCGACCTTGGACAGGTCGGGCATGTCGGCGGGGTTGTGCAGCTCGATCATCTCGCCGTCTTTCATGTAGACGTGATAGATCACGCTGGGCGCGGTGGTGATGAGGTCGATATCGTATTCACGCTCGATCCGGTCGCGGATGACCTCGAGGTGCAGCAGGCCAAGGAAGCCGCAGCGGAAGCCAAAGCCAAGCGCGGCCGAGGTTTCCATCTCATACGAGAATGAGGCGTCGTTCAGCGCCAGCTTCTCGATCGCGTCGCGCAGGTCTTCGAATTCGGCGGAATCCACCGGGAAGAGGCCACAGAACACCACCGGCTGCGCGGGTTTGAAGCCCGGCAGGGCGACTTCGGCGCCACCCCGGTCATTGGTGATGGTGTCGCCGACACGGGTGTCGCGGACCTGCTTGATCGAGGCGGTCAGGAATCCGATCTCGCCGGGGCCAAGCGAGTCGATCATCTGCATTTCCGGGCGGAAGACACCGACGCGGTCGACATGGTGCAGGGTGCCGTTCGACATGAACTTGACCCGCATCCCCTTTTTCAGCGTGCCGTCCATGATGCGGACCAGAACGATGACGCCCAGATAGGCGTCGTACCACGAATCCACCAGCATCGCCTTGAGCGGCGCGTCCAGAGTACCCTGCGGCGCGGGCAGTTTGTGCACGATCGCTTCCAGCGTTTCGTGGATGCCCTGCCCGGTCTTGGCGCTGACCTGAATGGCGTCGCTTGCGTCGATACCGATCACGTCCTCGATCTGTTCGGCCACGCGGTCACAGTCGGACGCGGGCAGGTCGATCTTGTTGAGGACCGGCACGATCTCATGATCGGCGTCGATGGCCTGATAGGCGTTGGCCAGCGTCTGCGCCTCGACCCCCTGGGTCGAATCCACAACCAGCAGAGAGCCCTCGACCGCGCGCATCGACCGGCTGACCTCATAGGCGAAATCCACGTGGCCGGGGGTGTCGATCAGGTTCAGCACATATGTCTCGCCATTATCGGCGGTATAGTCGATGCGAACGGTGTTGGCCTTGATGGTAATGCCACGCTCGCGCTCGATATCCATGCTGTCGAGCAGCTGTTCCTTCATGTCACGATCCTGCACTGTCCCGGTCTCCTGGATGAGCCGGTCAGCAAGGGTGGATTTGCCATGGTCGATATGCGCGACGATGGAGAAATTGCGGATATGAGCGAGGTCTGTCATGGAGTGGGGATATGTAGAGGAATCGTGGGTTGGTCAAGGTGGCACGTTTAGTGTCTTGGAGCACCGAATTTTCACCATGGGAATACGATGAGTGAAGTTGGCATTAAAGAGCAGCTAAAGTTGGAATTCGAGCGTCAATCAGCCGACAAGTGCGTCGAAGTTGCGCTTCGAGCGGCTATCCGAAACTTTGTTCCTCCAAACTTCGAAGGCAATGCTGACGCAAGCGAGAGCTATATATTTCCTCTCGGGCGTCTCTTACTACAAGCGATCGTCCATTCGAGGCTTCCGTGTTCAGCGACAAAAGAAGCGTTAAATCGGACATTGTCACATCTAGCGATACGAAGCCGCTTATTGGAAGAGTCTTCTGCTTTTCTGACAGCGATAGCCTCTCTTAATCGTGACAAAGTGAGAGCGATTGAAGTTATTGAAAACGTTTCGACTTCTTTCGCATCAGGCGCTGATCGGGAGCAGTTCCTACTTGCCCAAACTTCAAGAGACTTTTCAACGCGACACGCCTATGATTCCGCATACACCGTGGTTTTGAACACAAGCCTTTCTGACCTGAGTATTCCAGACGAGAATGTGTTCGATCACCCGCTTTGGAGTGACACAGTCACCTTCAAAGTTCCTTTGGATCAACGCGCCAACTTCAGAGACTACTTTCTTAGGCAAAGTTTCGCGTTCTGGCGTGCGTGGCACCAAGGATTTGTGGAAGGCAGGCCACTAGATTGGGAGTTGCAACGAAGGGTCGCGTTGATCGATGAGACGATTTGGAATGCCGGACCTAAAGCGGTTTCAGACGAAATCGAACAAATCCGGGCGCGGTGGGAAGTCGAGAAGGCCTTATCGGACATCAAAGGCAGCCTGACGGTTAGAACCTCAGCACGCCACGGTATCGGAGGGAACAACCCTCCTGAGAGCATCGAAGACGAACGGTTGTCCGGCGCGATTACCTTGATCTGGGAAGCGACCGAAGACCTCTCGACGGCTTTGGAAGAGGAACGCCCTGCTCGTGAGTGGATTGAAGCAATTCTGGGCAAACTCAAAAATGGTTTTCTAGCACTCACCAAGTGGCTTGGGCGTAAGGCTGATTTTGCAGTGGATAAGGCCATCGAAACTGCAATTAAGCAAGGTATACCCTGGGCAGGCAGAATCTATGTTCTCGACAAGCTGATCAAAGCCATCGAAGACTGGCTGCCGTTCCTGTCCTGACCAATGCCGGGCTGAAGCCCGGCCTACCGGGGTGGTGGGACTGTATCGTTTCCGGATCGTGCAATCACTTTTTCGCAACGTGTGATTGATCCGCGCGCCCGTTTGATTCATACTCCGCCGCAGACCGAGAGGGGCGCCAGAGGCGCCAGACCCGTCCGGGCAGGCAAAAACGAGGCTCGAGTATGAAACAGTTCCTCATTATCGCATTTTGTGCGGCATCGCTGACGGCGGTGGCTCAGGTCGCGGATGCGGCGCAGATCAGGCAGGCGTGCATGGCGTCGGATCGCTCGGCCGCGACGCGGGACCGGTGCAGCTGCATTCAGCGCGTGGCGGATCAGGCGTTGACGCGCAGCGATCAGAAAACCGTGGCGAAATGGTTCAAGGACCCCCATCAGGCGCAGGTGCTGAAGATGTCGAAAACCGCGCGCGATGATGCGCTGTGGGATCGGTACCAGAACTTTGGCCAGATGGCGCAGGCGATCTGCAGCTAACCCGTTCAGAATGCTTGACCTGATCCACGCTGCGCCCCAGAAAGGCGCAGCGAAAGGTGTATTGCATGGTAATGAAAGGGCTGACCCTGCGGGGCCTTGAAGTGTTCGAGGCATTGGCGCGGACGGGATCGGTGGCGCAGGCTGCCGAGATCACGGGGCTCAGCCAGCCATCCGTTTCGCAGCAATTGCGCAATCTGGAAAACGCGCTGGGGACCGAATTGGTCGATCACGGGCGGCGGCCGATGCGGCTGACGCAGGCGGGGCGCAGTTTCCTTGCGCGGGCCGAGGCGGTTCTGTCCGAGCTGCACATGGCCCAGAGCGAGCTGTCGGTCATGGATCTGGGGCATCTGACCACGCTGTCGATCGGGCTGATCGACGATTTCGACAATGATCTGACGCCGCGGCTGGCCACCTTGCTGGCCGACAGCCTGACCCGGTCGAAATTCAAGCTGATCACCCTGTCGAGCCTTGATCTGTTCGAGGCGCTGGCCGAGCAGCGCCTGCATATGGCGGTCACCGCCCATAGCGGCGAAGTGCTGGAGGGGGTGGTCGAATACCCGCTGGTCCACGATCCGTTCATTCTGGTGGCCCCACAGGGATCGGGGGGCGTCGAGGCCGTGCAGGAGCGGCTGCCGTTTCTGCGCTATGCCCGCGAACAGCTGATAAGCCGCCAGATCGAGGCGCATCTGGCGCGCCGCTCGCAGGTGTTCGAGGAACGGTTCGAGATCGGCTCGCACATGGCGCTGATGGCCATGGTGGCGCGGGGTCTGGGCTGGGCCATCACAACGCCGCTGGGCTTCATGCGCGCGGCGCGGTTCCATGAGGGGCTGGAGGCGCACCCTGCCCCGTTCGGGGAGTTCTCGCGCAACATATCGCTGCTGGCGCGCACCGAGTGGTCCGATCAGGTCCCGCAGGAGGTTGCGGGCATGACCCGGCGTCTGATGCAGAACCAGATCGTGGACCCGGCACTTGCCAAGCTGCCCTGGCTGAGTGGCCAGTTGCGGGTGACCGGCGGCTAGGTGTCCAGATGGGCGGCAAGCCCGTCAACTGCGGCCTCGATCAGGTCCAGCGCGCCGTCGAAATCCCGCGTGTAATACGGATCGGGTACGTGATCGGCACCGGTCTGAGGGGCGAAATCCGTTAACAGGCGAACCGGTGTGCCGTTGCCCGGTGGGCGCAGGTCTTCGATATCAGCGATGTTTTGGTTATCCATGCCGATGATCAGGTCGAACCGGTCGAAATCCGCGACGGTGAACTGGCGCGCGCGCAGGTCGCCGAGGTCGATGCCTCTGCGGATTGCGGCCTTCTGCATCGGGCCATAGGGCGGATTGCCCGTGTGCCAGCCAATGGTTCCGGCACTGTCGGTTGCATGATGCGGTGCGCGGGCGCGAAAGACGCCCTCGGCCGCGGGAGAGCGGCAGATATTGCCCAGGCAGACAAAGAGGATACGGTGTGTCATGGCCAAGGTGTAACGCGCGGAGGGGATATGGGAAAGATCGTCATTCTGACCGGGGCCGGGATTTCGGCTGAAAGCGGGCTGAGCACCTTCCGCGACGAAGGCGGGCTGTGGGCGCAGCACCGGATCGAGGATGTGGCCACGCCCGAAGGTTTTGCGCGCGATCCCGCCTTGGTGCAGGGGTTTTACAATGCACGCCGCGTTCAGGCCGCCGCTGTGCAGCCCAATGCGGCCCACATGGCGCTGGCGCGGTTGCAGCAGGGCTGGCCCGCAGAGGTCGTGATCGTGACCCAGAACGTCGACAGCCTGCATGAAGCGGGCGGTGCGACGGGTGTCATCCACATGCATGGCACATTGGCGGGAGCCCTGTGTTCCGGATGTGATCATCGCTGGCCCGCCCCGCCCGAAATGGCCGTCGCCGAGCCCTGCCCCGCCTGCGGCCAGCCCACCGCCCGGCCCGATGTGGTCTGGTTCGGCGAGATGCCTTATTACATGGACGACATCTACGACCACCTTGCCAGCGCATCGATCTTTGCCGCCATCGGCACCTCGGGTCAGGTCTATCCGGCGGCGGCCTTTGTCCACGAGGCGCAGGCGGTGGGCGCGCGGACGGTCGAGATCAATCTGGAGCCGACGCCCGGGCCGTCGGGCTTTGACGAGCGCATTGTCGGCAGGGCATCCGAAACGGTTCCGCGATGGGTCAGTCAGCTTCTTGCGGGATATTCTTAAGCTACAGACAACGCTGGCTTAATTTGTGTACACTATCTGCGATAGCGACTGGAGGATGCGCCATGACTGATCAAGACCCCCGCACCGGTGAAATCCTGGATGACGGCAGCATGGCCGGGCGTGACATGCTGGGGGAACAGCTGTCCAGCCTGTGGTGGACGTTTCTGCTGCGCGGAGTATTGGCCGGGCTTGTCGGTATTGCAGCGCTGTTCTGGCCGTCTGGCAGCATCGCGCTGCTGCTGCGGCTGGTCGGTGTTTTGCTGATCCTCGACGGTGGGCTGACGCTTTTGGGTGTTGGTCGTCGCGGGGTGCTGGGAGGAGCTGCAATCAGCGCGCTTCTGATCGGGCTTGTCCTGCTGATCTGGCCGGAAGGCACGGTCAAACTGGCCTTTTTCCTCATGGGCGCATGGGCGCTGATTATCGGGATCGGTTCGCTGGCGGCATCTGGGCAAATGCACGAGAGAGACCCTCAACGCGGCTCCATGCGCGCCTCGGGTTTTGTCGCGCTTGTGGTCGGGCTTGTTTTGATGATCTGGCCGGCGGTCGCGCTTGTTGCACTTGGATGGGGCATCGCCTTTTCGGCACTGGCCATTGCCGCGGTCATGTTCTGGCTGGCGTCCCGATTCCGCCAGGCCGGTGACCGTGTCGGTATGAAAACCATCAACAAATAGCACTGTCCGCAGCCGCATGGAAAACAGGCCGGGCAAAGCCCGGCCTGACGCATGGATGAGGGCTGCAGCGCGGCCCGAAGACAGGCGTTGCCCTAGTTCGAATGTGATCCGTGGCCGCCTTTGTCCTGACGCTCCAGATCGACGGGGATCTCGATCTCGACCTCGCCTGCCTTTTCAAAGATCAGCGTGACCGGCACCATGGCGTCCTGTTCGAACGGGGCCGTCAGCCCCATGAACATCACATGGTCGCCGCCACGTTTCAGCATGTGGGTTTCACCGGCCGGAATGGCAAAGCCTTCTTCGACATGCACCATCTTGGCCACGCCGTTTTCATCGACCTTGTGGGTGTGCAATTCCACGCGCGCTGCCGCGTCCGAGGTTACACCGATCAGCCGGTCATCGGCGTCGCCCTGATTGTGGATCATCATGAACGCGGCTCCGGCGATGGCGGCCTTGCCCGAGGACCGGGCATAGGCGTCGTCAACCGTGATGGGGCCTTCGGCAAAGGCGGGGATGGCCAGCGACACGGCGGCCAGAGTTGCAAGCAGAGTGGTTTTGAGGGACATCGTGCCTCTCCTGTGTAAAGGTTTGAAAAGGGTGGGTTTCAAACGCTGACAGGAGGCGCGCGGGCCGGGGTTGCGGGAACCGGCAGGGCGATCTGGTTGCCCAGATGCCGCAGCGGTGACGGCTGCGCCTGTTCCGGTGCGGCTGGCAGTGCCGGTTCGGCAACTGCAACGGCCCCCAGCAGGGATATCGCGTAGTCCGGGCAATAATGCGGCGGGGCGGTCGGTTGCCCGTTTTCGTCCATATAGACGACGACCGGGCCGGTGCCCGTACACAGCACCATCTGGCCCACGGCATTGTCCATGCCGCGCGACATGGCCAGCCCCTGCCCGGTCAGAACCAGCAGCAGGGACAGCGCATAAGGCAGAAATCTGGTAACAACAGGTCTCATCCTGACCCAGCTATAGGTCAGCAGCGGGAAAAGCTTCAAGCGCCAAAGGGTCGCGCTTGAAGCTGTTTTTCAATAATCCAGTCCGGGTCTTTTCACCCTATCTGTAGTGAAGCTGGTATGAGACCGGTTCACCCAGCGCTGCATCCGTGTGCAGGCTGCAATCGCCTTGCGGAATACCGCGGCCAGAAACAGGAAAAGATAAAAACTTTTTAACGTCATAATGTGGCCCCCGCCTGATGAATGACAGTGACGTTAGGTCAGATTCGCAATCCTGTATGTGAAGAAGTTCACCAATGGCAAAAAATTAGTTCCAGATTGAGAACAATGAGGGCCGAAAGGGGCTGGCCCAACAGAAAAGGCCCCGCACCGAGAGGGTGCAGGGCCTGAAATTCTGTTGGTTGAAAGACCTTAGGCCGAAGCTTGCGCCTTGGCGATTTCTTTCTTCACTTTCAGAGCGTTTGCCGACAGCTCATCATCCTTGGCTTTGGCCAGGAACGCGTCCAGACCACCGCGGTGGTCAACCGAACGCAGCGCAGCCGCCGAGATGCGCAGCTTGACGCCACGGCCCAGAGTTTCGGACTGCAGGGTAACGTCATTCAGGTTCGGCAGAAAACGACGACGAGTTCTGTTTTTGGCGTGGCTGACATTGTTGCCAGTCATCGGGCCTTTTCCGGTCAGTTCGCAACGGCGCGACATGGTTTCTTCCTTTGTTTCTGGAGGCCGGGCTGGATACCCGCGGCCAAATCACAAGGGGCGCAACCCGAAGTCGCGCCCGAAAACTGGTTGGATGCGTGTAGTGGGAATCGCACGGAGGGTCAAGACGGGCCGCGCGAAATCTTTCATTTTGCCTGCCACACAGGAATGGCCCGGACGGGCCATGCCGTTGGCAAGAGTATTTGGCAAAAGGTGAAACGTCTATGGCGGCCCATTAGCCGAGCGTGTCCAGAAGCTGACCGGCAGCGACCGCCGGGCTGAGTCGCCCTTGTGAGACTTCGTCGTTCAGGCGCTCCATCTCGGCGCGGGCCTGCGGTGTGTCGAGGCGGGCGAGAAGGGCGTGGCGGACCTCCTGATCGAACCAGTAGCGGGCCTGGGCAGCGCGGTTGGCCTCCCAGATACCGGTGTCGCGGCGCCATTGGGTCAGGGTTTGCATTTCGTCCCAGGCCTGTTCCAGCCCGTGTTCTTCGACGGCGGATACTGTCATCGCCTTGGGGAAGCCTTCGGGGTCCTGCGGGCGTTTGCGCAGCAGCCGCAGTGCGCCGGCATAATCCGCGCAGGTGCGGGTGGCGGTCGCTTTCAGGTCGCCATCGGCCTTGTTGACCAGAATGATATCAGCCATTTCCATGATGCCGCGCTTGACGCCCTGCAACTCGTCCCCGCCCGCCGGGGCCAGCAGCAGCAGAAACAGGTCAGACAGTTCGGACACCACCGTTTCCGACTGCCCCACGCCCACGGTTTCGATCAGCACCACGTCATAGCCCGCGGCCTCGCACAGGGCGATGGCCTCGCGGGTGCGGCGGGCAACGCCGCCAAGGTGGCTCTGGCTGGGAGAGGGTCGGATGAAGGCGTTCTGTTCGCGGCTCAGGCGTTCCATCCGGGTCTTGTCGCCCAGGATCGAGCCGCCCGAGCGGGCCGAGCTGGGGTCGACCGCCAGAACCGCAACGCGCAGCCCCTGCCCGGTCAGCATCATGCCAAAGCTTTCGATGAAGGTGGACTTGCCCACGCCGGGCGTGCCGGACAGACCAATACGCAGCGCCTGACGGCCCGAACCGGCAAGCTGTGCCAGAAGGTCGCTGGCCTGCGCCCGGTGATCGGCGCGGTTGCTTTCAACAAGGGTGATCGCACGCGCCAGCGCCCGACGCTCGCCCTTCAGAATTCTGTCGCTCAGGCTGTCTGTCTGCATTCTTGTCCCGATCCTAGAGGCAGGAACAGTTGCCGTGCTTGGGGGGTGTTTGTCCAGACCGGAGGCGGCAGGAAGTGCGAAGATCGCGCAGCCTGCGTCATTTCGTGCGGGGCGATTTGCCGATGTGAGCGCGGAAACTGGACGCCACCTGCGGGATCGCGGATAAGGGCCGGATGACCCTACGCCTGCCCATAGACGATGCCATACCCGGCCTGCTGGACGCCCTGCGCGCGCAGGGGCGGGCCGTGCTGCAAGCGCCGCCTGGTGCGGGCAAGACCACGCGGGTTCCGCTGGCGATGCTGGAGGCGGGTCTGTGCGGCGGCAGGATCGTGATGCTGGAGCCCCGGCGACTGGCTGCACGGGCCGCGGCAGAGCGGATGGCAGAGACACTGGGAGAGCGCACCGGCCAGAGTGTTGGCTATCGCGTGCGGGGCGACGCGAAAGTGTCAAAAGACACAAGGATCGAGGTGGTGACCGAGGGCATTCTGACCCGGATGCTGCAATCGGACCCTGACCTGCCGGGCATCGGCGCGGTGATCTTTGATGAATTCCACGAACGCTCACTCAACGCGGATCTGGGATTGGCGCTGTGCCTTGAGGTCACGGGCGCGTTGCGGGACGATCTGATTCTGCTGGCCATGTCGGCCACATTGGACGCGGACCCGGTGGGGCACCTGATGGCCGCGCCGCTGGTTACGTCGGAAGGGCGGAGTTATCCCGTCGAGATGCGCTGGCTGGATCGGCCGTTGGGGCCACAGGCGCGGCGGCTGAATGCATTGGTCGATCTGGTCGTTGAGGCCGAGCGCGAGACCCGCTCCACCGGCGGCGGGATCTTGGTGTTTCTGCCTGGTGAGGGTGAAATCCGGCGGGCTGAGGCAGCCTTGACCGGACGCCTGCCCGCCAGTTGCACGGTGCGCCCGCTGTTCGGGGCCATGCCCTTTGCGGCCCAGCGCGCGGCGATTGCCCCGGTTGAGACCGGGCGCAAGGTGGTGCTGGCGACGTCGATTGCCGAAACCTCGCTGACGATCCCCGATATCCGGGTGGTGGTAGATATGGGGCAAGCGCGGCGGGCGCGGTTCGATCCGGGCTCGGGCATGTCCCGGCTGGTGACCGAGCGGGTAACACGGGCCGAGGCCACGCAACGCGCAGGTCGTGCGGGCCGTGTGGCCGAGGGGCTGTGTTACCGGCTGTGGTCAAAGGGGGAGGATGGCGCGCTGGCCGCGTACCCGCCTGCCGAGATCGAAGCCGCCGATTTGACCGGGCTGGCGCTGGAGCTGGCGCTGTGGGGCGCGGATGCCGCTGATCTGGCCTTTCTGACCCCGCCACCCGAAGGCGCGATGGCCGAGGCGCGCGCCCTTCTGGCGATGCTGGGCGCGCTGGACGGCAAGGGGCGGATCACCGAACACGGGCGGGCGCTGGCGGCGCTGCCGTTGCATCCCCGACTGGGGCATATGCTGGTGCGGGCCGGACCGAGTGCCGCGCCTTTGGCCGCCTTGATGGCCGAGCGCGACCCCCTGCGCGGCGCGCCGGTGGATATCGCCTTGCGGCAAGAGGCACTGCGGGATGTGCGCACCTTTCAGCGCAACCGGGTCTGGCAGGTGAACTTGGGGGCCGTGGATCGGATCAACGCCGAGGCCAAGCGGTTGAGGAAACAGGCCGGAAGCAAGACGGATGATCTGAGCGCTGCTGCCATGGCCGCCCTCGCCTATCCCGACCGTATCGGACAGCGGCGCAAGGGCGATGCGCCGCGTTATGTGTTGTCGGGGGGTAAGGGTGTCGTGCTGGACAGCGGCGATTCGCTGGCCGCCGCGCCGTTTCTGGTTGTCACTGACACAGATGGCAACCCGCGCGAGGCAAAGGTGCGGATGGCCACCCAGATTTCGGAACGCGAGATCCGCGAACTGTTCGCCGATCAGATCGATTGGGTCGAGGTTTGCGCCTGGTCAAAACGCGAGCGGCGGGTCGTGTCCCGGCAGCAGGAGCGGTTCGGGGCGATCACCCTGGACGACCGCATCTGGAAGGATGTCCCGGACGACGCCTTGGCGCGCGCGATGCTGGACGGGGTGCGCGATCTGGGGTTGCGGCTGGACGGGGCCGCCGCACGGCTGGCCGCGCGGGTGGAACTGGTGCGTGCCGACGGGGTGGACCTGCCCGACTTTTCGGTCGAAGGTCTTATGGCCGAGCTGGACGACTGGCTGTTGCCGATGCTGTCCGGTGTCAAAAGCGCAGAGGACTGGAAACGGTTTGACCTGCTGCCCGCCTTGCGCGCGCGGTTGGACTGGACCCAGACCCAGGAGCTGGACCGCCGCGCGCCGGGATCGTTTGAAACACCGCTGGGGCGCAAGGTGCCGATCGACTATGGCGCGGCGGTCCCCGAAATCTCGGTTCGGTTGCAGGAGCTGTTCGGCGTGACCCGGCATCCGGTGGTTGGCGGACAGCCCCTGAAGATCACCCTGCTGTCCCCCGCGCAGCGCCCGATCCAGATTACCCGCGATCTGCCGGGGTTCTGGGCCGGGTCTTATGCGGATGTGCGAAAGGATATGCGGGCGCAATACCCCAAACACCCCTGGCCCGAAGACCCGACACAGGCCGACCCGACGCTGAGGGCCAAACGCAGGCGGGATTAGACCCATTACTGCGTCGCTTCCGGCAAGCGGCTCGGGCTTTCGGGGCTGTTGCGCGAAATCTAACAAATCACAGTAAATTGACCGAAAATCCGGTCATAATCAGAAATAAGCGGACATTTCATTGAAGTCTGGCATTATTGTTGTTACGTCACACAGGTTTCGAAGACAGAAACAGGATTTGAAGAACATCTTATGAGTGCATGGCTGCGAAATATCTGGGAAGAGGTCGGACGCCCCTTGTTTCTGCGCCCCCAGCGGGTGCAGTTTGCGGCCCTGTGTACACGCAGGCATGAGGATCAGGACGAGGTTCTGCTGATCACCAGCCGCGAAACCGGGCGCTGGATCATCCCAAAAGGCTGGCCTGTCAATGGTCTGGATGGGTTGGAGACAGCCCTGCTGGAGGCGTGGGAAGAGGCTGGCGTGCGCGCAGAAGCGGTCGACAAGGAGCCCGTCGGCCAATTCACTTATGACAAGATCTTCAAGGGCGGGTCGGCACAGTCGGTCCTGACCCGTGTCTACCGGGTTTCCGTGCACGAGCTGGCGGATGATTTTCCCGAAGTGGATAAGCGCAAACGTCAGTGGTTTTCACCGGCAGAAGCCGCCAAACGGGTTCAGGAGCCCGAGTTGCAGGCGCTGCTGCGACAGATGTAGCCGTTTCGCAACAATTTGATGGCAGCGCGCTTGCCCCTGAACCGGGAAACCGTTAGCTGCGGGCGATCTGCCAATCTTTGACCAAGCCCATGTCTGACACAAATTCAAAACCGCGCTGGCAGTCGCTTGACAGCGACCTGCAACGCATCTCGCGCGTAGAAATCGCCAATCTTCACGTCGCCCGCCCGCTGCTGGCGCCGGGAATTGCACTGGCGTTCATGGTGCTTGCCGGATTGATGGCAGCGGTGCTGTTCGGTCGGGCCGACGGCACCTATATCGTCGTGGCTGCGGCCGCGTTCGGGGCCTATATGGCGATCAATATCGGCGCCAATGACGTCGCCAACAACATGGGCCCCGCGGTGGGTGCGAACGCGCTGACCATGGGCGGTGCCATCGTGATTGCCGCCGTTGCCGAAAGCGCGGGCGCGTTGCTTGCGGGGGGCGATGTGGTCTCGACCATCTCGAAGGGGATCATCGACCCGGCCTCGGTGCAGAACAGTAACGTGTTCATCTGGGCCATGATGGCGGCGCTGATCTCGTCCGCCATGTGGGTCAATCTGGCGACCTGGATCGGCGCGCCGGTGTCGACAACGCATTCGGTTGTGGGCGGGGTCATGGGCGCGGGGATTGCCGCTGCCGGTCTGAGCGCGGTGAGCTGGGGCACGATGGGCGCGATTGCGGCCAGCTGGGTGATCTCTCCGGTTCTTGGGGGCGTCATTGCGGCGGCATTCCTGGCGCTGATCAAGACCAAGATCCAGTATCAGGACGACAAGATCGCCGCCGCGCGGCGTTGGGTGCCGATCCTTGTGGCGGTGATGGCGGCAGCGTTCGCTACCTACCTGTCGGTCAAGGGTCTGAAGCGGATCGTGAAGATTGATCTGCAGATGGCGCTGCTGATCGGTCTGGGCAGCGGTGTGCTGGTCTGGGCGCTGACGGTTCCCTGGGTGCGTCGCAAGTCCGAGGGGCTGGAGAACCGGACCCGGTCGCTGAAAACCCTGTTTGGCCTGCCACTGGTGATATCGGCCGCGTTTTTGAGTTTTGCACATGGCGCCAATGATGTGGCCAACGCGGTCGGCCCCCTGGCGGCGATTGTCCACGCGGCGGAGTTCGGGGATTTCGCCCAAAAGGTTTCCATCCCGCTATGGGTGATGATCATCGGCGCGTTCGGGATATCGTTCGGCCTGTTCCTGTTCGGGCCCAAGCTGATCCGGATGGTCGGCAGCCAGATCACCAAGCTGAACCCGATGCGGGCGTTTTGCGTGGCGCTGTCAGCGGCGATCACGGTCATTGTCGCCAGCTGGCTGGGCCTGCCGGTCAGTTCCACGCATATCGCCGTTGGCGCAATTTTCGGCGTCGGGTTCTATCGTGAGTGGCAGTCGGATCGCAGGCGGAAACAGAACAATGGGCGAAACGCGACAGCGCAGAAGCTGGCCCCGGAAGAATACCGGCGGCGCAAGCTGGTGCGGCGGTCGCATTTCATGACGATCGTTGCGGCCTGGGTCGTGACCGTGCCTGCCGCAGCCGCCATGTCGGCCGTGATTTTCTGGACATTGACCAGATTCGTCTGACGACCGCGATCAGAGCCTGATCTGTTCCGGGGACAACGGATGATCTGGCGCGTGCTTGATCAGGTCTGACACTTTTGTGCAAAGGGGGGTGGGCACCCCGGTTTCATGCCCCAGCCGAATGATATGGCCCTGAAGGCTGTCAATTTCCGTTTGCCGCTCGGCCATCAGGTCATAGGCCATCGAGGTTCGGGCGGCGGGATCGATGGTGAGCATCCGCGCTGCGATCCGGCTGAACAAGGGTGTCGGCAGCCGCAGGATATGCGGCGTCATCCACGCCGGAAGCGGCGTTGTCGAGGCCACCGGATGCCCGGCTGCCTTGAGAACCAACAGCGCCTCGGCCATCTGGTCGGCCATGAGGTTGCGCCAGTCACGGCTGAGCAGCTGATCCACAAGCGGCAGGCCCGACAACGCGTTCAGCGCATTGTTCAGATTGATCACCAGCTTGCCCCATTGCACCGCCTCGATCCGGTCAGTTGCGATAACGGGCAGGTCCGGGCTGCTGAGGGCGGTGGCCAGATCGCCAGGGCCGTTCTGGATGACAATTTCGCCTGATGTGGCCCGGTGATAGGTGGCGGGGCCGTTCGGGACCACGTTAAAGGGGACCATACCCGCGCGCACATCCCGACCGGGCAGCGCCTTGCGCAGGGTTGCCGCATTCTCGATCCCGTTTTGCCAGGACAGGACGGGCGCGTCCCGACAGGCGGCGTCCGCGATATGACCGGCCATATCCGCCGTTGCCCCGGATTTGACGGTGACGATCACCAGTTCGGCCTGATCCAGGCAGGCAGGATCGGTGCTGAGTGTCAGGGCTTCCGCCGCAACATGGGCATTGAGGTCATCGTAATCCGTGACCGTCAGCCCATGTTCGCGGATGGGGTCCAGTACACGGGCACGCCCCAGCAAGGTCACCGCGTGCCCTGAGCGGGCCAGTAAACCGCCGCAGTAGCAGCCGATGCTGCCCGCGCCTGCGATGACAAGTTTCATGATACCCCCTCTGGTATACCAGAAAGGATCACCGCAAACGGACGGTTACACAAGCCCACCCGGCCCCGACGCCGTACGCGGGCGGGCCAGCCGGGGCTTAGTACGCTCAAACTGTTCTGAAATGGCGATAAACTCGCGGTCATCCCCTGTCGGAAGGTGGAAGGCGCCATTGACCCAATCGGCGCTTTTCCACTCATGAATCGCCGTCTCGATCTTTTCTTTCGAGGATGAGACGAAGTTCCACCAGATATAGCGATCCTTATTCAGGGTCGCGCCGCCCAGCAGCATCAGCCGCGCGCCCTGCGGGCCTGCCCGGGCCGATAGCCTGTCACCGGGGCGGAACACCATCATGCGGCCTTCGTCGAACATGTCGCCTGCAACCTCGATCGATCCTTGCGTGACATAGACACCGCGATCCTCATGGTCGTCGGGCAGCGGGAAGGACGCGCCGGGGGCGAGCTGAACATCCAGATAGAAGGTCTCGGACAGCATCGTCACGGGGCTGGTTTCGCCATAAGCGTTGCCGAGGATCAGCCGTGCGCTGACGCCCTTGTCTTGGATATGGGGCAGCGCGCCTTGCTTGTGGTGTTCGAACTCGGGGGCCATATCCTCCTGCGCTTCGGGCAGGGCAAGCCAGGTCTGAATGCCGAACAGCTTGTGGCCTTTGCCGCGCGTTTCTTCGCTGGTGCGCTCGGAATGGGTCACGCCCCGACCTGCAACCATCCAGTTGACCTCGCCGGGGTAAATCATCTGGTGGGTGCCGAGGCTGTCGCGATGTTCGAATTCGCCCTGATAAAGGCAAGTGACGGTTCCCAGCCCGATATGCGGGTGCGGTCGCACGTCAATGCCGCCTTCGGTGACGAATTCTGCCGGGCCGACCTGATCAAAGAAGATGAACGGGCCAACCAGTTGGCGTTTGACCGAGGGCAGCGCGCGGCGCACCTCGAACCCGCCCAGATCGCGGGCGCGGGGAATGATGAGCGTTTCCAGCGCGCCGTTTTCAGCTGCGTCGGTGGTGTGGGACGGGTTCCAGCTCACATTCGTATCCTCGGCTTTTTTGTTCATCCAAAGCAGGTCCGCATTCGCTAGGTCAAAATATATGCGGGCCCGGGCCCGGCGTCAGTGCAGCCCTGCACGGGGGACGTGCATATTTGCGGCATTCGCGCGTGGTGGTGCATCTTGATACTACCCCTAACTAGGGATAAATGACTGCCATGACACACGAGACTCAAAACCGAGAAAACCAGGCCCTGGTATTGGCCCTGTTGCGCAGCCAGCAGTTGTTTATGCGTGCCATGGGACCGGTGTTTCGCGCCGGGGGTCTGACGGCACCTCAGTGGGATGCGCTGGAGACCCTGAACACCAAAGGTGCGCTGTCGATCAATGACCTGTTGCGCCTGACGCTGTCCACATCCGGCAATCTGGATGTTGTCGTCAAAAACCTGATTCAGGCCGGTCTGGTGGAGAAGACCGTTGATGAAACCGACAAGCGCGCCCGCGTTTTACGCCTGACAGAAGCCGGAAAACAGAAAGTGGCCGCGTTCATGCCCGTCCACAATCAGGCGCTGGAGCAGATATTCGGACGCCTGAGCACCGAAACCAGACGCGAGACGATCAGAACGCTCAACCAGCTTCGCAAAAAGCTGCCCCAACCACAGAAAGGCGAGACATGACCAACAAAACCTTCCTGACCGCGCATGGTGTGATCTACATGTTTTTCGCATTGGCGCTTTTATTTGCGCCAACCATCCTTTGGCCCAATTATGGACTGCAACTGAACGATCGGTATGCCGTGTTTCTGTCGCAGCATAATGCGATCTTTCTGGGTGGCATCGGCCTTATCAGCTTCCTGTTTCGAAACACTGAAACCGGTACCGAGACGGCACAGAACATCCTGAAAGGTCTGATGGGGACCAACATATTGGGCGTTGTCATCACGCTTTATGCCTGTCTGACCGGGGTGTTCACCGGCTTTGGCTGGTCCGACCCCATCTTCTTTGCGCTGCTTGCCATTCTGAGCTTTGTGCAGCTTGGCAAGAACCGCTGATCACACCCCCTCCCCCCCCTGAACGTGGAGCATTTGACCATGAGTACGATGAAAATCTGGGATCTGCATCTGGCCTATGACGGACCCGTAACCGCAGAGTTTCTGGCCGGAACAAAGGAACTGGCTGAAAGCATCGCCCAGGAACCCGGTGTCGTCTGGAAGATCTGGACTGTCGAAGAAGGCACAAACCATTTCGGATCGACCTATCTGTTTCGCGATCGCGCCAGTCTGGAGACCTACAAGGCGATGCACCTGAAACGCCTTGAGGCCATCGGGGTCGCAGTGACCTCGGATCATGTCTTTGATATCATGGAAGACCTCAGCGCGATCAACAACGCGCCGATACACGGCTGACGGACCCGGAGAGTACCCGCGCCATCAACCTGCCAGGCGCTTTGCATAGGTGGCGCGGGTCATCTCGACATCCTGCACGGTGATGCTGCCGACCTCGGGCAAGGTCTGGGCCAGAACATCCAGAATGATGGCGTTAAGCTCGGCCCGTGTGGCCTCATCCCGGCCACGCATCAACAGCAGCGTGGCATGCACGAAGGTCTGTGGTTGCGTTCCGATGTAGGAATAGGCAATCGGTGCGGCGCGGATCTTGAGCGCTGAGGCGTCGATTTCATCATGTTTTGCGAGAACAGTATGCAGCCGCTCGCAAATCATCTGGAAATCATGAGTGTCGTCCAGAGATTTGGAAAATTCCAGTGTGACGTGAGGCATTGAATGCTCCGAAGGTCATGAGAGAGCCTGATGGCCCTCTCGAAACTGCAAGGTGATCCTAAACGCCAAGACACCAGCGCATTACGGCCTTTTGTGCGTGCAGGCGGTTTTCGGCCTCATCGAAGATGACCGAGTTCGGGCCATCCATGACCTCGGAGGTTGCTTCTTCCTCACGATGCGCGGGCAGACAGTGCATGAACAGCGCGTCGGGTTTGGCATGTGACATGAGTTCCGCGTTGACCTGATAGGGGCGCAGCATGTTGTGGCGGCGTTCCTTGGCGGATTGGCTGTCATGCATCGAAACCCAGGTGTCGGCCACCACCAGATCAGCGCCCTCGACCGCTTTGTGCGGGTCCCGTTCGATGACGACTCGGGACCCCTTCTGGCGGGCAAACCCCATGAATTCTTCTTCGGGGTCAAGCTGGGCCGGGCCGGAGAAGGTCAGATCGAAGCCGAACTGACCGGCGGCGTGCAGGAAGGAGGCGCAGACATTGTTGCCATCGCCGGTCCAGACCACTTTCTTGCCCGCAATGGGGCCGCGGTGTTCCTCGAACGTCAAAACATCGGCCATGATCTGGCAGGGATGGGTGCGGTCGGTCAGGCCGTTGATGACAGGCACGTCGGAATATTCGGCCATCTCGGTCAGGATGGTCTCATCAAAGGTGCGGATCATGATCATGTCGACATAGCGCGACAGCACACGGGCGGTATCGGCAATGGTTTCGCCGTGACCCAGCTGCATGTCCTTGCCCGACAGCACCATGGTCTGGCCACCCATCTGGCGCACGCCCACGTCAAAGGACACGCGCGTCCGGGTCGAGGGCTTTTCGAAGATCAGCGCGACCATACGGTCTTTCAGCGGCTGTTCGTCGTCAGGGGCGGCCTTGGGACGGCCCAGACGCGCCTGTTTCATCGCGCCCGCCTGATCGATCATGGACCGCAGCGCGGTGGCATCAGTTTTGTGGATATCGAGAAAATGGTTCATATCGCTTCGCTTTTGGCTGGTCGGGCAGTGGGGGCCAGCCCCCACACCCCCGGAGTATTTGGGAAAAGATGAAGCTCAGGCAGTTGCGAGCTGGGTTTCGATCTGATTGGCGGCCTTTTCGAGGCGGATCATGGCCTGGGCGATGTCATCCTCGGTCAGGGTCAGGGGGGGCAGCAGGCGGATGACGTTGTCGGCGGCGGGGACGGTGATGACCAGATTGTCATAGCCCGCATTGACCACATCTATATTTGGCGCCTTGCATTTCAGGCCGAGCATCAGGCCCGATCCGCGCACCTCTTCGAAGACCTCGGGGTGATCGGCGACCAGGCCTTCGAGTTTCTGGCGCAACAGGCCAGCCTTGCGGTTGACACCTTCGAGAAAGGCGGGTGTGGCGACCTGATCGATCACCGCACAGCCCACGGCGCAGCCCAGCGGGTTGCCGCCATAGGTGGAGCCATGCGTGCCTGCGGTCATACCGGACGCCGCATCTTCGGTTGCCAGCACAGCGCCGAGGGGGAAACCACCGCCGATGCCTTTGGCGACCATCATGATATCCGGGGTGATCCCGGCCCATTCATGGGCGAAGAGCCTGCCGGTCCGACCGACTCCGCATTGCACCTCGTCCAGGATCAGCAGCAGACCGTGTTCGTCGCAAATGGCGCGCAGGGCCTTGAGTTCGGCATCGGGTACGGGGCGGATGCCACCCTCGCCCTGAATCGGTTCGATCAGGATGGCTGCGGTATTTTCCGTGATGACGTCGGTGACACCGTCGAGATCGCCAAAGGTGACGTGGACAAAGCCCGGCAAAAGCGGGCCAAAGCCTTTGGTCATCTTCTCGGACCCGGCCGCAGCGATGCCCGCCGACGACCGGCCATGGAAGGAGCCATCGAAGGTGATGATCTCAACCCGTTCGGGCTGGTCTTTGTCATAGAAATACTTGCGGGCCATTTTCACGGCCAGTTCACAGGCTTCGGTACCGGAATTCGTAAAGAATACCGTATCCGCAAAGGTGTGTTCGACCAGCTTGTCTGCCAGTGCCTGCTGTTGCGGGATGTTGTAGAGGTTCGAGACATGCCACAGCGCATGGGCCTGTTCCGTCAGGGCGGCCACCAGCGCCGGATGGGCGTGGCCCAGCGCGTTCACCGCGATCCCTGCGCCGAGGTCCAGAAAACGTCGGCCATCCGCCTCGGTCAGCCAGGCGCCTTCGCCCTTTACAAATGACAGGGGCGCGCGGTTATAGGTCGGCAGAACGGACGGGATCATGGGATCATCCTTTTCGGGTCGTTTGAGCCTCGTGAGTGATACACGAAGGCCCGGTTCGTCAACAGATTTGGTGAGATTTGTGCCAATTTGGCAGGCACATGGGATCAAACAGGCCGATTACGCAGAGAGGCGTCGGCGTCGGAGCAACTGGATATGTGCGCGTTTGATCATGGCCGCTCTATAGACGTGAAAAGACAGCCTGAAAACCCTATTATTGCCGCAGGGTCAAAATTGCCGCCGGATCATCCCGCCGAGCGCCAGCGGTCGAGCTTGCCCATACCGCGGGTGAAAGCCCAGGCAAGGATGCGGGGCATGCCTTTGGCGACGAGGGCATCGACGCAATGAGACTGAAACTCTTCCAGCGAAGCGTCGGGGTGGCGGAACGCACCGTTTTCGTAACACAGCGAGCAGTAACGCGTGCTGCGCCCGCCGTCAGCTTCGGACCCGCCGCCCTGGGGATCTTTTGACAGCGGCATGCCGCAACTTTGGCATTTGGGACCCATGATGCTTGTCCTTGCAGAGAATGACTGTCTGACATAGGATCAAAACCATGGAGTTGAGTCAACGGTTTTGAAACATGCGGATCGGGGAACTTGCGCGGCGCAGCGGGCTGAGCCGCGACACGCTGAGGTTTTATGAACGCCAAGGGTTGATCCGGTCAGGCCCGGGGCCGGACAACACGAACAGCTATCGCGACTATCCCGAAGACGCGCTGATCACGCTGGAGCAAGTTGCCGATGCACAGGCGGCAGGCATCAGCATTGCAGAACTGGTCATGTTGCTGGGGCAGTTGGAAGCCGCCGATCCCGACAGCTTTGATGGCGAGGCGTTCTTGCAGGACCGGATTGACGAGGTCGAAGCGCGGATTGTGCGGGCAGAGCGGTTTCTGGACAGCCTCAAACAAGCCAAGGCGGCGCTGGCGGCCCCACCGGTTTTGCGCTGAGCGCTGAATTGCGTCTTGCCAAGCCCCCCGTTTTGGCGCACCGCTTTCGCCCATGTTCACCCCGAAGGCGCAAAATCCTGCTTTGGCCGCAGGGCTGATCTTTGTCGCGACCGCCTTTATCGCGGCGACGACGCTGTTGGCCAAGGCCTTGGGGACGGACACACTCGGGCCACCCTTGCACGCGATGCAGATCAGTCACGGACGGTTTCTGTTTGCTCTGCTAGCCATCCTGTCGGCAGTCGCAGTGTTTCGTCCCCGGCTGGGGCGGCCCCATTGGGGGCTGCATGTCGGGCGAACCAGCTTTGGCTGGGCCGGAGTGACGTTGATGTTCGCGTCTGTTGCGTTCATTCCGATGGCGGATGCGACGGCGATCTCCTTTCTGAACCCGGTCTTTGGCATGGTCCTGGCCATTCCGCTATTGGGGGAACGCGTCGGCCCGTGGCGCTGGCTGGCGGCGGCCGTGGCCCTTGTGGGTGCGGTGATCCTGCTGCGCCCGACACCTGCAAGTTTTCAACCCGCCGCCCTTCTGGCGCTGGCTGCGGCTGCGTTTATCGGGATGGAGCTGATCTTTATCAAGAAACTGTCGGGGCGCGAGGCACCGATCCAGATTCTGCTGATCAACAACACGATGGGGCTGGTGATCGCCACGGTCGCGGTCAGCTTTGTGTTTCACATGCCGACGCCACAGCAATGGGTTGCGCTGGTGGGGATCGGCCTGCTGATGGCCTGCGCGCAGGTTTGTTTCATCAACGGCATGGCACGTGCGGACGCGTCATTCGTGGCCCCGATCAGCTATGCCACACTGATTTTCGCTGCGCTGTACGATTTTGCGGTGTTTGATGTGATCCCCGACCGGATCAGCCTGATTGGTGCGGTCACGATTCTGACCGGAGGGCTGATCCTGGTCTGGCGCGAGGCGGTAAACCGCCGGACCTGACTGAAAAATCCGCCCCTGCGGTTCAGGGGCGACCTTTGTGTCGCAAATCCCCATGAACGGCAGCTCGGCCGGCGCATTCTGGGCTGAGTTGATTTGCGAGTTTGTTATGCATGAACGCCGAATACCTGAATGGGTACGCCACGCGCCTGCCCCATCGGTTCGCGATTTCGGGATTCTGGCCGGAATCGAAGCCGTGGTGCGCGGTATTCTGATTTCGGTCTTTCCGCTGGCGATGTACCGGGCGCTGGGCGATGCCTCGTCCGTGTCATTCCTGTATTTCCTGATTGGCATCCTGTCCCTGCTGGTCGGGTTGATGGTGCCGTTCCTGATCCGTTTTGTACCGCGCAGATGGGCCTATTCCACCGGTTGCGTCATGTTCATCTGTGGTGCATCGCTGGCGATCGTGGGCAGCCCCGAGGCCGTGGTCGGCGCATTGGCCCTGAATACCATGGCCACGGTTGTCACTTTCATCTGCTTCAACACCTATGTGCTGGATTACATCAGCAAGATCGAACTTGGCCGGTGCGAGACCAGCCGCATGTTCTACAGCGCTTTGGGATGGACGGGCGGTCCAATGGCCGGTGTTCTGCTGATGGAGCTTTGGCGCCCTGCCCCGTTTGTCATCAGTGCCGGAGCGGCGCTGGTCATGCTGGCGCAGTTCTGGCGCATGCGTCTGGGCAATGGCAAGCTGATCACCAAGGCCCGTGGTCCTGCCAACAACCCGTTGGCCTTTCTTCCCCGGTTCTTTGTCCAACCCCGACTGGTTGCCGGATATCTGTTTGCAATGATCCGGTCCTGCGGCTGGTGGATATATGTGGTCTACCTGCCCATTTTCGCCATCCAAAACGGGCTGGGAGAACAACTGGGCGGCATCCTTCTGTCATGCACTAACGCCATGCTGCTGGCCGCCCCGTTGATCCTGCGCTGGGTCCAGACGCGGTCGCTCAGGTCGGCTGTTCGCATCGGGTTTGCCGCCGCGGGGGCCTGCTTTTTCGCAGCCGGTCTGGTCGCGGGATGGCCGGTTGCCTCGGTCGCTGCGCTGGTTCTGGGGTCTGTCTGGCTGATCGTTCTGGATATCTGCGCCGGATTGCCCTTCCTCATGGCCGTTAAACCGTCTGAGCGAACCGAGATGTCGGCGATTTATTCCAGTTACCGCGATGTCTCGGGCATTCTGACGCCCGGTGTTGCAGCTCTGGTCCTGCTGGTGGCACCGGTGGCCGGTGTGTTCGCGGCAGGCGGGATTGCCTTGTTCGGGGCATGGGCTGTCTCGGCCCGCTTGCATCCGCGGCTGGGCGAACCCAAACCTGCCCTGCCGCCCGACAGGCTGGCAGAGACCGGTTAAGCCTTAAGCCGATAACCGGTGCGCAGCATTTGCCAGGTGATCAGCCCGATGGCCAGCGTGGCAAAACCACAAACTGCCATGCCCAACCACGGTGAGCTGTCGGACACGCCGATCATGCCGTAACGCAGCCCATCGATCAGGTAGAAGACCGGGTTCAGATGGGTCAGACGGTTCAGGACAGGAGGCAGCGCCTCGACCGAATAGAAGGTGCCCGACAGGAAAGCCAGAGGTGTGACGATGAAGTTGGTGATCGCGGCCATCTGATCGAACTTGTTTGCAAAGATCCCGGCAAACAGGCCCAGCGCGCCCATGAATGCGCCCCCCAGAACAACAAAGATCAGTGCAATCAACGGATGCTGGGGCGCGATGGACAACAGGACCAGCAACGCAACTGAAATCACCAGCGCGATCATCAGGCCACGGGCGATGCCACCGGCGAGATACCCCAGCAGGATCTCGAGCGGGGACAGCGGCGGCATCAGCGTGTCGACGATATTGCCCTGCACCTTGGCAATCACCATCGAAGAGGAGGTATTGGCAAAGGCGTTCTGGATCACAGTCATCATCAGGATTCCCGGTGCCAGAAAGACCACAAACGGCACGCCCATGACGTCAGGGCGGCTGGGCCCAATGGCGATTGTGAAGATCAGCAGGAACAGGCCAGCCGTGACCAGAGGCGCCAGAACGGTCTGGGTCCAGACCGAAAGAAAGCGCCGGATTTCGCGCTGCGCCAGCGTGTAAAGCCCCATCCAGTTGACCGCCCCAAAGCTGCGTGCGGTCTGTTCTGCGGGATTCTGCATGCTTTGCCCTCAACCTGATTCGAAGACAGCTTGTAACTCGGGCTGCAGTGTTTAGAATAGGGGGCTGAGACGAATTCCCAAGGCGGCCCGAATCCGGGGCCGCTTTCCGCTTTTGAAAGGCTGACGATGTCCTGGACAGACGAGCGCGTAGAACTGCTGAAGAAGATGTGGGGCGAAGGCCAGTCGGCCAGCCAGATCGCCAAGGAACTGGGCGGCGTGACCCGTAACGCGGTGATTGGCAAGGTCCACCGCCTGGGCCTGTCCAACCGGACAGCAGGCGCAGCCCCGGCCAAGTCCGAACCGAAAGAGAAACCGGCGCCCGCGCCCAAGGCCGAAGCCAAGCCCAGACCCATGCCAAAGACAGAACCGGCGCGCCCGGCTGCTGCTGCCGAGGCGAAACCCGCCGTTCCGGCCCGCCGCCAGATCATCCCGGCCGGTCAGCCGCTGCCGCCGCAGCCCTCGGCCAACGAGATCAGCCCCGAGGCGCTGGCCAAGGTCAACGAGATCGAGAAGAAAGCCAAGAAGCTGACGCTGATGGAACTGACCGAGAAAACCTGCAAGTGGCCCGTGGGCGACCCCGCGACCGAGGATTTCTGGTTCTGCGGCCTGCCGGTCGAGGCGGGCAAACCCTATTGCGAGGCGCATGTGGGCGTGGCCTTCCAACCCATGAGCTCGCGCCGCGACCGGCGGCGGTAATTGCGAACACCAGAACCTAAATCATGTCTATAGAACGTGAAAAGGGCGCAGGCGTTTCGCCACGCCTCTTGCCGGAAGCGTTACATAGTCAAGACCGACGCAAGACTTAACGAGCTCTTACAAAGAAAACACCCTCGCTGAATGCTGCTAGGGTGTTTTAGTTCGGAGCGTCAACTTTGCGGACAAAGATCGAATTCGCTGCGCTTGCACCAATGGCCGCTACTTGCGCTTCTCGACACGAGATTCCACCATTTCTGGATGAAAAGGGACTTTTGGTTTGATATGAAACCTCCCTCGAAATCGATCAAGCAAACCATGGTTGGCGGCAGTCGAGGTCTGGCCGCATTTTCTGCAGAACCAGTGATTTTCGCATCATGTCCTGAAAGACCTCGTTTCCTCCAGAAGCCAAGACCTTAATGCCTGAAACATTGGCCTTTGAGCCTGGGCTTCGCGGCTGAGAAGGTGGTGCTGCCGCCCGATCTTGAATTTGTCCTTAATCGGGTAGATTAGGTCGCCCTGGGCGATCAGATGTTGGACAAGATGCTCCCAGCCGATCGCAAGCCCGAGGCCTGATGTGGCGGCGCTGATCAGCATTTCGAAATTGTTGAAACTCGGCCCTCTCAATTCCCTTTCGACCGATACGCCGAACTGGTTCAGCACAACCGGCCAGTCGGTTTGCGACCAGGGCAGATCGCGCCAGTGACCGGCATCGAGATGCAACAGGTCGAGGTTGGGAATGTCCTGGGCTGTCTTCAGTTCGGGATGACGGGCGAGGAATTCGGGGCTGCATACCGGGGCGATTTCCTCGACGATCAGCAGGTCAGCCAGAATATTGGGTTGCGGTTCGTGGCCGAGCACGACAGCAAAATCAACATATTCCAGCAGGCTGGTCGGATTGCCTTCGGTTGTCTGGAAGTTGAAATCCACCTCGGGGAAATCGCTCAGCAACCTGCCGAGCCGCGGCACCATGAACTGATTGGCGAACGGTAGACGCATCGCAATCGTCACGCGGTTGCTGCGGCTTTCGCGGCGCAGGCGGTCGCTGCCTCCGGCGATCTGGTTCAGACCTTGGGCCACGGCATGGTGAAGATCCCGGCCAGCGGCCGTGAGTTCCAGGTTCTTGCCGCGTCTTGTGAACAGCGACACGCCAAGGTGATCTTCGAGCAGGCGAATCTGTTTTGAGACCGCGGCCTGAGTTACGAACAGTTCTTCTGCCGCGGCAGAAAAGTTCTCATGCCGTGCCGCAGCCTCGAACGGGCGCAGGGCTGACATGGGTGGTAGTTTCCTTAAAAAACTCTGCATTTACAGCGCCCTGCCTGATCGTGAAGCATTCACCTCCTACACCCTGCGGACAAGTTTGGAGGCATGTTCATGATAACCATAGGTTTTCCTGAGTGAACAGGATTTCGTTTAGGGAAATTGATTTCCTCTCGTAGGGTGAATGCTCAGACGACGTCAAATCAACGGAAAGCATGACTTGATGCAGACACTGACCGGTATTTTCGTAGCCATGTGCACGCCCATGGATGAACATGGCAAAACCATCGACATGGGGCGGTATCGCACGCATATCGACGATATGATCGACGCGGGGCTGCACGGGCTGGTGCTGGGATCGGGTACCGGCGAATATGCCTATCTTTCAGCGCAGGAAAAACGCGACCTGATCGCAGAGGGCTGCAGGCATGTCGATGGCCGCGTGCCAACGATTGCCCAGACAACAGCACTCAGCACCGCGGAATGCATCGACAATGCCCGGTTTGCCGAAGATGCCGGTGCCACGGCCCTGATGATCCTGCCGCCGTTTCTGGAAGCGCCCAATGAGCGGGGCGTGATGTATCACTACACCGCGATTGCCAGGTCGGTCAGCATTCCGATTGTCATGTACAACGTGCCCGATCAGGCCGCCCCTCTGACTGAAGATTTGTATCGCAAGCTGCTTGCCGTCGAAAACCTGGACTATGTCAAAGACAGCTCCGGCGACCTGCTTGGGTTGCAGAAACTGATCGGGATCGGCGGCAATGTCCTCAATGGTGCTGATCCCTATGCTCCCTACAGCCTGATGGCGGGGTGCAAGGGCATGATCTGGGGTGCTGCGAATTTCATGCCGCATGAATGTGCGCGGCTTTATGACCTGATCGCAACGGGCAAGCTGAACGAGGCGATGAGCCTGTGGCACGTGATGAAAGCCATCTGTTTGTGGCTTTGGGGCAATCCGCATGAGGTGGATTACCTGACCGGCGTCAAGGCCGCTGCCCGCTTGTCGGGGCGCGACATGGGCGGTGCGCGCAAACCCTTGCCTCCGGTGCCTAGTGCCGCGCGTCACGACATCAAGCTGGCGCTGAGCAAGCTGCCGGTGAACCGGACCAGGGCGGACCGGCTGGTCTGGCGTGACTGGCAGGAAGAACGCGACTGGCTGATCCAGTCTCAACGGAATTGCTGAGGACCTCTGAGATGGTTGAACAAACACGCAAATACCCGACGATGGCCGTGATTGGTGGACGCTCTGTGGCCTCTGAAAGCGGCAAGACCTTTGACACGATCAACCCGGCGACGGGCCAGCCCCTGGCGCAAATTGCGGAGTGCACGGCGGCCGATGTGGATAGGGCGGTCGCGGCTGCGCGGGCAGCTTTTGACGACGGCCCTTGGCCACAGATGTCACCTGCCGAGCGCAAGGCCATCCTGCAACGGTTTGCCACGGTCATCGAGGCCAATGCCGAAGAACTGGCCGAGTTGGAGGCGCTGGAGGCGGGCAAACCGATCAGTGACGCGCTTGGGGTCGATCTGCCTGAAACCGTCGCCACCATCCGATGGCACGCCGAGGCGGTGGACAAGATCAATGATCAGGTCACCCGGTCTGATCCTGCCTTTCTGTCCATGGTGGTGCGAGAGCCGATCGGCGTCGTCGCCGCCGTGTTGCCGTGGAATTTCCCGATCATGATGGCAGCCTGGAAGCTCGGGCCCGCCCTGGCGGAAGGCAACACCATGGTGCTGAAACCTGCCGAGCAAACCTCGATGTCGACGATCCGTCTGGCAGAACTGGCGACCGAGGCAGGCGTTCCTGACGGTGTCATCAACGTTGTGCCCGGCTTTGGCGAGGTCGTGGGCAAGGCCCTCGGCGAACATATGGGTGTCGATTGCATCGGGTTTACCGGCTCGACCGAAACCGGGCGCCTGTTCCTGCATTATGCGGCGGATTCCAATCTGAAGCGGGTCCTCCTGGAATGTGGCGGCAAGAACCCGATGATCGTCATGCCGGATGTCGAGGATCTCGACGTTGTGGCGGATCATGCGGTGAACTCGATCTTCTGGAATATGGGCGAGAACTGCTCCTCCAACAGCCGCGTTCTGGTGCATGAGAGCCAGAAGGACGCGTTGCTTGAGCTGATCGTCGAACGCGCACAGGACTGGGTTGTCGCCGACCCGATGACCACCGCCTGTCGCATCGGCCCCCTGATCGAAGAAAGCCACTTGGACAAGGTTCTGGGCCATATTGAACAGGCAAGGCAGGACGGTGCGCGGCTGGTTTACGGGGGTGAACGGGTGCTGGCCGAAACCGGCGGCTTCTATGTCCAACCGACAATCTTCGACGGGGTCACGCCCGATATGGCGCTGGCCAGGGAAGAGGTGTTCGGCCCCGTGCTCGCGGTGATGAGTTACGCTTCGCCCGAAGAGGCCATCGCAATTGCAAATGACACGGAATACGGATTGGCGGCCTCGGTCTTTACCAGTTCCAACAAGACCGCCCACACTGCGGCGCGGCGAGTGCGTGCGGGCACCGTCTCGGTCAATTGCTACGGCGAAGGCGACCATGGAACGCCGTTTGGCGGCTACAAGCTGTCAGGTTTCAGCGGGCGGGACAAATCGCTGGCGGCGCATGATCAGTATTGCGAGCTGAAGACCGTCTGGATGGATCTGAGCTGAGACGGGTCCATGAAGATCGGCATTCTTCCAGACGCGGACAACAACAACGGGTGGCTGGAAATCCTGCCGCCCCTGCCACCGGCCGTTCGCGCAACAGGTGAAATCAGGGCTGACTATGCAGTGATCGGCGCAGGTTTCACCGGGCTGGCCTGTGCCCGCAGGCTGGCCGAACTACACCCCGATGCCCATGTCGTCCTGCTGGAAGCGGGCCGTATCGGCAACAACGCGGCCGGGCGCAGTTCAGGCTTTGCCATCGATCAGGCGCACAATATCCGCGCCAGGGATTTCGCGGGCAACCTGCAGGCCGAGCGTGACCAGACCGCGATCAACCGGGCCGGACAGGACTATCTGCGCGATTGCATTCAGGCGCATGACATCGACTGTGACTGGGATGAGGCGGGCAAGATCCATGCCGCCGCAACAGACCGCGGGGCCGCCAAACTGAAAGCCTATTCCGGCAATCTCGACCTCCTGAAGGCCGGGTATCGCTGGCTTGACGCAGACGAAATGCAGCGTGTGACCGGCACCACGTTTTACAAAACCGGCCTGCACACACCCGGGACGATGCTGCTGCAACCGGCGGCGCTTGTCCTTGGCCTTGCGCGGTCGATGCCGGCCAATGTCTCGGTGTTCGAGGACTCTCCGGTGACAGAGCTTGCCAGTGGTGAGCTGCATCGTCTGATCACCCCGGAGGCTGAAATCACCGCAAAAACGCTGGTTCTGGCCAACAACGGCTTTGCAGGGCAATTCAGCCAATACCGCAAACATCTGCTTCCGATCGTCACCTGGGGCAGCCTGACCCGCCCCCTGACCAGCGATGAGGCCGATCTCTTGCGCGGAGAGCCTGAGTGGGGGATCATCCCCGCCGATCCCTTTGGTACGTCGGTGCGCCGGATCAGGGGTAACCGGATCCTGATCCGCAACATCTACAGCTACAGCCCCGGCCTGAACCCGACTGAGACGGACCGGCAATGGGCGCGCAAACGTCATGAACAATCGCTGCGCAACCGGTTTCCGATGCTGTCGGATCTGGGGTTCGACTACACCTGGGGCGGACCTCTCTGCCTGTCCCGCAATGGAGAGCCGGTGTTTGGTAGGCTGAGAAAAGACGTCTTTGGTGCTTTCTGTCTTAATGGCGTGGGCATCGCGCGGGGCACCGCGTTTGGCAAGCTGTTGGCCGAGCATGTCGCCGGGCAAAGCGGACCCTTGGTCGAGATCATGCTGAAAGCGGGGAGGCCGTCCGGCACGCCACCGGAGCCATTTCTTGGCTGGGGGGTCCGATTGAATTTTGCAAAACGGCGATACGACGCCGGACTGGAGCTTTAGATGTTGGATCTTAGCGGAAAAGCCGCCCTCGTGACCGGGGGGACATCCGGGATTGGCGCGGAAACAGCGCGTGTTCTGGCGCGTGCTGGTGCAAAGGTGATGGTGACCGGGCGGCGGGAGGACGCTGCCCGGGCGATCTGCGCCGAAATCACGTCCGAAGGTGGTTCGGCGGCCTGCGTGATGGGCGAGGTGGCGGACCCGGCCTTTGCAGTGCGCGCCGTCGCTGAAACCGAAGACAGGTTCGGCAGCGTGAACATTCTGGCCAATGTCGCCGGCGCCATTTGTCGGGGCTCGGCCGAGGAAACGTCGGACGCGGATTGGGATCTGATGATGTCAGTGAACGTCTCGGGCACGTTTTTCATGTCCCGCGCCGCGATTCCCGCGATGCGGCGCGCAGGTGGGGGCAGCATCATCAATCTTGGCTCCACCGTCGGCCTTGTCGGCTGCGCCGGGCTTGCAGCCTATTGCGCCAGCAAGGGTGCGGTCGTGAACCTCACCCGCGCCATGGCGCTGGATCATGCTGGTGACAAGATCCGGGTCAACTCGGTCAATCCCGGCGCGGTAGACACGCCGATGCTCGTCTCGGGGCACGGCGATACGGGGGCAGAGGCAGTGCGCGAGGCGAACCGCGCCTCGATCCCGCAGGGCTGGCTGCCAAAACCCGTTGAAATCGCAAATGCCATCGCCTTTCTGGCGTCCGACCTCAGCCGGCATGTCACCGGCACGGCGCTCCCTGTTGACGGAGGTTTCACAGCAGCATGACCGGGGCTTTGAAAGATAAGGTGGCCATCGTCACCGGAGGCGGGCAGGGGATTGGCTTTGCCATCGCGGAGTGCCTGTCGGAGGCCGGGGCGCGCGTCGTGATCGGTGACCTCCAGCCGGGGTCGGACCCACGGTTTCACTGGCTGGAACTGGATGTATCGGACGAACGTTCGGTCGAACAGTTCGTCCAGAAAACGGTCGAGGACATCGGAGCCCCTGCGGTCCTGGTGAACAATGCGGGGATCCTGACCGGCACGCCGCTGACCGAACAAAGTGTCGAGGAATGGGATCGCGTCATGGCGGTGAACCTGCGGGGGCCGTTTCTGATGGCCAAGCAGGTCGTGCCTCATATGCGACCGGAAAACGAGCCTGCCATTGTCAATATCGGCTCGATCGAAGGGATCAGCGGTAACCCCAACCATTCGGCCTATATGGCATCCAAGGCAGGGGTGCATGGGCTGACGGTTTCCATGGCGATTGACCTGGGTCCGAAAGGGATCAGGGCAAACGCAATCGCGCCGGGCTGGATCAATACGGATATCAACAAGGTCTACATCGACGGCCTCCCCGATCAGGAACTTGTCACCCGGCAACTGGCCGACCTGCATCCGGTTGGCCGCATCGGCGATCCTTCGGATATCGGCGACGTGGCGGTCTGGCTGGCGAGTTCGCAATCGCGGTTTGTCACCGGACAGGTCATCCGTGTCGAAGGGGGCCGGATGAGTAAACTTTCACTGCCTGAGGTGTTCAGATGACCGGTCCGATACAAGGCAAACGCCGGGGCCGTGGCGCGCGTCGCGCGACCCGCACATCCAATGAGCTGCGGTTCCTGCCCGAGACTGATCGCGGCATTCCCTATGTCGATCTGATGTCAGAAGAGCAGGTTCAGCGCATTCACGGCGAGGCGATGAAGCTGCTCCGGGAAAAGGGCATCGAATTCCGGGACGATGAATCCGTGGCCCTCTGGAAGGACGCCGGGGCTGATGTTCACGGCCATCGCGTGCGGATCGAAGAACCGCTTATCATGCAGCTTTTGTCAACCGCACCGGAAACCTACACGATGCTTGCCCGCAATCCGGAGCGTTCAGTTACGCTTGGGCGGCGCAAGCAGATCCTGACACCGGCCTATGGCGCGCCCAACGTGCTGGATCTGGACGGGATTCGGCGCGCGCCGACGATCAACGACTTCCATGATTTCGTGAAGCTCGCCCATATGTCTCCGGGCATGCAGATGTCCGGCGGCGTGGTGTGCGAGCCGCTGGACATCCCGGTGCCGAAACGCCACCTGCACATGGTCTACAGCCTGATCAGACATTCCGACAAACCCTTCATGGGGATGGTTACGGCACGGGAACGGGCCGAAGACACCGTGCGCATGGCCGAGATCGTGTTCGGCAAGGAGGTCGTGCAGGGCAACACGGTGATGACGTCGATTGCCAACTGCAACTCGCCCCTGGTCTGGGATGAAACCATGCTGGACGCGATCAAGACCTATGCCGCGGCAAACCAGGCGGTGTTGTTCACCCCCTTCGTCCTGAGCGGCGCCAGCACGCCTGCAAGCACCGTTGGATCGCTGGTTCAAATCTGCGCAGAGGCCCTTGCCGGGATCGCCTTTTCGCAAATCATTCGCCCCGGGGCGCCAGGTGTGTTTGGCGAATGGATCGGCGCGGTTTCCATGAGATCCGGCGCCCCCATGGCCGGGACGCCCGAGATTGACCACATCAACCTTCTGGTTGGCCAGATGGCGCGTCATTACCGGCTGCCATGGCGCTGCAGTGGTGCGTGCTCGAGCTCCAAGATTCTCGACGCGCAGGCAGGGTATGAGGCGGCACGAAACCTTTATGGTGCGGCCTTGTCCGGGGCCAATTTCATCCTGTCGACCACTGGCTACCTTGAAGGGGCATTGTGCCAGAGCCTTGCGAAATTCGTCGTCGATGCCGAGCAGGCAGAACTGACGCACAAATTCCTGCGCGGCGTGGATTTCTCCGAACTGGACGGGGCGCTCGATGCCATGCAGGAGGTCGAGCCCGGCGGTCACTACCTTGGTACGAAACACACACTGGAAAACTTCGAACAAGCCTTCATCATTCCGGAACTGATGCATCACGACAGTTTTGAACAATGGGAGGCCGAAGGGCGTCTGGATCTGAACGATCGGGCCGTCGCAAAAGCGAAATCCATGCTGGGTGACTACGAACCGCCACCACTGGATCCAGCCATCGACGAGGAACTGCAGGATTTCATCGCGCGGCGCGAAATGGAAATTGGCGACGCCATGGTCTGATACCAGGACCCGCGGTCACCCAGTGCCAGGAACAGTGTCGGCAATGACCGATAACCGCGTCTTGCGCCCGTTCGAACGTTCTGCGGCATTCGCCAATATGGGCTCGAACCTGACATTGAAGTGCAGGTGATCTTGGTGCCACTGGCACATGGTAGCCTTTCACTGCGCGGGATGTGTCGGCAGGTTCGGCATCGCCACCCAGCCCGGCAATTCATCCGGTGCGACCGAGACATGCAGGCGTTCCGACTGGTCCCGCCCGACCTTGCGGTGTTTGCGCAGCAGAAAGATCTTGCCCCAGCCGCGCCAGGTTCCAACCGATTGCGCATGGGCATCCGTCGGGAAACGGGTGCGCCAGCCTTCGGGCATCGGCAGCCCGTGCATCTCGGCCTTGTCCAGCATCCAGATCAACGAGATATTGCTGAGCGGCCGGGCCTCTTCATAGCCGTTCAGTTGCCCGCCGATATCGCCGTGGGTGCCACGGAACCAGACCTGTTCCACATGGCCGTTGAACTCGGGCTTGCATCGCCACAGAACCGGCTCGAACACCTCGCGCGTTTCGTCGAGGGCCAGCGCGTGATAACCATGGAGCGTTGCCGGGCCCAGCTGGTGGTTGTGAAAGGCATGGCGATCCTCGGCCCAGCGCCACAGCAGCGGCAGACGCAGGCCCAGCGCCTTGACCGTGTCCCAGACACCGACCATCTCGATCTTGACGTTGTCATGGCAGAACTTGCGGCGGAAATCGCGGGCGGCGGTGCCGCTGACATTGCATTCATAATGGCGGTAGGCTTGCAGGATGTTCCGCTCGGTCGCGTGTTCGGCCTTGAGCAGGCCGATCATATCGATCACCCCGGCCAGGCTGCGCACGCCATAGGCGCCACGGGAATAACCGATGAAATAAATGCGGTCACCGGGTTTGTAGCGGGACGCCAGATAGCCATAGGCGCGGCGGATTTGGCGGTTGATGCCCCGGCCCATCATCACGTCCATGGTGGATTTCCAGCTTTCCCACTGCACGCCCGACTCGTAGAACACCGACACTTTGCTGCCCATTTCGCAGCACAGGCGATAGGTCTGACCGGCGTGGGTCTCGAACCCCGGTTCGAGGGTGGACATGGTGCCATCAAGGATAATGACGTGGCTCATCGGCTCGCGGTGCCGCGTTTCGGCGGAGTGCTCGGACCGTAAGGGCCGCCCGAGCCATCCCAGAACCTTCCTACTCAGCCGCGACAGTTTCATGCGTCAGCAATTCCCAAACTTTATGAGGTGTGAAAGGCATATCCGCCTGCCGCACCCCGTGATCCCAGAGCGCATCCTGAACCGCGTTCGCCACAGCGGCCAGAGCGCCCACCGTGCCGGCCTCGCCGCATCCTTTCATCCCCATCGGGTTGGAAGTTGACGGCACCGGCGCCGAGGTAAACTTTATCATGGGTACGTCCACCGCGCGGGGCAAGGCGTAATCCATAAACGATGCCGTGAGCAGCTGTCCGTGATCATCATGCACCACATGTTCCGACAGCGCCTGACCAATGCCCTGAACCACCCCGCCATGCACCTGCCCTTCGGCCAGCATCGGGTTGATAAGATTTCCGAAATCATCAACCACGGTGTAGCGGTCCACTCGGGTTTCGCCGGTGAAGGAATCGATCACGACCTCGGCAACATGCGCGCCGTTAGGATAGCTGCGGGCATCCAGTTGCGCGCGGGACTCATGCGTCAGCAAGTCCAATCGCCCGTCAGCGCGGGCCATGGCCGCGGCTTCGGTCAGGGTCGGCGTCAGGTTCGAGCCCGGCGCGCGGAATGTTTCATGGTCAAATCGCACATCACTGTCCTCGACCCCCATCTTATCGGCCAGATAAGGCGTGAATGCGGCGATCATTTTGTCAATGGTGGCGAGGGTCGCGGTACTTTGCACCGTCACCGAGCGCGAGCCGCCCGTTCCGCCGCCATGGCCAAGCCGGTCGGTATCCCCCTGAATGACGGTGATCCTGTCCATCGGAACGCCGGTCTGATCGGACAGGAACTGGGCATAAACCGTCTCGTGCCCCTGCCCGTTCGATTGTGTGCCGACATAAAGGTTCACAGTGCCATCCTCGCAAAACTCGACCTTCGAGTTCTCGGAAGGGTCGCCCAAAATACTTTCGATATAGTAACAAAGACCCTGCCCCCGGATCAGACCGCGTTCGGCATCGGCGGCCTTGCGGGCCTCGAACCCGCTGGTCTGGCTGGCCGCACGGCGCAGGACCATGTCGAAATCGCCGACATCATAGGTTTCACCCGTGGCAGAGGTGTAGGGGAAATCGCCGGGCCTGATGAAGTTTTTGCGCCGCAACTCCCACGGGTCAACGCCCAGTTCGCGTGCGGCGCGGTCCATCACGCGTTCCAGCACATAGATCGCCTCGGGGCGTCCGGCGCCGCGATAGGCGTCAACCTGTGTTGTCGTGGTATAGAACCCCTCGACCCGGAGATAGGTGGTCTGAACGTCATAGACCCCCATCAGCACCTTGCTGAACAGGCTTGTCTGGATCGCCTGCGCGAAATGGCTGTTATAGGCACCCAGGTTGACTTTGCTGTGGACGCGGTAGGCGGTGATCCGGTGGTCTGCATCAAAGGCCAGCTCGGCCAGCGAGGTCAGATCGCGGCCGTGGTGATCGGACAGCATTGCCTCGGACCGGTCGGACATCCAGTGCACAGGCTGGCACAGTTTCATCGCAGCCACGGCCACGCAGAAATATTCGGGATATGGCATCACCTTCATGCCGAACCCGCCCCCCACATCCGGGGTGGTGACACGGATCGCATCCGCATCGAGTTTCAGCTTTTGCGCCAGTTGTGCCTTCATCGCCCAGACACCCTGCCCGCCATAGGAAAAGTGCAGACGCCCGCCGGACCAGTCGGCCTGACAGCCCCGCGGCTCGAGCGAGCTGATGATGACGCGGTTGTCGTGCACGTTCAGCGACACGGTATGGGCGGCGGCCTGAAAGGCGGCCTTGGTCGCGGCCTCATCCCCCAGACCCCAATCAAACGCGCGATTGTCGGGCGCTTGCGGGTGCAGGGCCTCACCCCCCGCGTTCACGTCCAGCTTGGCGGGGCGTTCCCGGATGTCCATCCAGATCAGTTCGACCGCGTCCTGCGCCTGTACCAGCGTATCCGCGATGACAACGGCCACGGGTTCGCCCACAAAGCGCACACGGTCCTTGGCCAGCATATGCCGATCCGGCGCGGCAGAGCCGGTCCCGTCGCGGTTGGTCAAGGTTGCTGCATTCATCACCGTGTCGATGCCCGAGGCGGCAAGATCGTCCAGTGTCATGACCAGCCGCACCCCGTCAGCATCCCGCGCGGCCTCAAGATCCAGCGCTGTAATATCGCCATGGGCTACAGGGCTGCGGAAAAAAGCGGCAAACAGCGCATTGTCGGGCACGGCATCGTCCATATAGCGCCCTTGCCCGGTCAGGAACCGCTGATCCTCGGTCCGTTTGACGGGCTGGCTTTTGCCGAATTTTTCCATGGGATGCTCCTATCGCTGCCTTGATGGCGACACTAGTCCTGCGCCCGCTTATGTCCAGCGCCTTGCTTGAAAGCGCGTGGCGACACCGATGTCGTAAACAGGATTGCGGGGGCCGCAGAGGGATTCGTAGGCTGTTTGAAGATACAGCCTGCCGGAGGTTCCCCATGCCCGAACCCATTTCCCTGACACAGGGCCGTCTGGACGCCCCATCGGTCGACGCGTATTGGCAAGACGGGTTTGTCTTTCCCATCACTGTCTTTTCGCCGGATAAGACCGCACAGTTCCGGGCCGAGCTGGAGCAGATCGAGAAGACCTGGCGCGTGGCTGACCTTCCGCTGCCGCTGAACATGTACAAACGCCTGAACGCCCATGTGGTGATGCCGCTGGTCGCCCGTATCGCACTGGATCCCAGGGTTCTGGACGTCGTCGAAGGAATACTGGGGCCGGATTTGCTGCTGTGGTCTGCGGAACTGTTCATCAAAGAGCCACGCACGACCCAGGTGGTGGGAATGCATCAGGACCTGACCTATTGGGGGATGGGCGAAACACCGGATCAGGTGACCGCGTGGATCGCATTGTCGCCTGCCACGGTTGCAAGCGGCTGCATGGACTTTGTCAGGGGTAGCCACAAAAACCCGATCCTGCCCCATAACGATACGTTTTCAGACAACAACCTGCTGTCGCGCGGGCAGGAGGTGGCTGTCGATGTGGCAGACGACGACAAGACACATATCGAATTGCAGCCGGGTCAGATGTCACTGCACCATGGCCTCACAATCCATGGCTCGGGGCCCAATATGTCGGACGATCGGCGGATCGGGCTGGCGATCCGGTATCTGAACCCGAACGCACAGCAAAAAGTGGCGGACCGCGATTACGCGGTCCTGGCGCGGGGCGAAGACCGGGTGGGCAATTTCATCCTCATCGAACCACCGACCGAGTTGTTTTCGCAGCCAGCCTTGGCGCTTCATGCCCGCATTCGGGAGGATCAGGCCAAGGCGATGACACAAGGCGCGGCACAAAGCACGCACCTGTACGGAAACGAGGCGACCGGCACGGGGTGACTTCGGCAATCGTCGCCGCACAGGGCCTTCCCCTTCCCGTCTCCATTCGCTATTGCAGGCGCTGACCCGAATTTGTTGACGCAGGACGCATCCCATGGCGATGGAAAAGACATTCAACGCGGCCGAGGCCGAGGCCCGTATCTATGAGGCCTGGGAACAGGCCGGAGCCTTCAAGGCAGGCGCGAACCGTTCGCGCGAGGAAAGCTTTACCATCATGATCCCGCCGCCCAACGTGACGGGCGCGCTGCATGTGGGTCACGCGTTCAACAACACGTTGCAGGATATCCTGATCCGCTGGCACCGGATGCGTGGTTTTGACACGCTATGGCAGCCCGGTCAGGACCACGCGGGCATTGCCACGCAGATGCAAGTGGAAAAGATGCTGGCGGCGCAGGGTAACGAAGGTCGGCGCGAATTGGGACGCGAGAAATTCCTTGCGAAAGTCTGGGAGTGGAAGGGCGAATACGGCGGCACGATCATTGAACAACTCAAGCGTCTGGGCGCCAGCTGCGACTGGTCGCGCAATGCCTTTACCATGGCGGGCGCACCAGGTGACCCACGCACCGGGCACGAGAACAGCCCGAATTTCCATGATGCCGTTATCAAGGTCTTCGTCGACATGTACGAGAAGGGCCTGATCTATCGCGGCAAGCGACTGGTCAACTGGGACCCGCATTTCGAGACTGCGATTTCGGACCTTGAGGTCGAGAATATTGAAACGCCAGGCCACATGTGGCACTTCAAGTACCCTTTGGCGGGCGGTGAGACATATGAGTATTTGGAAAAAGATGAAGATGGGAATGTAATCCTTCGCGAGGTGCGGGATTATATTTCGATCGCGACGACCCGCCCTGAAACCATGCTGGGCGACGGTGCCGTGGCCGTCCATCCGTCGGATGGGCGCTACGCGCCGATCGTCGGCAAACTGTGCGAAATTCCGGTTGGCCCGAAAGAGCATCGCCGCCAGATCCCGATCATCACCGATGAGTATCCCGATCCCGATTTCGGCTCGGGCGCGGTGAAGATCACCGGCGCGCATGACTTCAACGATAACATGGTGGCCAGGCGCTGCGGCATTCCGATGTACCGCCTGATGGACACCAAAGGCGCGATGCGGGCTGATGGCGCGCCTTACGCCGAAGAGGCGGGCAAGGCGCAGGAATATGCGCGCGGCAAAGCGTTCACCGAGAATGAGATCGACGCGATCAACCTGATCCCCGATCACCTGCGCGGGCTCGACCGGTTCGAGGCGCGCGCCAAGGTGGTCGAAGAGATCACCCGCGAAGGTCTGGCTGTTATGTGTCCAGCGGACGATCCGCGTCTGGGATCGAGCCGGGCTGAAGCCCGGCTTACAGAGGACGAAGACGGTGGGCAGGACTTCAGCCCGGCACTTGTCCCACTGGTCGAGAGCAAACCGATCATGCAACCCTTTGGCGACCGCTCGAAAGTCGTCATCGAGCCGATGTTCACCGACCAGTGGTTTGTGGATGCCGAAAAGGTCGTCGGTCCTGCGCTGGATGCGGTCAAGGATGGCACGGTCAAGATTATCCCTGAATCGGGCGAGAAAACCTATTACCACTGGCTGGAAAACATCGAGCCCTGGTGCATCTCGCGCCAGCTGTGGTGGGGGCATCAGATCCCGGTTTGGTATGGGCCGGACATAGACGAAGACGGGAACTACAAAAACAGTCGTTACAAAGTCTTCTGCGGCACCTCTTGGGAAGCTGTTCAGCGTGACGCGCAAGATCACTACGGGCCTGGATACGTTGTCGAAGAACTAATCGCATTCGACCCAGATAAGTTTACTAAAGACTATAACGAGAAGGCCGCAGCAAGCGGTACTCCTGCTATGGCGTACCCGGTCGTTAAGCAGTCACGCGAACTTTACGAAGTCGAAGAAACACCGCAAAAAATAGTTCTACGACTTGGTCGCGACCCCGACGTCCTCGACACCTGGTTCTCATCCGGCCTCTGGCCCATCGGCACGCTGGGCTGGCCCGAAGATACCGAGGAAATGCACCGCTATTTCCCGACAGACGTTCTGATCACCGGCTTCGACATCCTGTTCTTCTGGGTCGCCCGGATGATGATGATGCAACTGGCCGTAGTGAATGAAATCCCGTTCCACACCGTCTACCTGCACCAGCTCGTCCGCGACGAGAAGGGCAAGAAGATGTCCAAGACCACCGGCAACGTCATCGACCCGCTGGAAATCGTCGACGAGTTCGGTGCCGACGCGCTGCGGTTCACCAATGCCTCGATGGCGGCGATTGGCGGCGTGCTGAAACTGTCGCGTGAACGCATCACCGGCTATCGCAACTTCGGCACCAAGCTGTGGAACGCCGTCCGCTTTGCCGAGATGAACGAGGTCTTTACCGACGCCGTCCCGCAACTGGACGTGGCCGACCTGCAGCCCAAGGCCGCCGTAAACCGCTGGATCATCGGCGAAACCGCCCGTGTGCGGGCGGAGGTCGACGCGGCGCTGGAAAGCTATCGTTTCAATGACGCGGCGGGCGGGCTTTATGCCTTTGTCTGGGGCAAGGTCTGCGATTGGTACGTGGAACTGTCGAAACCCCTGCTGCAGGGTGACGACGCCGAAGCACGGTCTGAGACCCGCGCCACCATGCGCTGGGTTCTGGATCAGTGCATGGTTCTGCTGCACCCGATCATGCCCTTCGTCACCGAAGAGCTGTGGGGCCTGACCGGCAACCGCGCGAAAATGGTCGTTCATGCCGACTGGCCGACCTACGGCACGGAACTGGTCGACGCCGACGCGGATCGTGAGATGAACTGGGTGATCTCGGTGATCGAGAACACCCGCTCGGCCCGTGCGCAGATGCGGGTACCTGCGGGTCTTTACGTGCCGATGCTGGTGACCGAGATCGACGCCAACGGCCAAGCCGCGTGGGACCGCAACGAGGCGCTGATCAAACGTCTGGCCCGCATCGACAGCCTGACCAGCGCGGACGCGCTGCCCAAGGGCACCATCTCGATTGCCGCTCCCGGAGCCTCCTTCGGCCTGCCGCTGGCGGATATCATCGACATTGGCGCGGAAAAGGAGCGGCTGGAGAAAGCAAAGGGCAAGCTGGCCAAGGAACTGGGTGGCCTGCGTGGGCGTCTGAACAACCCCAAATTCGTGGCCTCGGCCCCGGATGAGGTGGTCGAGGAAGCCAAAGCCAACCTCGCCGCACGCGAGGAAGAAGAAGCCAAGCTGAACGAGGCGCTGGCCCGTCTGGCCGAGATCGCCTGATCTTCATCTTTTCAAAAATACTCATACCCCGAACCCCGCCGCTGATCCGGCGGGGTTTTCTTTTGCGCGTTCAGACCTTGCCCGTCCCTGCCGCCGCTTGTTAGCAATCACCAACCCCAACCGCCCGAGGCTGTCATGACCCAGTTTGCCCCACCGCTCCAGACAGTCTCGACCGGGCTTGTTGTCGCCATTGTCGGGTTCTTCAGTTCCTTTCCTATCGTGTTGCAGGGGCTGGCCGCGATGGGGGCGTCTCCGGCGCAGGCGGCCTCGGGTCTGATGATGGCGGCCATCGCAATGGGGCTGACCGCCATTGTGCTGAGCCTGTGGTACCGGCAACCGATCAGCGTCGCCTGGTCGACGCCGGGGGCGGCGCTGCTGGCGGTGTCCGCGACACCGGCGCTGGGGTTTGCCGAGGCGACGGGCGCCTTCCTGTGTGCAGGGGCGCTGACGGTTCTGGCCGGGCTTTGGCGGCCACTGGGGCGGCTGGCGGCCGCCATTCCGACGACTCTGGCACAGGCCATGCTGGGGGGGGTTCTGCTGCCGCTTTGCATTCTGCCCTTTCAGGCCGCAGTCGAATTGCCCGCGCAAGCCCTGCCGGTGATCCTGACATGGTTCATCGCGGGCCGGATCAACCGGCTGTTCGCTGTTCCGGCGGCCGTTGTCGCCGCCGCGCTGGTTGTGGTGCTGAACGCAGGCGACGCATCGGTGACCCCGGCGCGATGGCTGGCGGCACCGGTCTGGACCACGCCCAGTTTTTCGCTGGCCTCGACCATCGGGATCGCCATCCCGCTGTTCATCGTCACGATGGCGACCCAGAATATTCCCGGCATCGCGGTGATGCGCAGCTTTGGCTATACCCCGGCACCGGGCAGGCTGTTTTCATCCGTGGGTGGGGCGAGCCTGTTATCTGCGCCATTTGGCGCACCTGCCACCTGCCTTGCGGCGATCACGGCTGCGATGTGTTCCAATGAAGACAGCCACCCCGACCCCGCGCAACGGTACTGGTCGGCCATCATGAGTGGTGTGTTCTATGGTGTATTCGGTATCTTTGCCGTGGCGATTACCGGCTTTGCATCCCATGCCGATCCGCTGTTGATGGGGACACTGACCGGTGTCGCCCTGATCGGCGTTCTGGCCAATTCGATTTTCGCAGCACTTGAGGTTCCGGCCGAGCGTGAGGCCGCGATGTTGACCTTTGCGATCACCGCATCGGGCGTCACCGTCTTTGGCCTGGGCGCGGCGGTTTGGGGTCTGCTGGTCGGCGGGCTGGCCTATCTGGTCAGCAACAGAGTTCGGTAGCCGCTTTCGCATCCCGCCCTTACCGGGTATTATTGCGCCATGTTCGGTTCACTTGGAAAACTGGTGGAGCGCCAGATCAAAAAGGCACAGGCCGAGGGGCAGTTGCAGGGCCTTGTCGGCGAAGGTCTCCCCCTGCCCGACCGGTCCGGCGAGGCGCAGGGCGATCCAGCCATCGCCGCCGGGCACCGGATCATGGCGCAAGCCGGGGTTCTGCCCGAAGAGTTCGACATCAAAAAGAAACTGGATGCGGCCCGCAAAGCGTATCCGGCCCTGACCGACCCCGCGGAACGCCGGGCCGCGATGTCGGAGATCGCTGATCTGGAAATGCGTTACAACATGGCCCGCGATGCACGGCGGGCTTTCATGCGCTGATCACTTGAACTCGGGCTTGCGGCCCTGCATCTGCGCCATCACGACCTCCATCTGATGAGGCTTGCCGATCAGCTCCACCTGCTCGGCGGATTCCGCCTTGAGAACGTCTGCGCGGGGCTGGGTTTCGGCCACTTCGATCAGCCGCTTGGCCGCACGGATAGCCGAGGGGCTTTGACCGGCGATATTCTCGGCAATGGCCAGAGCTTCGGTCAGCGGATCATCTGAAAGCTGCGTGACCAGCCCCCAATCCATCGCCTGCTGCGCGCCGATGGGCCGGGCCGTGTAGGTCAGCAGACGCAGCACGTCCGAACGCACAAGCCGGGGCAGCAGAACCATGCCGCCCATATCGGGGATGATACCCCACTTCATCTCCATCACCGCCAGTTTCGCCTCGGGGTGCGCGATACGGATATCCGCGCCCAGCGCAATTTGCAGGCCACCACCATAGGCGACACCCTGAATGGCGCAGATCACCGGCACCGGTACGCGACGCCAGATCAGGGCAAGCTCCTGCATTTCGTTGGCATCTTCGTGGCTGCGGGTCGTCAGCCATTTGGTGGGGTCCATATGGGCCATCTTGGCAAAGCTTGCCATGTCGAGCCCGGCGCAGAAGCTTTTCCCCTCGCCCGACAAAACCACGGCGCGGGCATCCGAGGCGGCGACCTCTTGCCCGGCAGAGAGCAATGCCTTGACCATCGCGTCATCCAGCGCGTTCATCTTGTCACCCCGGGTCAGGGTGACATGGGCAACATGGTCTTGATAGGTGACGGATACGCGTGACATGGGGGACCTCCCGAAATTCAGTTGCGGCGACCATGCCCGGACGGGACGCCGATTTCCACTGCGACGTCAGGGCATATCGCTGACAGGCATCCGCCCGAACCAGGGAGAATCGAGCGTCATGACATAGAACTGATCGCCCACGATCCGGCCCCCTGTCGTGATGCCAATACGGCCCTGCGGATCCTGTAGCGTGCGCAGGATCGTGCCTTCACCATCGAACTGCACCAGCATACCCCGATGGATCGGCGCCGGGCGCACAGCCGGACCCAGCCGCCAGATCACCTTGCGCAGGAAGGGGTACGGCATCAGCGCCTCGGACGGGACACGCGGGCTGGCGAAGGCCATCCAGTAGGTGCCATCGCCCTGTGCTTCGAGATTGTCGGGATAGCCCGGCAGATTGTCCAGCAAGACCTCTTGCTGACCGGCTTTCGGCCCGCTGAGCCACAGCTTGTGCACCCGTGCGCGGCCGGTCTCGGCGATCAGCAGGAAATCTGTATCGGGCGAGAGGGCAATGCCATTGGTATAGACGAACCCAGTGGCAATCTTTTCGGTTCTGCCGTCGGGTGTGTGACGGGCGACATAGCCTGTATCGGACTGTTCCCAGATGGTCAGGACCGAGGTCGGCTTGGTTCCGCCCATGGTTTCGGGGTCGAACCGGTCAGAGGAGTTCGAAAAATAGATCGTGCCGTCCTGTGCCACGTCCAGTTGGTTTGCATAGACCACGGGTGCACCGTCGATATCGGCCACCACGGATTCAAGCGTGCCCGGTCCGGTCCAGCGCATCACCCCGCGAAAGCTGTCGGCAATATAGAGCGCGCCATCCGGCCCGGCCCTGAGGCCCAGAGGACGCCCGCCAAATTGGTCGACCACAACAGGTTCAGCCCCGTCAATCCGATAGAGCGTGCCAGACCGGCTGGTCGTATAGACCGCGCCGTCGGGCAGGATGGCGATATCTTCGGGGCCGGTTTCCCCATCCGGCAGGCGGATCAGCTGCGCGGCGTCCAGCGCGGTGTTTTCTGCGAAATCTCCTGTGAAACCGGCATCTTCCGGTATCTCAACGGCGACGGGGATAACGGGAACGGGCCAGAACAGAAGATAGGCAAGGCCCAGAAGAACAATGGCAGACAGTATGTGCATCTGCGCTCCTTACTTTTGTTTCAATACGTTCTGACGCGCGGGATGAGGTGCGCGCTTGCCCGAAGCTCGGGCTTGGGGTTATCTGCAGGCATGACAGGACCTCGATACACCCCGCTTACCCAATCCCTGCCCGCCACCGTGCCCTTTGTGGGCCCCGAAACGCAAGAGCGTCAGCGCGGCGCGGCGTTCATTGCCCGTCTTGGGGCCAATGAGAGCGTGTTTGGCCCCTCGCCCCGCGCGATCCGGGCCATGGAGCAGGCCGCGTCTGATATCTGGATGTATGGCGATCCCGAGAATCACGATCTGCGCCATGCTTTGGCCGAGTATCACGGGGTAACGCCCGAAAATATCGTCGTAGGCGAAGGGATTGACGGGCTTCTGGGTTATCTTGTGCGTCTGGTTGTAGAGCCCGGGAATGCGGTTGTGACCTCGGACGGGGCGTATCCCACCTTTAATTATCATGTGGCCGGGTTCGGTGGCGTTCTGCACAAGGTCCCTTATGCCGGGGATCACGAAGACCCGGCGGCCCTGTTTGCGAAGGCGGCCGAGGTGGGTGCGAAACTGGTCTATCTGGCCAATCCGGACAATCCGATGGGCAGCTGGCATTCCGGCGCGGATATCGTGGCGGCGATGGATGACCTGCCCGACGGTTGCCTGCTGATTCTGGACGAGGCTTATGTGGAATGCGCGCCAGATGGGACAGCGGCACCCGTCAGCGCAGACGACCCCCGCTTGATCCGGATGCGGACATTTTCCAAGGTCTATGGCATGGCGGGCGCACGGGTTGGCTATGCCATTGGAGCGCCCGACCTGATTGCAGCCTTCAACAAGGTGCGCAACCATTTCGGCATGAACCGCGCGGCGCAGGCCGGGGCGCTGGCCGCGTTGCAGGATGGTGCGTGGCTGGAGCACATTCAGGCACAGATCGCAGAGGCGCGTGAGCGGATAGGAACGATTGCCCGCGAGAACGGGTTGGAGCCCCTGCCCTCGGCCACCAATTTCGTGACGATTGATTGCGGGCGGGATGGCGAGTTCGCCAGAGCGGTACTGGAGGCTTTGGTTGCGCGGGGTCTGTTTGTTCGGATGCCGTTTGCAGCGCCCCAGAACAGGTGCATCCGGGTAAGCTGTGGTGAAACAGCAGATCTGGATGCTTTTGCGGCCGCCTTGCCCAAGGCGCTAGCGGAGGCGCGGTCACATACTGCCTAGCACTGGTCTGTCTTGCCATCGGGGCAAAGGGGGGCTGTCTGCCCCCCATCGCGCAATGCGCGATTCCCCCCGAGGATATTTTTGGCCAGATGAAGGAGCGGATCAGCGCTGTTCGTCTGACGTGTATCAGGCGGCCAGGACGGCGGCGGCGGCCTCGAGCGCGCCTTTGCCACGGGGGATATCAAGCGCGGCCATGGCCGTTTCCATACCGCCCAGCATCGCCATCACCATTTGCCCGTTGACATGGCCCATATGCCCGAGGCGGAAACAGCTGTCGTAATCCTCCATCCCAAGGCCAATGCCCAATGTCAGGCCCAGTTGATGTTCGGTGAACGCGCGTAGGGCCGTGCCGCGCCCTCCGGTCAGGCGCAGGGCTGTAACGGCATGGCTGCGGTGGTCGCGGTCGGCAACGTTCAGATGCAGCGCGCCGCCTTCGGCCCATGTTTCGCAGGCCGCCCAGATGGCGGTCGCCAGACGCTCATGGCGGGCCCAGACCTGTTCGATCCCTTCCGCATGGATCAGGTCGAGCGCGGCGCGCAAACCATAAAGGTGATGTGTCGGCGCGGTACCGTCGAAATACTGGTAGAACAGGTCGGGATTGGCGCGTAGCTGCCAGTCCCAGTATCGCGACACACGCGGCATGGCGGCCCGCTTGGCCTGTGCTTTGTCGTTGAAAAAGACAAAGCCTGTGCCTGCGGGGGTCATCAGGCCTTTCTGGCAGGCGGTGACCGTGACATCGACGCCCCATTCATCCATCTCGAACCGGTCGCATCCCAGCGAGGCAATGCAATCGGCCATCAACAGCGCCGGGTGGTCCAGATCGTCGAGCAGTTTGCGCAGTGCCGGGATATCGTTGCGGATCGAGCTTGATGTGTCCACATGAACCGCGAGAACGGCCTTGATCTGATGGCTTTTATCCGCGCGCAATGCGTCGGCAATTCGGTCGAGATCCCAGGCGGATGAGGTGCCGAAATCGATCAGCTGCACCTTTGCTCCGATGCCTTCGGCCATCTCGGCCCAGCCATGGGTGAACCGGCCCGAGGCAGGAGCCAGAACGGTTTCGCCGGGGGCGATCACGTTGGACAACGCGGCCTCCCACGTGCCGTGACCGTTGGCGATATAGATGGCGACGTCATGGCCTGTGCGAGCAACCCGGCGCAGATCACGGGTCAGGTCGGGCATCATGTCGATGAGCGCGCCATCGTAGATATTGGGCGACGGGCGATGCATCGCCTGCAGGACCGCGTCCGGCATCACCGAAGGGCCCGGGATTGCCAAATAAGTTCGCCCCTGGGAGAGGGCAGATGTCTGTGTCATGGGGTCAACCTGTCTGAGTTGACGCCCACATTACCGAGGGGCTTCGCGGCGTCAATCCGCCAGCTTCGATGCCTCGCGCGCAAGTGTTTCGATCCCGGCCCAGTCGCCGCTTTCGACCATCTGCTTGGGCGCGACCCAGCTGCCACCGGCGCAGACCACATTGGACAGGGACAGGTAGTCACGGGCGTTGGACGGCGACACCCCGCCTGTCGGGCAAAAGCTGATCTGCGGCAGGGGCGCACCGATTGCCTTGAGTGCGGGCGCGCCGCCCGAGGCCTCGGCCGGGAAGAATTTCAGCATGTCATAGCCTTTTTCCAGCAATGCCATCGCTTCGCTGGCCGTGGCCGCGCCGGGCAACAGCGGCAGACCCTCGGTCTCGCACGCCGCGATGAGCGCGTCGGTTGCGCCCGGAGAGACGCCGAACTGCGCGCCCGCCTCTTTGGCGGCGCGGACGTCTTCGGGTGTGACCAGCGTACCTGCGCCGACCACGCCGCCGGGCACCTTGGCCATCGCGCGGATCGCGTCGAGCGCGGCGGGCGTGCGCAAGGTGACCTCGAGCGCTGGCAGACCGCCGGCGACCAATGCCTCGGCCAGCGGGTGGGCCTGCGCGACGTCATCGACAACCAGAACCGGAACGATCGGGGCAAGTGCGCAGATTTCACGGGTGCGTTGGGATTTGGACATGGGATTAAACTCCGAAAATGCTGGCACCGGTGTCGGCCGAGCCGACATTCTGGCGGAACGCACCAAAAAGATCGCGCCCTGCACCGTGTTGATTGGCGGACAGGTCGGTGGTGACAGGCGCGCGGTCCAGAACGCCTGCGGTGAGGATTTCCAGATCACCCCTGACCGCGTCAACGCGCAGGATGTCACCGTCCTGAAGGTATGCAATGGGGCCGCGGTCGAGCGCTTCGGGGACGACATGGATGGCGGCGGGTACCTTGCCGGACGCGCCAGACATGCGGCCATCGGTGACCAGCGCCACTTTCTGCCCCCGGCCCTGCAGGATCGACAGCATGGGCGTCAGCGAGTGCAGTTCCGGCATCCCGTTGGCCTTGGGGCCCTGGAAGCGCACGACGACGATGACGTCACCGGTGAACTCGCCAGCCTTGAAGGCTGCCTTGACCGCGTCCTGGTCGTGGAAAACGCGGACAGGAGCCTCGACCACCTGATGTTCTGGCGCGACGGCTGATACTTTCATGACCCCGGTGCCCAGATTGCCGGTCAGGCGCGACAGGCCGCCGGTGGGCTGGAACGGGTCGCGGGCGGGGCGGACGATCTTGTCATTCAGGCTGTGGCCTGCACCGTCTTGCCAGGTCAGCTCACCATTGATCAGCTTGGGCTCGCGCGTGTAATTGTGCAGGCCCTGCCCGGCGACGGTCAGCGTATCGGGGTGCAGCAAACCTTCTTCGAGCAACGTGCCGATGGTGAACCCAAGCCCGCCTGCGGCGTGGAAGTGGTTCACGTCGGCCAGACCGTTGGGATAGACCCGCGCGACCAGTGGAACAACGGCGGAGATATCGGAAAAATCCTGCCAATCCAGCACGATACCCCCGGCGCGCGCCATGGCGATCAGGTGGATCAGCAGATTGGTCGAGCCTCCGGTCGCCATCAGGCCGACGATACCGTTCACAAAGGCCCGTTCGTCGAGCACCTGATAAACCGGGGTATAGCTGTTTCCCAGCGCGCTGAGCGACAGGGCGCGGCGCGCGCCCTCTTGTGTCAGCGCGTCGCGCAAGGGCGTGTTGGGATTGACGAAGCTGGAGCCCGGCAGGTGCAGGCCCATGAACTCCATCAGCATCTGGTTGGTATTGGCGGTGCCGTAGAAAGTGCAGGTGCCGGGGCCGTGATAGGCGGCCATTTCGGCGGCCATCAGTTCGTCGCGCCCGACCTCTCCGGCAGCGAATTTCTGACGGACCTTGGCCTTTTCGTCATTGGGCAGACCGCTGGTCATTGGTCCTGCGGGCAGGAACACGGCAGGCAGATGCCCGAACGCCTGCGCGCCGATGATCAGACCGGGGACAATCTTGTCGCAGACGCCGAGGAAGACTGCCGCGTCATAAGTGTTGTGGCTGAGTGCTACGCCAGTTGCCAATGCGATCACGTCGCGTGAAAACAGCGACAACTCCATCCCTGCTTCGCCCTGGGTGACACCGTCGCACATGGCTGGCACGCCACCCGCGACCTGTGCGGTGCCTCCGGCAGCGCGGATCGCATCGCGGATCAGGGCGGGGTACCGTTCAAAGGGCTGATGGGCAGACAGCATGTCGTTATAGGCGGTGACGATGCCCAGATTGCCCGCCGTGCCGGTGGCCATGGATTGCTGGTCTTCACCCGCACCCGCATAGGCATGGGCCTGACCGCTACAGGACAGGTGCGCACGGGCGGGGCCCTTGGATCTGGCCTGTTCCATCCGGTCGATATGGGGGGCGCGCAGACCGGCGCTGCGGTCGATGATCCGTTTGGTGACGTCGGAAATGACAGAGTGAACCATGATTACCCTCCGATCTGACGCCAGCGACGCCCATCGCGATGCATCAGCATCAGTGCTTCTTCGGGGCCTGAACTGCCCTGATCGTACTTGGCGGGTTTGTCCCCGCGCTGTTCCCAGCCGTGAATGATGGGATCGACCCAGGCCCAGGCGGCCTCGGCCTCGTCCCCGCGCATGAACAGGGTCTGATCGCCCCGGATGACATCCATGATCAGGCGTTCATATGCGTCCGGGGATTGCGAGTCATCACCCAGCGCGTCGGCAAAGCTCATGTCCAGAGCGACATCTGACAGGCGGAACCCGCCCTGCCCCGGTTCCTTTATCGTTGTGCGCAGGGTGATGCCTTCGTCAGGTTGCAGGCGGATCACCAGCACGTTGCCATGCAACGGGCCGACATTGGGAAAGATCGTGTGTGGCGGGTCGCGGAAGAACACCGCGATTTCAGAGGCACGTGCGCGCAGGCGTTTGCCTGTGCGCAGGTAGAACGGTACCCCGGCCCAGCGCCAGTTGCCGATATGGACCTTGAGCGCAATAAAGCTTTCGGTGCGGCTGGCCGGCTTGCCAACGTGATCAAGGTATCCGTCACCGCCCTTGCCCGTGCGATACTGACCACGGGCGATATCCCTGGGTTCGACCGGTTCCAGCGCCTCGATCACCTTGACCTTCTCGTCGCGCACCGCGTTGGGAGAGAACTTTGACGGAGGTTCCATCGCGGTCAGGCACAACAATTGCACCAGATGGTTCTGGATCATGTCCCGCATCGCGCCGGATTGATCGTAATAGGCCCCGCGCCCTTCGACCCCGACGGTTTCCGCCACGGTGATCTGCACATGGTCGACATGGGTCGAATTCCAAAGCGGCTCGAACAGGGAATTCGCAAAGCGCAGCGCCATCAGGTTCTGCACGGTTTCCTTGCCCAGATAATGGTCGATCCGGTAAATCTGGTGTTCCTTGAAACACGCCCGCAAGCCTTCGTTCAGCGCTTTGGCCGAGGCCAGGTCATGGCCGAAAGGCTTTTCGACAACGATGCGGCTGTCCGGCGTGGCCAGACCTGCGTCATGCAGGCGCTGTGCAATGCCCGAAAACAGGCTGGGGCCTACTGACAGGTAAAAGGCCCGCACCACGTCGGGGCGCAGCATCTTGGACAGATCGGACCATCCGGCATCGCCCAGTGCATCCACCGGCACGTATTCAACATGGGACAGGAACCGGTCCAGCGTGCCCTTTTTGAACTTTGGCGCGAATTCCTGCATCGATGCACGAACCTGATCGCGAAACCCGTCGCTGTCGATATCCGAGCGTGCCGTGCCGATGATCCGCGCCCCATCAGGCATCTGGCCGACCTCGAACCGATGGTACAGGCCCGGCAGGATCTTACGTTGCGCCAGATCCCCGGTCGCGCCGAACAACACAAGATCGAACGGCTCTACCGGAATTACGCGTGAAACCATCACAGGCTCCTTCTCGAGTTTGCCGATATCAGTTCAGCACGGCATGAAACGGCTCTACGGCATACTGTTACCGCTAACATTGCCTGCGTGATAAAAAGCCCGCGCGAAAAAATCAAGCATAGTTTCCCAAAAAGCGAGGTTTTGCGGGCTATACCTGACTGCGCAGCCATTCCATCACGGCCGGGCGTACAGATTGTTCGCCACGATGGCGTGCGTCCGCGATGATTTTGCGCACCTCCATCAGGTCACACCGCAGCAACAGGCTTTTGACCGGACCAATCGACGCCGGGCGCATCGACAGGGTGCGAATACCCATGGCCGCAAGGCACAGCGCTTCAACCGGGCGGCCCGCATCCTCGCCACAGAAACTGAGCGGGGTGTCCGAAAGACCGCAGCGTTCGACAATGCGTTCCATCAGGCTCAGGAAACTGACGTTCAACGTGTCATAGCGGCGGCGGACCAGTTCATTTTCGCGGTCAGCCGCAAAAAAGAACTGCTTGAGGTCATTCCCGCCGATCGAGATGAAATCGACCTCGTCAAAGAACTTTTGCGGCGCAAAGGCCAGCGATGGAGTTTCCAGCATCGCGCCGACTTCAAGCGTTTCGGGCAGAACATGGCCCAGTCGCTTTTCGCGTTCGATAGTTTTGTTCACCTCCCAGCGGGCTTCGCGATATTCCTCGGCCTGCGCGACAAAGGGGAACATGATGGTCAGCGGGCGACCATTGGCGGCGCGCAGAAGGGCCTGCAACTGCATCCGCATCACGCCGCGTTTGTCCAGACCGACTCGAATGGCGCGCCAACCCAGGGCCGGGTTGGGTTCGGCCACGTGTTTCATATAGGGCAGCACCTTGTCCGACCCGATATCGAGTGTGCGGAATACCACCCTTTTGTCGCCCGCCGCATCCAGTACCCGCTGATACTGGGTGACCAGCTCGGACCGTTTGGGCATCTGATTGCGGATCAGGAATTGCAGCTCGGTTCGGAACAGGCCAACACCTTCGGCACCCGACGTTCCCAGCGACGGGAGATCGGCCATCAGGCCCGCGTTCATCACCAGATTGATGCGCGTTCCGTCGCGTGTGACACAGGGGGTTTCGCGGATCGAGGCATAGCGTTCCTGTGCCTTGGCCTGCATCGCGATCTTGTCGCGGAAGGCGCTGACCACGCTGTCTTCGGGGCGCAGATGAACAACGCCCTGATCACCGTCCACCAGCACATGGTCGCCGTTCAGCGCTTCGGTCGTGATCCGGCCCACATGGACCACCAGAGGGATTGCCAGCGCACGGGCCACAATGGTGGCGTGACTGCCGACTGAACCTTCTTCGAGGATGATCCCCTTCAGCGCCCGCCCGTATTCCAGCAGGTCGCCGGGGCCGATATTGCGCGCGACCAGAATCGGATCGGGCGGCAGATCGGCGCTGTCGGTTTTTCCCTGCCCGGTCAGAATGCGCAACAAACGGTTGCTGAGATCGTCAAGATCCGCCAGCCGTTCGCGCAGATAGGGATCGGACACCTGCCCCATCCGGGCGCGCGCCTGAGATTGTTCTTTCTCGACCGCGGCCTCGGCACTGAGCCCCAGGGCAATGTCCTCTTCCATCCGGCGCATCCAGCCTTTGGAATTGGCAAACATCCGGTAGGCTTCCAGCACCTTGAGCTGTTCGGTGTCACCATCCCGGGAAATCTCGAGCATCTTGTCGACACCGACGCGCAGCTCTTCCACCGCCTCGTTCAGACGTTCGCGTTCCCGGTGCGGGTCTTCGGCAATCGGATTGGTGACAACCACACGGGGTTCATGCAGCCAGACATGGCCTTCGGCGGAGCCTTCCTGCGCCGGGCCGCCGCGCAGCAGGACCGATTGCTGGTGCCGTGGCGACAGTGCCGCGCCTTCGCCGACAAAGGCGCCCAGTTCGGTCATTTCGGCCAGGACCATGGCCACCACTTCCAGCGCATAGATTTCGTCGGCGGAAAATTCGCGCGCTTTGCGGGACTGGACAACCAGAACACCCAGCTTTTCCCCAAGGCGCTGCACCGGCACGCCGAGAAAGGACGAAAACCGCTCTTCCCCGGTTTCCGGCATATACCGGAACCCTTTTTCAGACGGCGCATCCGGGGTGTTGACCACCTTGCCGGTCTTGGCGACCCTGCCCACCAGCCCCTCGCCCATGCGCATCCGGGTCTGGTGTACCGATTCAGGCGCAAGCCCCTGGGTCGCACAGAGTTCCAGGGTCTCATCATCGCGGAACAGATAGATTGAGCACACTTCGCTGCGCATGCTGTCGGCGATCAGATGAGTGATCTGATCAAGACGCTCCTGTCCAGCGGCTTCGCTGGCCATCGCCTCGCGCAACCGCCCCAGCAGCTTGCGGGATTCTGTTTCCGTGCCGTCCGCCATGGCCCAACCAATTCAGTGTGTCAGGCGAAACCCTTGGCCGATCAGCTCAGGCCGCCTTGTCCAGTTCAAAGGCATCATGCAGTGCCTGAACGGCAAGTTCCATGTATTTCCTGTCGATAAGAACGGAAATTTTGATCTCGGAGGTTGTGATGACCTTGATGTTGATCCCCTCATCCGAGAGTATCTTGAACATTTTGGCCGCGACACCCGATTGCGAGCGCATACCGATTCCCACCACCGAGACCTTGCAGACACCGGTATCGGCGACCAGTTCGGCATAGTTGAGCTCGCCCTTGTCCTTGATCGCCAGCAGCGCTTTTTCGGCACGAACCACCTGATCGGTGGGGCACGAGAAGGTCATGTCCGTGCGCCCCTCGTCCGAGATGTTCTGCACGATCATGTCGACATTGACGCCCTCATCGCTGAGCGCGGTGAAGATGGTCGAGGCGATACCGGGACGGTCCGCCACCGAAACGACGGTCATCTTGGCCTCGTCACGGGAATAGGCCACACCGGCCACAACATTGGATTCCATGATATCCTCCTCGTCAACGACCAGCGTACCGGCCTCGTCGGATTGTTCTTCGAAACTTGAAAGAACGCGCAGTTTTACCTTGTAGCGCATCGCCAGCTCGACCGAGCGGGTCTGCAGCACCTTGGCGCCCAGCGACGCCAGTTCGAGCATTTCCTCGAACGAGATCCTGTCCAGCTTGCGCGCCTTTTCGCAGATGCGCGGATCGGTAGTATAGACGCCGTCCACGTCGGTATAGATGTCGCAGCGTTCCGCACCAAACGCGGCGGCAAAAGCCACGGCAGTGGTGTCAGAGCCACCCCGGCCCAGCGTAGTGATGCGGCCTTCGGGGCTGAGCCCCTGAAACCCGGCCACAACGGCCACTTTCATGCCTTCGCCGAATTTCTGGTTGATGTTCGTGGTCGGGATGTCTTCGATCCGCGCCTGGCTGTGCGCGCTGGTTGTCAGCAGCGGCACTTGCCAGCCCTGCCAGCTGCGCGCAGGAACATCCATTTCCTGCAATGTCAGCGCCATCAGGCCAGCGGTGACGTTTTCGCCCGAAGATACCACAGCATCGTATTCACGTGCATCAAACAGCGGCGAGGTCTCGTTCACCCAGCCCACCAGCTCGTTGGTTTTGCCCGACATGGCCGAGACGATGACGATCACGTCATAGCCCTTGGCAACTTCGACACCGATGCGCTTGGCAGCACGGCGGATGCGGTCCAGGTTGGCGACCGAAGTGCCGCCGAATTTCATAACGAGTACGGGCATGGGGGCAAAAGTCTCCGCGCCTTGGATTAGAGGTCCCGAGCCTCATAAGCGAGGGGCACCCCAAGAGCAAGAGCGCAAACAGGACCCGCCTGTGGCACAGGGCCGCTTTACATTGCGCAGGTGCGGTGTCAGCCTGCGAGTAACAACCAAATCAAGAGGTTCCCCATGTTTCGCCTAGCCCTTGCCGTTACTTTGTTGTCGTCGCCTGCATTGGCGCAGGTTGCCAGTGTGGCCGGCACGGACGGAAAGAATGCACTGGGCAAGGTGCCCTGCGCCGCAAATGCCGGTGACCCGATGCAAAGCTGCAATGCAGAACTGCGCCGCCATGATGACGGCACAACGACGCTGGCCGTGGCTTTGGGGGGTGGCAAGGTGCGCAACATCTATTTCAAGGATGGTGCGCCGGAGTCCAGCAGCTCGACCTCGAAGATGACTTATGAAACGCTGGGTGACGTGCTTGTGGTCTATATTGAACCCGGTGAGGTCTATGAAATTCCCAAAGCGGCGCTGACCGGTCAGTGAGCGTGCGCCTGCCCGTCATAGGTTTCAAAACAGCCGGTAGAGCTGATTGACAGGGCTTCAAAGCGTTCCATCAGGCCCAAGACGGCCTGATCGACATCAATATCGGCGGCCGCGCCGCCCATGTCGGTTTGCACCCAGCCCGGATGATAGATACCCACGGCGATCCCGTCGGCTTTCAGATCCGTCGCCAGATTCCGCCCCAGGTTCAACGCCGCCGCCTTGGAGGCACGGTAGATATAGCTGCCCCCCGGTGCCCGCGTATGGGACGCCATCTGCGACGAGATGATCGCGACCTTGCCGCCTGCGGCGCGCAGATTGGGCAACAAGGCCTGAACGGTCAGGAAAACGCCGGTCACGTTGGTGGCAAAGCTTTGCGCCCACATATCGGCGGGGTAGTCGTTGATCGTGTGCCCCTTGTCCAGATAGACCCCGGCATTGCAGATCAGAAGATCAACGGGCTGGTCTTTCAGCTGTTCGGCCATTGCTGCCTGTTGGGCCGGGTCCGACACGTCCAGACGGACCTGTGCACTGCCATCGCGTGCGGTTCCGGTAACCGCGTCACCGCGGGTGTCGTAGCGCGTGGCAAGGGCGCGGCCGATACCGCGATTGGCACCGGTGATCACGACATGCATGGATCAGTTGGTCTTTCTGCTGGGCAGAAACGGCAGCGGTGCCACCGGCACGCCATCTTCGATCAGCGATTTCGCCTCATCCGGTCTGGCTTCACCATAGATCGAACGCTCTGGCGCCTCTCCCAGATGCATCTTGCGCGCTTCGCTTGCAAAATCCTTGCCAACGTAGTCCGAGTTCTTTTCGACATGGCGGCGTATTTCGGCCAGAACTTTCTCGATCTCGGGCGAAGGGGTGGCGACGTTGATCTGTTCATTGGATGCAGGCGCGTTTTCGGGCTTTCCCTGCGCATTCCGGGCCGGTCGGACACGCGGTGTCATGATCGCCTTCGCAACCTGCGTACATCCGCAGATCGCGCAGGTCACCATCTTGGCAGAGGCCAGCTTGTCAAAGGCTTCTGCGGATTGAAACCAGCTGTCGAATGTGTGGCCTTCACTGCATTTCAACGCGTATTGAATCATGTTCAGTCCAAAATTACGATTGGCGAATAGATACCGACCAGACTGACAATATCAAGCCTCTCTGGCGCTATCTTAATGCGTATGGGTCTTAAAGTCGCGTAACAATTCGGCAAGCTCGGGTGATCTGACCTTTTGGGCCGCGCATTCAGGTGCAAACCACTTGCGCCTGCGCTCGTGCTTTTCGGGGAAGTCCTGCGACATTACCTGTACATGCAGCGCAAAAACATCAACCAGAATAAAGGTCGGGGGCTGATTTGGGCGGTGCTTGAGGTGCAGAAACTGCCCCAGCCCCGCTTTGCTGCATCGCCCCGTCACGCCCGCTTCTTCCCAGGCTTCCTGCACTGCGGTTTCTGATGGGGTCAGGCCGGGGATGAGCCACCCTTTGGGGACAATCCACCGCTGGGCTCGGCGTGTCGTGATCAGCAACACCTCTGGCTGGCCACGCCGTATCCGGTAACACAGGGCAGAGGATTGCCGCAAAACAGGGTGTTCCGCAGTCTCAGCCAATTCACGCAGTACCGGTCTTGCATTCATTGCGCGACGCACCTTTTGTTCGGGCAAAGGACCCGTTGGCGTTATAGGCCCGCAGGACACGCCTATTTAGCGCCTTTCTCTTGAAAAACTACCATATGAAGTGGTGCCCGCCAAGTCCGGCGTGATGGCGCATTTGTTGATCACATACGGGCTGACAGCTGTTTCACCAGCTCGTTATGCGGGATATCGGCATCAACCGCCAATCTTCGCAGGCCGAAATGCACACGCGCGATTTGCTGGTAATAGCGCGAATAGACATAGTTCGTTCCACCACCGGCCAACGCGCCGAGCACCGGGACGGACTGTGCCGCCAGTTTTTGCCCCAGCACGATTGAAAAGCGTGGTGCCACTGCAGCAATCAGACGCTGCATGGCCGGACCCGTCAGTGTCAGGCGCACCGAGAAAAAGCCAAGATCCGCACCGTCATCATGCGACAGCGGGCCCGATGCGGACAAAACCCGCACACAGTCGAACTTTACGTTCTCGGCAGACGGATCGAAACCTTCGCGCGCGGCGGCCCCCTGAATGGCGCGCAACAGCATGGCGGTTGTTGCAGGCAGCTCCATCAGGGCTGTTGAAACACCGCCCAGCCCGCCGGCCGCGCCCATGGCCGTGGCAAGCGCGGTATTGACCCAGGGCTGCTGATCAGGGATCGCACGCCGGGACCCCTGAGCCGCGTGCATCGCAAGCCACAGCGCCTGCTCGGTAGCCCCTGTCAGGCCGTTCCGAACCGGATCGGGCAATTGCTCGAGCAGTGACTCGGCTGACCCGCCCAGCTTGTTCAGCAGTTTGACACCAGCCCCTCCGGCAGATCGGTAATAACCCGCCAAACGATCCAGTTCAGCCTCGGCATCCACGTTTTCGACAAGAACCACGTTCTGCATGTGCGTCCTCCTGCCTATCAACATCGGCGTTAAGCCGTGTCGATTCAATAGGTCAGCGGGTCCAGCGGGTGACGGCCCCCTGAACTCCGGACCAGACACCGGGCATCAGTTCCAGCCCCAAAACCCGGTCCGGGTTGGTGGGCGGTGGCATCTCGACACCTTGCAGCCGCGCAAAACCAAATCGCCTGTAATAGGGTTCGTCACCGACCAGCATGACCCGCTGCCACCCGCGCTTACGCCCGGCTTCGACACCGGCATGGATCAGATACCCGCCCAGACCCTCGCCCTGGTGGGTTGGGTGTACGGCAACCGGGCCTAGCAGCAATGCATCGTGTTCACCGACATGGACCGGCCAGAAGCGGATCGCCCCGGCCAGAATGCCCTGACCGTCGCGCGCGACCAGTGACAGGTCAGAAACCGGCGGCACATCATCGCGCAACCGGTAGGACGACAACGCCTCACGGCCCGGCGCAAAGCACAGGTCATAGAGGGCTTCGACCTCCCACCAATCGTCCGGCTCTTCTGGCCTGATCCCGAATTGCTGCACACCCGCCCTCTTTTCCTTGCTGGAAATCGCCCTAGCACTTCGTTACGCCTTGGGCAAACGCTTGGAGATATGATGTTCTACCGCCCCGAAGACGGCCACGGCCTGCCGCACAACCCGTTCAACGCCATTATCACGCCACGCCCGATCGGCTGGATCTCGACCCGTGATGCGGATGGGATCAACAATCTGGCACCCTATTCCTTTTTCAACGGGGTTGCTTACACACCGCCGCAGGTAATGTTTGCCACAACCGGCACGAAACACGATCAGATCGGCGGCAAGGACAGTATCGCCAATATCGAGGCGACAGGTGTATTCTGCGTGAATGTTGTAGCCCTAGCGCATCAGGATGCGATGAACGCCAGCTCGGCCAGCCTTCCGAAGGAGGTGGACGAGTTTGCCCATGCCGGATTAACCCCGGTCGAATGTGAAACCATACCCTGCGCCCGCGTACAAGGCGCCCCGGCAGCACTGGAATGCAAGTTGACCCAGATCGTCACTCTGCCGGGCGCGGCCAACCGCGTCGTGTTCGGCGAAGTAACAGGCGTACATCTGCTCGACGACCACATCCGAGAGGGCAAGTTCGAAGTAACCTCATTCAAACCTCTGGCGCGGCTTGGGTACCGGGACTATTCGGTCGTGTCCGAGTTGTTCTCGCTCAATCGCCCGGATGATTGAGGGTGTCGGGGGCTCTGCCCCCACCACCCGTTCCGGGCGGCTCCCCCGGGATATTTTTTGGCCAGATGAAGCAGGGATCCTTCATTCATCTGGCTTCAAATATCCCGGAGCGCGAGGCAGAGCCTCGCAAATGGATCAGTGGCCGCCCAGAATGCCGGTACGGACCGAGTAATCCACGGCAAGTTCGTAATCCGGGTCATCGTCACTGTCGACCATCAGGTGGCCTGCCTTGTTCAACAGCTTGTGACAATCCCGGCTCAGGTGGCGCAGCATGACGCGTTTACCCGCGGCCTCGTATTTGGCCGCGATGTTTTCGATGGCTTGCAACGCCGACTGGTCAACCACACGGCTTTCAGCGAAATCGACGATGACGGTTTCCGGGTCATTCGGCACATCGAAGAGTTCGATAAAGCCATCCGATGACCCAAAGAACAGCGGCCCCTGGATTTCATAGACCTTCGCCCCTTTTTCGGTTGCGGACTCACGGGTGACGGCGTGGATGCGCTTGGCGTTGTTCCAAGCGTAGGCAAGAGCCGACACGATGACACCGACCACAACAGCAACCGCGAGGTCTTCCATCACTGTCACGACGGTGACCAGAACGATGACAAAAGCGTCAGTCAGTGGAACCTTGCGCAGGATCTTGAACGAGTTCCACGCAAAGGTGCCGATGACCACCATGAACATCACCCCAACCAGCGCGGCCAGCGGGATCTGCTCGATCAGCGGTGAAGCGAACAGGATGAAGGTCAGCAAAAACAGCGCCGCAGCGATCCCGGCGATACGGGTCCGGCCACCGGATTTCACGTTGATCATCGACTGACCGATCATCGCGCAGCCACCCATGCCTCCGAAAAAGCCGGTCACGATATTCGACGCACCCTGGGCGATACATTCCTGAGAGGCCCCGCCGCGCTTGCCGGTAATCTCACCCACAAGGTTCAGGGTCAGAAGGGATTCAATCAGGCCAATCGCGGCCAGAATGACAGCGTAGGGCAGGATGATCTCGAGCGTGCCCCAGTTCAGTGGAACCATCGGGATGTGGAAGGCAGGCAGACCACCTTCGATCGAGGCCAGATCACCGACGCGCGGAACATCCAGCCCCAGACCGATCACCAGCGCAGCGACAACCAGAATACCGGCCAGAGGCGCAGGAATGATGCGCGTGATGCGCGGCACCACCCAGATCACCGCCATGGTCAGTGCCACAAGGCCCAGCATGGTGTATAGCTGCGCACCGGAGAGCCATTCTCCACCGCCCATGCCGTGACCGGTGTTTTCCATGGTGCCCGGCACCTTGAACTGGCCCATCTGGGCCAGAAAGATCACGATAGCCAGGCCATTCACAAAACCCAGCATCACCGGGTGCGGCACCAGTCGGATGAAGCGGCCCCAATGCATCGCCCCGGCGATAACCTGGAGGATCCCCATCAGCACCACCGTCGCGAACAGGTATTCGACCCCATGTTCGGCCACCAAAGCCACCATGACGACCGCCAGCGCGCCCGTCGCGCCCGAGATCATGCCGGGTCGCCCGCCGATCAGCGCGGTGATGAGCCCCACAAGGAAAGCGGCATATAGGCCCACCAGCGGGTGCACGCCTGCCACAAAGGCAAAAGCCACGGCCTCGGGCACCAGTGCGAGGGCCACGGTCAGGCCGGACAGCAGCTCGATCCGCAGGCGAGAGAAGGTCAGCCCCTCATCCGGCACCCAGCGCAGATCAGGTATGGCGATACGGTTGGCAAAACTTGCCAGCAAGGCTCGGGGCATTGGACAGTCCTATAGGATTTTATGTTCGCGCGAAGGGGTCGTTGTAGCGGGCGCTCCGCTGTTAAGCCACCGCAGGAGGTGGGATGCAGCCATGCGCACAGCGCATAACTCGCCTCTCGGCAACGTGATTTGCGGCACCCGGATCAAGCACCCAAATGTGAGTTCATGCGTTGGATTGCCCTTATATTTCTATCGGCCCTGCCCGCCTTTGCACAGGACTTGCAAGGGAATGACACGGCTGGAAACTGGCGTGTCACGCACCATGAAATTTTCGGCATCTGGAATTCGATTTGTGACGAGCGTGAAGAAGCCGGTACTTTGGTGCAGCGCTGCTACATAAGGCGCGCCGAGGTGTTTTCCTTGCGTCCGAAATTTGCGGCGCAATTCATGTTCATCACACCTGAACCAGATGGTTTCAAAATCGAGTTCGGGATTGAGCCCGGCACCTTCTTCAGCCCTTCTGGATTCCGCATAGAGAAAGATCAGGATGTGATCTGGCGCACGCGGCGCCCCGGGTGCCTGACAGGGTTAAGCTGCACATTCGAGGATCATCGCGCCGACGGCCTGCTGGATGCCATGCTGAACGGGGATGCGTATCGTTTTGAGTTTCGTGACAGGCATGGTCAATCGCAGGATCTGACGTGGCCGCTGGATGAGTTTGGAGCCGCGTGGGCAGATTTCAATACGCAATCTCAACAGCGTAACCTGCTGGCGAAACAGGAATAGACCTCTTGTCAATTTCGGGCCGAACCCGCACAAATTCAATATCAGTATTTCAGGCGGAGCAGGACAGTGACCCAAACCAGGATTGCCGTTATCGGCGGATCAGGCATCTATGACATCGATGGGCTGGAAAATGCGGAATGGGTCAGTGTCGATACCCCTTGGGGGGCGCCCTCGGATCAGATTCTGACCGGGTCGCTGGACGGTGTCGCAATGGCCTTTCTGCCGCGCCATGGGCGCGGGCATGTGCATTCACCGACCGATGTGCCCTATCGCGCCAATATCGACGCGCTGAAACGGCTTGGTGTGACGGATGTGATCTCGGTCTCGGCCTGCGGGTCGTTTCGCGAACACATGGCACCGGGTGACTTTGTCATCGTCGATCAGTTCATCGACCGGACATTTGCGCGCGACAAAAGCTTTTTCGGAACAGGCTGCGTCGCCCATGTCAGCGTTGCGCATCCGACCTGCCCGCGCCTGTCGGACGCCTGTGAGACCGCAGGCAAGGCTGCCGGTATCACGATCCATCGCGGCGGCACCTATCTGGCGATGGAAGGGCCGCAGTTTTCGTCTCTGGCGGAATCGAAGATGTATCGCGAGCAATGGGGCTGCGACGTGATCGGCATGACCAACATGCCCGAAGCCAAGCTCGCCCGCGAAGCCGAGCTTTGTTATGCCTCGATCGCGATGGTCACCGATTTTGACAGCTGGCACCCGGATCATGGTGAAGTGGATGTGACCACCATCATTGCAACCCTGACCGGCAATGCCGACAAGGGCCGTGCACTGGTCAAGGGCCTTCCCGCCCTGTTGGGGGCCGACCGCGCGCCCTGTCCGCATGGCTGTGACCGGGCGCTGGAATATGCCATCCTGACTGCGCCCGAAAAGCGCGATCCGGCGCTACTGGCCAAACTGGACGCGGTGGCGGGTCGAATTCTCTAAGTTCCGCGCGACGCATCAGGCATCATCGCCGCCAGAAGTTCGGGTTCCCGGATCACGTTTTGAAAGCGTCCAAGCATGACATCGACCCTGTGCCCGTAACTGCCCGAGGACAGGGAAACGGGTTCATTCTGCCGGGATACTCGCCGCAAAGATGCGACGGTTGTGAAGGATCGCACTGGCACCAGTTTTCGGGCCTGTCAAATCGGTCCAATCAGGCCCGAAAGCTGGTCGCCATGAAAATTGTCAAGCACCGGTAGTTTGGCTATATCGGTACCAAAGGAACGTATTGAGAGCAGACCCTTATGTCTCTGGAACTCTGGCTGGCCTTTGTTGCCGCATCCACCGCCTTGCTGCTGATCCCGGGCCCGACGGTGCTGTTGGTGCTGAGCTATGCGCTGTCCAAGGGGCGCAGCGTTGCCGTGGCCTCGGCCACAGGGGTCGCTGTGGGGGATCTTGTGGCGATGACCGCATCTTTGTTGGGGCTAGGCGCGCTTGTTCTGGCCTCGGCCACCTTGTTTTCCATCCTCAAATGGGTCGGTGCGGCCTATCTGGTTTGGCTTGGGGTTAAACTGCTGCGCAGCGCCCCGGCAAGTGGTCTGGGAACGGTCGCGACCGGGCGGGATGTCACCCCCCGCAGCGTGTTTGGACATGCGGCCGCAGTCACAGCACTGAACCCGAAATCCATCGCCTTTTTCATCGCCTTTGTGCCGCAGTTCCTGCGCCCGGCTGAACCACTGGTGCCGCAATTTGCCATCCTGATTGCCACTTTTGTCGGACTGGCCTGGCTGAATGCACTGGCATATGCGTTGCTGGCTGACCGGTTGCGGCGTCTGATTGGCCGCGCTAGCGTGATCACCGGCATGACGCGGTTTGGCGGGCTGACTCTGATCGGGATGGGTTTCGCCACGGCGGTTCTGCGCCGCCCGGCCTGACCCCTTCTTCAGTTTTCGGCGTTTTCCTTCATGAACCCGCGGATAAACCGGCGGATTTCGCGGGCAGCTGATGTATCCAGCTCCCTGCACAACTCGACAAACGCGTCGCGTTCATCCTTGTCCAGACGCAGAACCAGCTGGCTGTTTTTCTTCGTCGATCCCTTGCCGTCTTTCTTTGGCACGCGCGTTGCTCCTAGCAAATGCTCGTTAATTCAGGCGATGCATTGTGTATACATAGCATAGTGATTGTCGTTATCGGGCACTTAACAGCACCGGAACAGAAATGGCAATGAACCTTCAAACCGTCTGGGGCCTTTCTTTTGCGAGATCAACGCAAATGCACAAGCCGCACCTGTCTTGGCCACCTGCCACGCTTCACCGGTATTACGGATTGCCCAAGGCTGTGGTTTCGTGCCGCTAGTGATCGCGTGAATGAATTGTTCCTTGCATGGCTAACCCTCTTGGGCCAAACACGTTTTGGTATTTGAAGCGGAAAAGGGTTGGTTCATGTCAAGGAACAAGACTGTCAAAGACTACATCCGGACGATTGTCGACTTTCCGCATGAAGGAATTCTGTTTCGCGATGTGACGACGCTGTTTGCCGATCCGCGCGGATTTCGGATGGCCATTGACCAGATGCTGCACCCCTATGCCGGGGAACGCATCGACAAGGTTGTCGGCCTCGAGGCGCGGGGCTTTATCCTTGGGGGGGCGATTGCGCATCAGCTGAGTCTGGGCTTCGTACCGATCCGCAAGAAAGGCAAGCTGCCCGGCACAACGATCAGCCAGGACTACAAGCTGGAATATGGTGAAGCGATCGTCGAGATCCACGATGACGCTATCCAGCCAGGCGAAAAGATCCTTGTCGTTGACGACCTTTTGGCCACAGGCGGCACTGCGGCGGCGGGCATCAAACTGATCGAGCGTTTGGGCGGTGAGATCGTCTCATGCGCGTTCATTATCGACCTGCCTGACCTCGGCGGGCGCAAAGTATTGGAAGATATGGGCATGGACGTGCATGTCCTGTGCGAATTCGAAGGGCTTTAACGCGGCAACCTTCGGATTTCTTAACAAGAGTCAGAGCCGGGTTCACGCCTTCAGCACCGCGCCGGGATTCATGATGCCCAAGGGGTCCAGCGCCGCCTTGATGGTCCGCATTGCATCCAGCTTTACCGGATCGCCATAGCGGTCCAGATCGTCCGTTTTCATGCGGCCCACGCCGTGTTCCGCGCTGACCGAACCATCAAAGGCATGGACCAAATCATGCACGGCCCGCTTGACCACAGCGCTCTGACCCTCAAATTCCGCGCGGCGCTGCCCCTTGGGGGGAAAGACGTTGTAGTGCAGATTGCCATCCCCGAGATGGCCAAAGCAATTGATCCGGAACGGCCCGAGACCGGAAACCAACTTTTCCCCTTGGCGCACAAATTCCGGAATTTCTGAGATCGGGATCGAGATATCATGGCTCGACACCGAGCCGATCAGGCGGTTGGCCTCGGGGATTCGCTCGCGCACGGCCCACAACTCATCACGCTGCGCCTCGCTTTGTGCAATCACGCCATCCTGCACCAGCCCAAGCGCTTGCGCGTGGACAAAGATATCCTCCAGCGCGTCGGACGGAGACTGCCCCGTGGCCAGCCCCAATTCGATCAGAACGCTCCACTCTGGCGGTGTTTCAAACGGTTGCCGGACATCCGGCAGAACCTCGGACAAGAACTTCAGCCCCTGCCGGTGGATCAGTTCGAAAGTGCTGACAGCCTCGCCCTCGCGATCACGCGCCTGGGCCAGCAGGGAAATGGCGGCTTCGGGTGACGCTACCTGAAACATCGCCGTCCCGATCGCGGCAGGCCGGGGAAACAGCTTGAGCGCGGCTGCGGTGATGATCCCCAGCGTGCCCTCGGCCCCGATCAGCAGATTGCGCAGGTCATAGCCTGTGTTGTCCTTTCGCAACCGGCTGAGACCCTGCCAGATTTGACCATTGGGCAGAACGACCTCGAGCCCAAGGCACAAGTCACGCGCATTGCCATAGCGCAAGACGTTGACGCCCCCGGCATTGGTGGACAGGTTGCCCCCGATCCGACAGGATCCCTGCGCCGCCAGCGTCAAAGGAAACAGGCGGTCTTGCGCCTCGGCCGCGGCTTGGACATCCTGCAAAATGGCGCCGGCCTCGGCAATCAGTACGTATTCGGTGGGATAGACGGACCGGATGGCCGTCATCCGCTCCAGCGAAATCACAAGGGGCGCGGGCCCATGCGGCATCACCTGCCCCCCGACCAGACCGGTTCCGCCACCATAGGGCACCACGGGAACACGCATTTCGGACGCCACCTGCACCAGTACCGAGACCTCCTCGGTTGTGCGGGGCAAGGCCAGCAGGCCAGCCTGTCCGGCATATCGCCCGCGCGGCTCTTCGAGATACCGGTCGGTCACCGGGCGCAGCACCTGATCGCCCAGTTTCGAGCGGATCAGCGTGGCAATGCGGTCATCAGCGGGGTTCAGACTCATACGCTTTCAATGCCCAACCGATTCCGCCACGGCAAGCCTTATTCCAGATCAATCAGATAACGCGGCTCCAGCACGACAACCGTTGGACGGTCCGGCAAGTCACGCAGAGAGACGGTGATCTCGGACACGCCGTCACGTTCAACCGGGAACTCATCCCGGATATCCACGAGGAAGCGATCAAGCGAAAACTCCGAGAACCAGTGCATCGGAATGATCACCGAGCTTTTCAGCCGCTTCAGAACCGAGATCATGTCGGGCAAGGGCATGGTTGTTCCGCCATCGACGGCCGCCATGACCACATCCAACCGACCCAGCGCAGCAAACTGTTCGTCTGACGGTACATGATGCAAATGTCCCAGATGGCCGATACACAGCCCTTCGACCTCGAACACGAAGATAGAATTGCCGCGCTCCTCAACTCCGCCATAGGCCGAGCGGATATCGGTCGGGACATTGCGTATCAGCATCTCGCCCAGATCCAGGTGATGTTCAATTCCTTGCCCGAACTCTCCCCATCCCGGCAGGACATGCGGGATCGCCGGGTCGGGATGCGCCGTCCAATGGGTGTCATGGGCATGGTTCATTGTCACCACATCGGGAATCAGATCGGCACCCCCGATGAACCCGGTAAAATCGGTCACCACATTCAACCCGCCACGGGTCTGGATCATAAAGGCGGCATGCGCGACATAGCTGATGCGCACCGAAAACTCCGGTACCGGGTCCTGCCACGCAGCTTTGTGCAGATACTCGATCCCCGGCGCAGCATCGGCGATAGCGATACAATGGCTCGGCCGCCGCTCCTGCGCCACGGCCTCGCCCGAAATCACCATCAATGCCGCAACCAACCAGCGCATACCCGAAGTGTAGCGCAGATCGCCACCAAGTCATGCCCCTTGTTCATCTGGCCAAAAATATCCCGGGGGAGGCGCGGCTTGCCGCGACGGGGGCAGAGCCCCCTAGCCCGCGTCCGTCTTGCCGCGCCGGTCGGACCGCAGGCTGGCATAGAGAACATGCGTCCGCCATCGCCCGTTGATCTGTAGATAAGACTGCGCCACGCCTTCATATTTGAAGCCCGAGCTTTCCAGCAAACCGCGCGACGCCCGGTTTTCCGGCAGGCACGCGGCTTCGATCCGGCTCAGGTCCAGACGGGTAAAGGCGTGATGCAACATCGCGCCGATCGCTTCGCGCATGTATCCCTGACGGGCAAAGGATTCACCGGTCCAGTAACCTAGAGTTCCGGCCTGCGCAGGACCGCGCCGGATATTGTCCAGCGTGATCGCCCCGACCAACACATTGTCTTCACGGCGAAACAGGAACAGCGGGATTGCTGTGCCACTCGCGACCGAGCGCTGAGCCCAGTAGACCCGATTGGTAAAGGATTTGCGGCTCAGGTGATCCTTGGCCCAGATCGGCTCCCACGGGGTCAGGTAATTTTTTGAGGCGCGCCGCAACGCCGCCCAATCGTTGAAATCGGAATGTACAGGCGGACGCAAGCTGAGCCGCGCGGTCTCGAGTTTCAACTTGCGTCTGCCCAACAGCATCACGCTGCACGCCTCTCCTGCAAGTCCGCCAATGTCGGTGCGTCTGCGACCGGTCCGTAAAGCGCCAGCGCCGCCGGGGCCTGAACGGCCATGGTTTCAGCAAAGGCGCGCACGTCGTCGGTGCTGACCGCATCGATCTTGGCAACCGTATCTTCCAGCGAGGGCACCCGTCCCCATATCTGCACCAGCCGCGCCAGACGCTCGGCCCGATTCGACGGGCTTTCCAACCCCATCAGCATCCCGGCCTTCATCTGGGCGCGGGCACGGGCGACCTCTTCGGGGTTCATGTCCTCGGCGGCGCGCTTCATCTCATCGATGGTGATTGTCGCCAGTTCGGCCACCTGATTGGCCGAGGTCCCGGCATAGATCGTGGTTGTTCCGGTATCGGCATAGGCACCGGTCTGCGCAAAGATCGTGTAACAAAGCCCACGTGTTTCGCGCACCTCCTGAAACAGGCGCGAGGACATGCCACCGCCCAATGCGGTCGAATAGATCTGCGCCGTGTAGATCGCGTCATCGCGATAGCCTGGGCTTTCAAGCGCCAGGGCGAAATGTGCCTGTTCCAGCTCTTTTACCCGCCGGGCTTCGCCGCCGGTAAAGCGTGCAACCTCGGGGATCAGACCCTTGCGGGATTGCAGATGACCAAACATCTCTTCGGCCAGTTTCATCAGCATGTCGTGATCCACAGCACCTGCAGCGGACAGGATCATCTGATCGGGGCCGTAATGCTCGGCCACGAACCCCGACAGATCCTCGCGCGAGAACGCACTGACCCGTTCGGTCGGGCCCAGAATGGTACGGCCCAGAGGCTGGTCGTGATAGCTCTGCTCCTGCAACCAATCAAAGATTACATCGTCCGGCGTGTCATAGGCCTGGCCGATCTCCTGCAAGATCACGCCGCGCTCAACCTCGATTTCGCGCGGGTCGAAAACCGGGTTCAGAACGATGTCGCCGATCACGTCCATCGCCAGCGCCACGTCATCCTTAAGCACCCGGGCATAATAGGCCGTCACCTCACGCGAGGTATAGGCGTTGATGTATCCACCCACATCCTCGATCGCCTCGGCGATTTGCAGCGCCGAACGCCGCTCGGTTCCCTTGAACGCCATGTGCTCAAGGAAATGCGCGATGCCGTTCTGTTCGATCCGCTCATGCCGCCCACCGGCGGTCACCCAGATGCCGATGGCCGCAGATTGCAGCCCCGGCATATGTTCACTGACGATACGGAACCCGTTCTTCAGTTGGTCTTGTCTGACAGTCACTCAGCGATGTGCCTTTTTATATGATCCTCGATGGCGCCCAGATCGTTGGCTATCCGGGTCACCCGTTCCGGACGTTCATACAGATCAGACATGCGGGAGGGAAGAGGCGGATGTTCACCACTCGCCGTCTCGACCGCGGCCGGGAATTTGGCGGGATGCGCGGTGGCTAGCGTGATCATTGGCATGTCGGCCGCGCGGTGCTCTTCTGCGACCTTGATGCCCACGGCGGTGTGCGGGCAGACCAGTTCGGCACTGTGCACCAGCGTGGATTTGATCGTAGCCAGCGTTTCCTCTTCGGACACCCGGCCCGAATCGAAATTCTCACGCAGCGCTTCCATCGCCCCCTGACTAATATTGAAGCCACCCTGTTTCAGCTCATCCATCAATTGTGCGATGGCCCCGCCATCTTCGCCATAGGCATAATAGAGCGCGCGTTCGAAATTCGAGCTGACCTGAATGTCCATCGACGGGCTGATCGAGGGGATGGTTTCGCCCTTGAAATACCCCTCGCCCGAGAGGCAGCGATGCAGAATGTCGTTCTGGTTGGTCGCCACCACAAGGCGATCAATCGGCAGCCCCATTCGCTTGGCCAGATAGCCTGCGAAGATGTCGCCAAAGTTGCCGGTTGGCACCGTGAAGCTGACCTTGCGATGCGGCGCACCAAGGCTGACGGCAGCCGAGAAGTAATAGACGATCTGCGCCAAAACGCGAGCAAAGTTGATCGAGTTCACACCCGCCAATTTCACACCATCGCGGAAGTCGAAATCGTTGAACATATCCTTCAGCGCGGCCTGACAATCGTCGAAATCGCCGTCCACGGCCAACGCATGCACATTGCTGTCCGCAGGCGTCGTCATCTGGCGACGCTGCACCTCGGACACGCGGCCATGCGGAAACAGGATGAACACATCCACAGCATCCAGCCCCCGGAACGCCTCGATCGCGGCTGAGCCGGTATCCCCGCTGGTCGCGCCGACGATAGTCACACGGTCACCGCGACGCTTCAGCGCCACCTGGAACAACTGACCGATCAGCTGCATGGCAAAGTCCTTGAAGGCCAGCGTGGGGCCGTGGAACAGTTCCAGCAGGAAGTGGTTCTCGTTCAGCTGCTTCAATGGCGCGCGGGCATCGTGGCCGAAACCTTCGTAAGCGCGGGCGATGATCGCCTTGAACTCATCCTCGGCGAATGAGCCGCTGACATAGGGCCACATCACACGGAATGCGATTTCTTCGTAGGGCAATCCGGCCAGCGCCGCGATCTCGTCCTGCGACATCACCGGGATTTCGGCGGGCAGATACAGGCCACCATCGCGGGCAAGTCCGGTCAACATCGCCTCTTCAAACGTCAGTTCGGGCGCCTGCCCGCGGGTCGAGATGTATTTCATGTCGCGTCACTTTCAGAATTGGCACGGCTGCGCCACAGGAAGTATCCGGTCATCGCGGCCCAGACCAGAGCCAGACCAAACCAGGTTATTGCATATTGCAGGTGATCGTTTGGTATGCCCGCCGTGTCCACCGGCAGCGGCGTCACATTCGGATCGGTTTGCGAACGGGCGATCAGCAGAACCGGTTCCGCGCCCAGTGCACCCGCAAGCGCGGGCACATCGCGGGCGAACCAGATGTTGGCGTCGAGATCAGGTGCGGGCGTGTAACTGTCGATTTCATCTGGCCAGTGCAGATTGCCGGAAATCTCCATCTGGCCGTTGCGCCGCTCGGCCTGTTTGGCCGTGGTCGGGATGAACCCCCGGTCAATCAGAATGGTCCGGCCCCCGGTAATGAACGGCTGAATGATGCGATACCCCGCACCGACCTGTTTGAGCGAAACAAGAACGTGAACTTCCGCAGGCTCCGTCTCGCCCGACACCGTTACCGGCAGGTATTTGTCCTGATCCACCGAAACCTGCAGCGGGAGGGAAACCGGCGCAGCCGAGATCCGCTCTTCGATCTCGGCCAGCACGTCCTGCTTCCACGCCAGACGCTGCACCTGCCAGATGCCCAGCGACAGCAGCACGCCCAAACCGGCGAGGCCGAAGATTAGCAGGAACAGGGTACGGCGCATGTCAGGACCACACTTCTTTGCAGGAACCGGCGTCTTGTTAAGGGGCGCGCGGGCTGAATTGCAACCACGCAATTGTATGGGGCGCAATCTTGCGCCCCACATAGAGAAAAAGCCGCCCCTTGGGGCGGCTTTTGCAACTGATCAGCCTGACCGGCGTTACATCAGCGGAGCCTGGCCCCAGATGTAGACGGCAAAGAACAGGAACAGCCAGACCACGTCGACGAAGTGCCAGTACCAAGCGGCGGCCTCAAAACCGACGTGTTTTTCGGGGGTGAAGTCACCCTTAAGCGCGCGGATCAGGCAGACGGTCAGGAAGATTGTCCCGATGATCACATGTGCGCCGTGGAAACCCGTTGCCATGAAGAAGTTGGAATAGAACTGGTCGCCGCCGAATTCCCAGCCTTCATGCTTGAGCAGTTCGGCGTATTCATAGCCCTGAAGGAAGGTAAAGGCGATGCCCAGCACGATGCCAATGGCCAGACCATTGATCAGCGCCTTGCGGTCGTTGTCATGCACCAGCGCATGGTGCGCCCAGGTGATCGCACAGCCTGACAGTAACAGGACCAGAGTGTTGATCAGCGGCAGGTGAAACGGGTCAACCGCATGAATATCCGGCTGAATGTATTCGGTGCCAGCATAGTCGTACATCGGGTACATGCGATGTTTGAAGAACGACCAGAACCAGGCGAAGAAGAACATCACCTCGGACATGACAAACAGGATGAAGCCGTAACGCAGACCGATGCGGACAACAGGCGTGTGATCACCCTGACGGCTTTCCGCAACCACATCCGACCACCAGGCGAACATCGTGTAAAGCACAGCTGCCAGACCGGCCCAGAACATGAAGGGCGTGATGCCTTGCATCCAGAGAACGGCTCCGAACAGCATGACAAAGCCGCCGACGGCGCCGATCAGAGGCCAGATCGACGGGGCCAGAATGTGGTAATCGTGGTTTTTAGCGTGTGCCATCAGCGTCCCTCACCTACAGGCGTTAGTTCGTGTTTGTATCTGCCTGCGCATCGAGGGCGGCATAGCCCTCGGGCAGGTCAATTTCGTAGAATGTATACGACAGCGTGATCGTATGAACATACTTGGCTTCAAGATCCTCGACCATTTCCGGGTCGACGAAGAAAGTCACCGGCATCTCAACGCGTTCGCCGGGTTGCAGCACCTGCTCTTCAAAGCAGAAACAGGCAATCTTCTGGAAATACCCACCCGCAGAATAGGGCGCCACGTTGTAAGACGCCTGCCCGGCAATGGGGCGGTCGGTCGGATTAAAGGCCTCGTAAAACGCGAGACCGGTTTCGCCGATGCGCACATCCATCTCGCGCACGACCGGCTTGAATTCCCATTCCATATCCTTGGCCTTGGACGCGTCAAAGCGGATGGTAACGGTGCGATCCAGAATGGTATCGGGGGCGGTTTCGGCAACACCGGTGGTGCCGCCAAATCCGGTCACCCGGCAGAACCAGTTGTAGAACGGCACCGACGCCCAGGCCAGACTGCCCATCAGGACAACCACGCCAACGGTCTGGACAACCGTTTTCTGAGGACCGGACAACGCCATCAGTTCTGAACCTCTTGCGTCGCCCTGTTGAAATCAGTGCCCGAGACCTTGACGATGGTCAGGCCAAAGATGATCACGATAAAGGCGGCCAGCGTCAGGCCGACTCCCAGATTGCGGCTGAACCGGCGCTGATGCAGCTCGTGGTCTTTGCGAAGGCTCATGACCATCCCCCCAGACCATAGGGTTTCAGCAGGGCTTCGGCCAGAACGGCACCGAAATGCAGGAACAGATACAGCAGCGACAGCTTGAAGAAACCGCGTTCGACCTTGAAATTATCGGCCTCGGAATCGTCCTCGGTCCGGCGCGAGATTTTCCACGCGCCCCGCAGGAACAGGATGTTCAGAACCAGTGCAACAGTCAGATAGATCGGGCCGCCAATACCCGAAAACGCAGTTCCAACGGCCAGCAGAGCCAGCAGAGCTGTATAGACCAGGATATGGATACGTGTCGCGCGGCGACCGTGGGTGACGGTCAGCATCGGCACGCCCGCGTCGTCATAGTCCGAGCGCATGAACAGGGCCAGCGCCCAGAAATGCGGCGGCGTCCACATGAAAGTCAGGGCAAACATCAGCCAGGGCTCGACCGACATCGATCCCGTGGCGGCCACCCAGCCGATCACCGGAGGGAACGCGCCCGCTGCGCCACCGATCACGATGTTCTGCGGCGTCGAACGCTTCAGCCACATCGTATAGACGACAACGTAGAAGAAGATGGTGAAGGCCAGAAACGCGCCTGCAAACCAGTTGGTCGCAAGGCCCAGCATGATCACCGACAGACCCGACAGAGCCAGACCAACAGCCAGCGCCTCGCCTTCCTCGACCTTGCCCGAAGGGATCGGGCGGGATTTGGTGCGTTTCATGACACGGTCGATATCCGCGTCCCACCACATGTTCAGCGCACCTGAGGCTCCGCCGCCGATGGCGATGAACAGGATGGCGCAGAATCCGACGAAGGGATGGACAGGAACAGGGGCCGCCAACAGGCCGACCAATGCCGTGAACACGACCAGCGACATCACGCGCGGCTTCAGCAGGGCGAAGTAATCGCCAAAGCCGGCCTCGTCCGCCCGGGCGGTCGCAGTGCTGGCATTGATGCTTGCGTCGGTCATTTCCGGTCCTTCTGGGGCGAATACTGCGCGGATCGCCCGCGCAGCCTGCATCTTGTGTCAGGCGGGGTTCAACCCGCCCCTATCGTACTCAGTTCGAGGCGACCTGATAGCTTTGCGGCAGGCCCGCGTATTCTTCGATCGCGCCCTGCAGCCATTCGTCATAGACTTCCTGGCTTACGACCTTGACGGTAATCGGCATATAGGCGTGGTCCTTGCCGCACAGTTCCGAACACTGACCAAAATAGATGCCTTCCTTGTCGGCCTGGAACCACAGCTCGGCCAGACGTCCGGGCACACCGTCCTGCTTTACGCCAAAGGCCGGGATGGTCCACGAGTGAATCACGTCGGATGCAGTCACCTGCATCACGATGACCTTGCCGACCGGAACGACAACAGCGGTGTCGGTGGCCAGCAGCCATTCATCATCGCTGTAGCCTGCATCAATCAGCTTGGCGCGCATTGCGTCATCCAGAACAAACGGCGTTACATCCGCATCTGCGGGGCGTGCGCCCTCGTCCAGGGTCGCCGGGTGGCCCAGCAGATAGCTGTCGAATGCGAAATCGTGATCAACATACTCGTAGGTCCAGTACCACTGGTTGCCGACGACTTTGATGGTGATGTCACCTTCCGGGATTTCCTGCTGTTTGAAAAGAACCGGCAGCGAGAACGCGCCAATAAACACCAGAATCAGGATCGGTCCCAGGGTCCAGGCGATTTCAACCGGAGTATAGTGCGAGAAACGCGCCGGAGTTGGGTTTACGCGCTGGTTGTAGCGCACGATGCAATAGATCAACAAAGCTGCAACCAGCAGACAGACTGCGGTGATGATCACAAGAATCATGCTGTCCAAATCCCGGATACCCTGGGCAAGGCTGGTGGCCGCGGGCTGGAAGCCCATGCCGCCGTCTACCGGCTTGCCAATAATCTCAAGCTCCTGAGCCATGGCGGGTAGGCTGGAGAGGGCTGTCATAAACCCTGAAAGCATCAAAGCATTCTTCATGTTCTGTCCTGATCGTTTGATCTTTGCGTCCCTGACGGAAAGGTGTGAATCGGTCGCACCTCTCCCGTTGTCTTTGGCCGCGTTAAAAACCATATTCCAGCGGGTAGATAAAGCAAAATGCTTGCGTCAAACAGACGCTATTTTTGATCTGGATCAAACCCGAAAGGTCGCAACCCATGCCTGAAGCCCCGTTTCGCCCCTTTGAGAGCGCCCTGCCGCAAGATGAAGCACTGGCCATATTGCGCTCGGCAACGGACGGGGCCGAGGATGGAGAGCTGTTTGTCGAGCGTCGGAAATCCGAATCTCTGGTGTTTGACGACGGGCGGCTTCGCACCGCGTCTTATGACGCATCCGAGGGATTTGGCCTGCGCGCCGTTCAGGGCGAAGTTGCCGGATATGCGCATTCGACTGATGTATCGATTGCCGCGCTGAAACGTGCCGCCGAAACCGCGCGACTGGCGGTTGGCGATGGAGGCGGAACGCTCGCCGAAGCGCCCCGGCCCACGAATACGCGCCTGTACACGGACGAAGACCCAATCGAATCCGCCGCCTTCCCGGTGAAAATCGAAACCCTGCGGGAGATTGACGCCTTTGCCCGCGACCTGGATCCGCGGGTGGTTCAGGTCAGCGCAATGATCGCAGCCGCCGTTCAGGAGGTGGAAATTCTGCGACCCGATGGTGTGACGGTGCGTGACGTGCGCCCCATGACGCGCGTGAATGTCTCGGTCATTGTTGAACAGGACGGGCGGCGCGAAAGCGGATCGGCCGGTGGCGGCGGGCGGGTTGGCCTGAGCGGGTTGATCGACCCTGCCGACTGGCAGGCCAAGGCGCGCGAAGCCCTGCGCATCGCATTGGTCAATCTAGACGCGGTTCCCGCCCCTGCCGGCGTGATGGAGGTTGCACTTGGCCCCGGCTGGCCCGGTATTTTGCTGCACGAAGCCATCGGTCACGGGCTAGAGGGCGATTTCAACCGCAAGGGAAGCTCGGCCTTTGCCGGACTGATGGGACAACAGATTGCATCCAAGGGCGTGACCGTGGTGGATGACGGCACGATTGCCGACCGTCGCGGCTCGATCACTGTGGATGATGAGGGCACGCCCAGTTCGCGCACCGTATTGATCGAGGATGGCATCCTGACCGGCTACATGCAGGATCGGCAAAACGCCCGGCTGATGGGCGTTGCACCCACGGGAAATGGGCGGCGACAGAGCTATGCGCACAAACCCATGCCGCGCATGACCAATACGATCATGTTGGGGGGCGACGCTGATCCGGCGGCTTTGGTGGCAGATATTAAAGACGGCATCTGGGCCGTTGGATTCGGCGGCGGCCAGGTCGACATCACCAATGGCAAGTTCGTTTTCTCGTGCACCGAGGCGTATCGTGTCGAAAACGGCAAGATCGGCGCGCCGGTCAAGGGCGCCACGCTGATCGGTGACGGGCCATCGGCCTTGAAGCGCATCCGCGGCCTTGGCAACGATATGGCGCTGGATCCGGGTATGGGCACCTGCGGCAAGGACGGTCAATGGGTGCCCGTGGGTGTGGGTCAACCGACGGTGCTGATGGACGGGTTGACTGTCGGCGGGTCGGCAGCCTGAGGCGGAAGAGAAGCGCAAAGGCAGGCGCAGGGTTAACCATGCGCCACTTTGATTCGATAGCACTCCAACCGACGCCATTGATTTGAGCGCCGGTTGGAAAATATTCTTTTATTTATTTTCAGACACTTGACCGGTGTATTCCCCGAGAAATACAGATAAATCGCTGCTAATTATCTGCGATTCAGAGGCTGTTAACCCCCTGTCCCGTAAACCAGTTCTGCAATCAGGCGGAGCAACGGATGACCGAAGAGCAGCTTTCTTCCAATCACCCCCCACTCCCACCCACCACGGAAGAGGACCGGTTTTCGTGGCTTCGCCTGTTGCGCTCGCGCAAGGTCGGCCCGGCGACGTTTCGTCGGCTGCTGCGTGAACATGGCTCGGCGCAGAACGCGCTGGCCGCGCTGCCTGAAATGGCACGCGCCGCCGGAATAGATGGGTATGAAACCTGTCCCCCCGGCGTGATCGAGGCGGAACTCAGGGCCGCAGAAGCAGCCAAAGCGCGGCTTTTGTGCCTTGGGTCCGCAGAATTCCCCAACGCGTTGAACGACCTATCCGATGCCCCGCCCTTGCTTTGGGCCATCGGGGATGTGTCGCTGTTGCAGAAACCGGCGATTGCGATGGTGGGCGCGCGCAACTGTTCCTCGCTGGGCGCACGGATGGCGCGTGGTCTGGCGCGCGCCTTGGGTGAAAAGGGACATGTGATAGTCTCGGGTCTGGCGCGCGGCATTGATACGTCGGCGCATATGGCGTCGCTGGACACCGGCACTGTTGCCGTCATGGCGGGCGGTGTCGATGTCATTTACCCGGCCGAGAACACGGAACTGGCGCATAAAATCGCGACCAAGGGACTGCGGCTGTCGGAACAGCCGATGGGCGTGACACCTCAGGCAAGGCATTTTCCACGCCGCAACCGGATCATCTCGGGCCTGGCCCAAGCTGTTGTGGTGGTCGAGGCCGCCGCCAAATCCGGCAGCCTGATCACAGCACGTGACGCCCTGGATCAGGGGCGCGAGGTTCTGGCCGTACCTGGCCATCCGTTCGACGCCCGCGCTGCCGGGTGCAACCTTTTGATTCGGGACGGTGCGACGCTGGTCCGTTCGGCAGACGACGTTGTCGAAGCCCTGCCGCAGCAAGGCGATCTGGTCTTTGCAAACCCCGAGCTGCCGCCCGCCATGCAGCCACGGCCTGCCGTACTGGACTTGCAGGCGCAAATCCTTGAGCGGTTGGGACCTTCCCCTATCGCCGAAGACCAGTTGCTGCGCGATATTGCGGCCTCGGCCGGGGATCTGGGGCCAGCGCTGGTCGACCTTGAACTGGACGGACGAATCCAGCGACAGCCGGGCGGGCTGTTGTCTCTGGCAGGCTGATTTGGACGGAAAACAAGATTGCCCAATCGAACGCTCTGCCTGCGATCAGGTGCGGGTATCACGCTGAAATCACGTCGCTTTTCCGCCTGCCAAAGGAACGCATTGACAATCCCCGCTTGCCCCACACATTTTGCACCACCATAGAAGGCGCCAAATTCGTCGAGCGAGGTTTCCCCTTAAATGCCCGTAGTTGTTGTAGAATCTCCGGCCAAAGCAAAAACAATCAATAAATATCTCGGCCCTGACTACACCGTTCTGGCCTCTTACGGCCATGTGCGGGACCTGCCGCCAAAGGACGGATCGGTGGATCCGGACCATGGATTTTCCATGACATGGGAAGTGGGCAATGACAGCCGCAAACATGTAAAGGCCATCGCCGACGCGCTGAAAGAAGACAACGCGCTGATCCTCGCCACCGACCCTGATCGTGAGGGTGAGGCCATCAGCTGGCATTTGCAGGAAGCGCTGACCAAGCGCCGCTCGATCAAGAAAGACACACCGGTTAGCCGGGTGACCTTCAACGCCATCACCAAAGAAGCGGTGACCGAGGCGATGAAGAACCCGCGCGACGTCGATATGCCCCTGGTCGAAGCGTATCTGGCACGCCGCGCCTTGGACTACCTTGTTGGCTTCAACCTGTCACCGGTTCTGTGGCGCAAACTGCCCGGCGCAAAATCCGCAGGTCGGGTGCAGTCGGTCTGTCTGCGCCTGATCGTCGAGCGTGAGATGGAGATCGAAGCGTTCAAGCCGGTCGAGTACTGGTCGGTTCGGGCCCTGTTCGAGACACCGCGTGGTCAGACCTATGAGGCGCGGCTGGTCACGTTGGCGGGCAAGAAACTGGACAAGCACGATCTGGCCAACGCAACACAAGCCGAACTGGCGGTTCAGGCCGTCACCAGCCGCGCGCTGCGTGTGACTTCGGTCGAAGCCAAGCCCGCCGCGCGCAATCCAAGCGCGCCGTTCATGACTTCGACCCTGCAACAGGAGGCGAGCCGCAAATTCGGCATGGGCGCGCGCCATGCGATGCAGGTTGCGCAGCGCCTCTATGAGGCCGGATACATTACCTATATGCGAACCGACGGGATCGACATGGCACCCGAGGCCGTGACGGCAACGCGCGACACCATCGCGGACCGGTACGGTGCAGAATATGTGCCGGACAGCCCGCGTATGTACAAGAACAAGGCCAAGAACGCGCAGGAAGCACACGAATGTATCCGCCCCACGGATATGACGCGCGATGCCAAGGCGCTGAAGGTCACGGATGAAGATCAGCGCAAGCTTTATGATCTGATCTGGAAACGGACCATTGCCTGCCAGATGGCAGCAGCACGATTGGAGCGCACAACGGTCGAGATTGGCAGTGACGACGGTCAGGTCGGCCTGCGTGCCACCGGTCAGGTAGTATTGTTCGACGGGTTCATGCGCGTCTATGAGGAAGGCCGCGATGATGTCGCTGATGATGACGAAAAGCGCCTGCCACAGATCATGCAGGGCGACCCCGCGCGCTTTTCCAAAACTACGCTGCGTGATCAGTTTGCCAAGGCCACCAGCGAATCGGACAAAGCCGCAATCATGGCCGATAACGAAGCCGTTCTGGCGTTGCAGCATCACACGCAACCGCCCCCGCGCTATACCGAGGCCACTTTGGTCAAGCGGATGGAGGAGTTGGGGATCGGACGTCCTTCGACCTATGCCTCGATCGTGACCACGATTCAGGACCGTGAATATGTGCGCAAAGACAAGAACCGGCTGATCCCCGAGGAAAAGGGCCGGATCGTCACCATCTTTCTGCTGAACTTTTTCCGTCAATACGTTGGATACGAATTCACCGCGAATCTGGAAGAGCAACTGGATGACGTCAGCGCCGGTGATCGTGACTACAAGGATCTGCTGGGCAAGTTCTGGCGTGATTTCTCGGCAGCGATTGGCGAAACATCCGAACTGCGCATATCGGAAGTGCTGGACAAGCTGGACGAGGCATTGGCGCCACAGCTTTACCCCCCGCGCGAGGACGGGTCCGACCCGCGTATCTGCCCGAAATGCGGGTTGGGACAATTGCACCTGAAAACCTCACGCACCGGCGGGTTCGTGGGCTGCGGAAACTATCCGGAGTGCACTTATACGCGGCCTATCGCCGGTGAAGGCGCGGAAGGCGACGAACAATTGCTGGGCGAAGACGCCGGGGATGAGATCTGGCTGAAGTCCGGCCGATTTGGGCCGTATGTCCAGCGAGGCGAACCCACGCCCGAGAACAAGAAGCCGCCGCGCGCCTCGCTTCCACGCGGCTGGAGCAAGGATGACATGGATCTGGACAAGGCGCTGACGCTTCTGTCCCTGCCGCGCCAGATCGGTGAGCACCCCGAAGGCGGCATGATCACCTCGAACTTCGGGCGTTTTGGCCCCTATCTGATGCATCAGTTGGCCGATGAAGCCAAGCCGGTCTATGCCAACCTCAAAGACCCAAACGATGTGTTCGAGATCGGTATGAACCGCGCCGTAGAGCTTTTGGCGGAAAAACGAGCCAATCCCGGTGGGCGCGGGCGCGCAGCGGCAAAAGCTTTGAAAGACCTGGGCGAGCATCCCGATGGCGGCGCGATGCAGGTTCTGGACGGACGGTACGGGCCATATGTGAAGTGGGAAAAGGTCAACGCGACCATCCCGAAAGACATCAAGCCCGAAGACGTGACGCAGGAAATGGCCATCGAACTGGTCAATGAGCGCGCATCCAAGAAGGGCACCAAGAAAAAGGCTGCACCCAATAAGAAGGCTGCCGCCAAGAAGACAGCAAAGAAAGCGGCTGAATAAACCGGACTTTTGACCGGGACATGTCACCAAACGCGCGGGCCGGTTTCTGAATAAAGGAACCGGCCAGCGTGTTTATGGACTGACGCGATACAGGATTGCGTTGTTCAGTAAAGGAGTTGAGACATGTTCAGAACCGCCATTCTTGTTGCGGCGATAAGCGTTGCGGCTGCCACGCAGGGCCAGGCCGCGCATCACGTCAAGTCCGCCACAGCCGAAATCATCAACGCGCAAGGCGACGTCATTGGTCAGGCGAAGGCGACGCAAGGGCCCAATGGTGTTCTGCTGCACGTGCGCGTCACAGACCTGCCGCCGGGAAAACATGGGTTGCACCTGCACAGCCATGGTGTCTGCGAGGCCGGCGAAGGGTTCAAGACGGCCCAAGGCCATGTTGGCAAAGTTGAAGGCGCACATGGTCTGCTGAACCCTGAAGGCCCCGAGCCCGGCGATCTGCCCAATCTATATGTGGGACAGGATGGTGTGGGCGAGATGGAGGCCTTTACAAACCTTGTTTCGCTTGAGGGTAATGGAGATGTATTGCTGGATGCGGACGGGTCAACTTTCATCATCCACGAAGCTGGCGACGATCACATGAGCCAGCCCATTGGCGGTGCAGGTGGGCGCATCGCCTGCGGGATCCTGATCGCCGACTGACACTATTGTCAGCTGAACTACAGTAGAAATACCTGAACCTTCTGGTTTCATTGACTTCCCCATGACGTGGCGGCAAAACCTGCCCATCACCATGTCATTGGGGGAGTTTTCCATGAAGAAAGTCTATGCCAATGCCGCCGAGGCACTCGATGGGGTGCTGACGGATGGCATGCTGATTGCCGCGGGCGGGTTTGGCCTGTGCGGCATTCCCGAACTGTTGCTTGCTGCCATCCGGGATTCGGGCGTCAAGGACCTGAGTTTTGCGTCGAATAACGCCGGTGTGGACGACTTCGGTATCGGCATCCTGTTGCAGACCAAGCAGGTCAAAAAGATGATCAGCTCGTATGTCGGCGAAAACGCCGAATTCATGCGTCAGTATCTGAGCGGCGAGTTGGAACTGGAATTCAACCCGCAAGGAACACTGGCCGAACGGATGCGTGCCGGTGGTGCCGGTATTCCCGGTTTCTACACCAAGACGGGCGTCGGCACCGTGATTGCGGAAGGCAAGGAGCACAAGGATTTCAACGGCGAGACCTATATCCTTGAGGAAGGCATTTTTGCCGACCTGGCTATCGTCAAGGCCTGGAAAGCTGACGACACCGGCAATCTGGTGTTCCGCAAGACCGCCCGCAACTTTAATGTGCCCGCTGCAACCTGCGGCAAGATCTGCGTGGCCGAAGTGGAAGAGATTGTTCCGCGCGGCTCACTGGACCCGGACAAGATCCACCTGCCCGGTATCTATGTGCATCGCATCATTCAGGGCGATCATGAAAAGCGCATCGAACAGCGCACCACCCGCAAGAAGGAGGACGCATAATGCCCTGGGACCGCAATCAGATGGCCGCACGCGCGGCAGAGGAACTGGAAGACGGCATGTATGTGAACCTCGGCATCGGTATTCCGACGCTAGTGGCGAACTATGTCGGCGACAAGGACATCACACTGCAATCGGAAAACGGTATGCTGGGCATGGGCCCTTTCCCGTATGAAGGTGAAGAAGACCCGGACCTGATCAACGCCGGTAAACAGACGATCACCGAACTGTCCCGCACTGCCTATTTCGACAGCGCCACGTCCTTTGCGATGATCCGGGGCGGCAAGATCGCTGCTGCGATTCTGGGTGCCATGGAAGTGGATGAGAAAGGTGACCTGGCAAACTGGATGATCCCCGGCAAGCTGGTGAAAGGCATGGGCGGCGCCATGGACCTGGTTGCAGGCGTTGGGCGCGTGATCGTGGTTATGGACCACACCAACAAGCACGGTGAAAGCAAGGTCCTGAAGGAATGCACTCTGCCACTGACCGGCAAGGGCGTCGTGGATCGCATCATCACCAATCTGGGCGTTCTGGACGTGGTCGAGGGCGGATTGAGAATCGTCGAACTGGCAGATGGTGTCAGTGAAGACGAAATGCGCGCTGCGACCGAAGCGACAATCGTCGGCTGAACAAAAGAAAAGGCCCGCCGGATCGAGGCGGGCCTTTTTCAATTTGAGGTCTGGAACACGCACCCATCTGAAATCAGATCCGGCGGTGTCGCGCACAAAGCCCGCGCGATCTGGAAAGCGGCCAGAACCTTGGGGACATAGTCTCGGGTTTCGGCATAAGGCGGCACGCCGCTGTGTTTACGTACAGCCCCCTCACCCGCGTTGTAACCGGCCAGAACCAGAATCGGATCATTCCCGAACTCTTCCATCAGCCAGTTGAGGTATTTCACGCCCCCGGCGATGTTCTGCGAGGGTTGCAGACTGTCCTTAACACCGAAGCGGGCAGCTGTGGCGGGCATCAACTGCATAAGCCCCTGTGCGCCGGCCGAACTGACGGCATCTGCGCGACCGGCCGATTCAACCGAAATGACGGCCAGCACCAGCGCTGGCGACACATTGGTTCCCACGGTTGACCGCAAAATCTCGATCCCGCGTTCTTTTGCTATGTTTTGCAGCGATTGCAGCCGGGGCGATCTTACATTCGTCGCGGCCAGCGCGTTTATCGCAGCATCAAGCCGCCCGGCCCCACCTTCATCGATATGCGGTGAAATGCGGTCCCAGAATGCCTTGTACGACCCTTTCGGGTCAGGCGCGGCACCGATTCCCGGCACTGTGGGCTGAACCACTTTGGTTCTTGCTATGATTTCTGGAACCACCAGCTCCACCCCTGTGCTGGGGGCTGAGGGCTTGGCCGCGTGTTCCTCGGGTGTGATCTGAATGGTCACGCGAGGACGCTCACCCGGCTTGGGGGCCTTGATCCGCTTGTAAACTCCGCGCGGCTCAATCTCGGTCGCTGACCCGGGTGCGACACCAGATAGTAGAAACGCCAGTACACCGGCGCATTGAAGTGCGTTCCGGAGAGTCATGTGCCTGCCTCATGTATTCTTTTTACGCGATTTGAACCGCGAATCTTCGCCCAAGGCCAGAAAAACAAAGCGAATTGGGGCAATTTCGCCTCATTTGGCGTATATTTGCACCGCTGCGGAGCACTTCGCACCAATCGAAGAATTTTTTTTCCTTTTATTTGCATGGGTTTACGCATTTAGTGACTAAAAAGTTAAGCCGCACGAAAAAAAATCTGTGTTTGGCCCAATTCCTGCCACGCACAACAGGCAAACATTAATCCATACCGAGACGGACATGAGCGGACTGAGAGAGAAAGCTCTGAAGAACGCCGAGGTTTGTTAAACTCTTTTTGATCCTTTAGGAGGGACGTAACATGATCAAGTTCATCAAGAACTTCCGCAAAGACGAAGACGGCGCAGTAACAGTTGACTGGGTTGTTCTGACCGCTGCAGTCATCGGCCTGGCAGCCGTTGCATACCAGCAGATTTCGGCTGGCGCGACCGGCCTGGCAACAGACGTGAACACCGCTCTGCAAGCATCGTCGATCAGCACCGGCAGCAACACCGCAACAGGTGGTATCACAGCTGCAGGCACCAACTAAGCCTCTGGTTTAGCAAGATTTCGAGACCGCGCCTTCAGGCGCGGTCTTTTTTGTTTCAGAAGTACCGGTACTTCTGAGGCAAAAATACAGGCTAATAGACATGACGCCGCCCGACACATCACGAGTGCCACCGAATTAGTCACGCCCTTTTCAGGTCTCACCGCAATAAGGAACACGAGAAAAAGTGCTGAATCTTAGATATCTTCACCAAAATCAACTTTTGGCCTGATTTCCGCCATCCGAACGAACCACTGTTGGGCGACGTTACGGGAAACACTGAATTGTCGTATTGGAGATATGTAGATGCTAAAGTTCCTTAATCGGTTCAAATCGGACGAAGCAGGAGCGGTGACCGTTGACTGGGTGGTTTTGACCGCAGTATTGATCGGTCTGTCAGGCGCGACCTACCTCGTCATCAGCTCAAGTGTTGATGGTATCGGCGGTAACATCAACCAAGCCATGAGTTCCTCTGTTGTCAGCACCGGCTCGAACACCGGGCCTGGCGGTCTCGTCACAGCGGGAACCAACTGAACCACAGCGAGTTTTCACATTCACCCACTTTCCTGAGCTTGTTGGTGAACGTGTAGGGCAAATAAACGCGGCGGCCTTTTTGGGGCGCGGCGTTTGTTTCGTTGTTCTTCGTCTGGCCTGCCGAAAGGAAATGACAGCAGTCGTTTTGCGGAATTGTGCGAAAGCTGACGCAGAATCTAACAAGCAGACATTTTTGTCCCACATTTCGACACAATTTACATTTAACACTTGGGCTGTTTCAAAGTGGCCCTTTGGCCGCTTAGTATCCGACTAAATAAGAAAGAGGTGCATGTATGCGAGCGGTATTCGGACTTGTCCTGATTGTCGGCGTTGCTCTGGCTGGGGGCGCCGTTTACATGGCGCGCAACTATATTGCGGCTTATCAAAGCGAACTGGCACGGCAGAAACAAGCGGCAGAAGAAGCGCTGGCCAATGCCAAAGTCGATGTCATTCCAACGGTAACCGTTTACGTTTCAAATCGTGCGCTGAAATACGGTGAACGCCTGACGCAGGAGGACATTCGCGCCGTAGACTGGCCGGAAAACGCGATTCCCGCAGGTACATTCTCTGATCTCGCTGTGCTCTTTCCCGAAAGAGGCGCCAATGAGCGTTATGTTCTGAGGACCATGGAAAAGGATGAGGCGATCATGGAGGTCAAGATCACACAGCCTGGCGAATCGGCCGGTTTGACCTCTCGTCTTGAAAGAGGTATGCGCGCCTTTGCGATTAGCGTTGACGTGGCCTCTGGTGTTTCAGGCTTCCTGCGCCCCGGCGACAATGTCGACATCTACTGGACCGGATCAAGCGGCACAGTAGAGGGCAACACCGGCGGCATCACCAAACTGATCGAAACCAATGTTCAACTCATCGCGGTCGACCAGACCGCTGGTTCGGACGTCGCAAGCGCAACGATTGCACGCACAGTTACGGTCGCAGCCACGCCGGAACAGGTCGCAGCACTCGCGCAGGCCCAGAACACCGGGCGGCTGTCACTGGCCCTTGTTGGGGTACAGGATGACTCTGTTGCGTCGGCAATCGAGGTGGATCAGCGCAAACTGCTTGGAATAACGGCAGCCGCTCCGGAACCGAAGGAAGAGGTTGAACAGGTCTGCACGACGCGCATCAGACGCGGCGGAGAGATTGTCAACGTGCCTATCCCCTGTACAAATTGACGCCAATTCAGAGTGTTACAAGATCGGAGCCGCATCTCAGATGCGGCTCTTTTCTTGTTGTTGTTGCCAATTCTCCACATAAGGAAAATTCCAGAAACCATTGATTATTGCAATAAATTCGGATTTCGCGCAGTCTCTCTGCACATAGGGCATAAGACCCAAAAAACGAGGCGTGATCGGAGAGGCAGGTCACATGACAATACGTTCCTGGATCAGCGCAACCCTGCTGGGGTTGTCGCTTGTTATGGGCCCGGTCGGCGATGCCGCCTGGGCTGAATCCCTTCGCGTGGTAAAAAAGGGCACAGTGGAAACGCTGGAAGTTCCGATGAACCGCGCGATTGTTGTGGAAAGCGAACAACCGTTTGCAGAGCTCAGCATTGCCAACGCAGGCATTGCGGATATCTCTTCGCTTTCGGATCGCACAATCTATGTTTTGGGTAAGGCCCCTGGCCTGACCACGCTGACACTGTTTGATGGCGCAGGAAATCTGCTTGCCAACGTACGTGTCCGGGTCTCGCCCGATGTAACCGAATTTAAAGAGCGTCTGCGTCAGATCCTGCCAAGCGAGCAGATTGAAGTGCGCACCGCCAATGATGGCATCGTACTGTCCGGCACGGTTTCAAGCGCCGCCAAACTGGCCCGCGCACTTGAATTGGCTGAACGCTACGCGCCCGAACGTGTATCGAACCTGATGTCTGTAGGTGGCGTGCAGCAAGTGATGTTGAAAGTACGCTTTGCCGAGATGAATCGTACCGTTGCCAAAAACCTGACAGCGTCGCTTGGCTTCGGTGGCAGTGACATTACTGGTGGTTTCAACACGCTCAACAACCAGCTTTCGCTGAACAACGCTATCGCAAACAACATCCCAAACGTCCAAACAAACACAGGTGCGATCTTGTTTGGGTTTGGCGCGGGTTCGACGCAGGTCCGCCTGTTGCTGGAAGCGCTTGAAAGCAAGGGGTTGGCCCGCAGCCTGGCCGAACCGAATCTATCTGCTCTGTCTGGGCAAGAAGCGACGTTCCTGGCAGGCGGTGAAGTTCCGATTCCGGTACCACAGGATGACGGCGTCGTAGCAATCGAATATAAATCCTTCGGTGTTGAGATGGATTTCATCCCGCGTGTTGTGGATGGTGACCTGATCAACCTTGAAATGGGAACTGCCGTTTCCAGTATCGATCAAAGCTCGGACTTCACGATCAACGGCGACTCTGTCCCCAGCTTCATTACTCGTCGTGCGACGACCACGATCGAACTGCGCGATGGGGAAAGCTTTGCCATTGCGGGTCTGATTCAGGATGATTTTACTGACCTCAGTAATCAGGTTCCATGGCTGGGAGATGTACCGGTGCTGGGCGCATTGTTTCGCAGCGCGAACTATCAACGCGCACAAAGCGAACTTGTGATCATCATCACGGCGCATCTGGTAACGCCGACACGCGGCGAGGCGCTAGCCCTTCCCACCGATCGTGTCAAACCGCCCAGCGAATTTGACCTGTTCGTGAATGGTCGGGTTGCTCGTACACAGCGTCCCGGAGCCGGCGGAGCATCCGAAGTTGCCAAACAGGACTTCGGCAGCTCGTACGGCTACGTCCTAGATTGATCAGGAGGATAGGACCAATGCAGAAGTGGATCATCACACTGGGTCTTACGGTCGCCGTTGCCGCATGTACGCGCGAGGCCGGATACGAGATCGATGCCGGAACCTTTGGAAACGCGACGTTGAACAATATCCAGGTTCAAAACGGCGAGTTGACCTATGCTCAGATTCTCGGTCGCAGATTTGCCGCGGATGTGCCCAGTCAAGTGAACTTTGCCTTCAACAGTTCGCAACTGGACGCATCAGCGCAAAGCATACTGTTGCAGCAGGCCGACTGGATCAAACAGTTCCCCGAAGCCAGGTTCCGGGTTTACGGACATACGGATGCCGTAGGATCAACCAGTTACAACAAGAGCCTTGGGATGCGCCGCGCACAAGCGGTAGTCGCATTCCTTGAACGGCAAGGAATCTCGCGTTCACGTCTTGAAGCCGTTGTATCCTTTGGAAAAACGCAGCCGTTGATCGCAACACCGAATCGGGATCGCCGCAACCGCCGGACGGTAACGGAAGTTTCTGGCTTTGTTGACCGTCACCCGCAACTGCTGGATGGCAAATACGCCAACGTCATTTATCGCGAATACGTTGAAAGTGCGACCTGGAAGAGCACGATTGAACAGGTTACCGCGACAGATGCCTCTGATGGTGGTGAATAATAAATGCGAAATGGGCGACATCGTCGCCCATTTCCCTACAATTGGTTCTTTTGCGCCCAATTCTTGCCCAACTTCAAAGCAACTTTGTGAACAATAGGGTGACCTGCGGCCAAATTTGACCGTATTGGGGCGACAGCACATCAATCTGGCGGAATTCGTTCATATGACATGCTGAGCCCTCACGACGAGGATAGTGTTTATGACCAGCGCAACGCCGCAAGACGAAAATTCTGCAATCCTGGCCTGCACCATAAGCCGGGATGTCCAGAATTTCGACCTTCTGATTGAAGATATGGAAACCATTCTGGGCGAGCGCTGGGGCGACCTGGGCTTTGCCGAAGCGCTGGCCTTTTTCAGCCAGCCAGAAGCCGAAGCGCTTGAATTCGTTGCATTGGCAATCGACGGGGAAGATGAAGACAACCTGTCATTGATGGGTGAAATCATCACGCGGGCCAAGGAAAAGAAGATCAAGGTCGTCTTGATCGCCGAGGACGTCACACCTGCTTCGCTCCACCAATTGCTGCGCAAGGGTGCGGACGAGTTTGTCCCCTACCCGCTTCCCGAAGGTGAATTGCAGGAAGCGGTAGAACGCATGAAGCAGCCCGATCCGGTTGCCATGGCGCAAGCCGCAGCTGTTCCATTGGCAAATGGCGAATCAAAGGAAGGCGCGTTGTTCGTCGTTCAGGGACTTGCTGGTGGCGTGGGATCCACGACTTTGGCGGTAAACCTGGCCTGGGAACTGGCCTGTGCCTCGGACAAGGATGCCCCGTCTGTCTGTCTGATCGATTTGGATCTGCAATACGGCACGGTTTCAACCTATCTGGACCTGGCACGCCGCGAGACGGTGTTCGAAATGCTGTCGGATACGGATTCGATGGACAGCGAGGTTTTCTCACAAGCTCTTCAAACTTATGAAGAAAAACTGCAGGTCCTGACTGCACCATCCGACATGGTGCCATTGGACCTGATTACCCCCGAAGACATCCAGCGCGTGATTGACGTGGCGCGCACGCATTTCGACTATGTGGTTGTGGATATGCCCAAAACGCTGGTCTTGTGGTCGGAAACGGTCTTGCAGGCGGCGCATGTATATTTTGCAATGATTGAGCTTGATATGCGCTCGGCTCAGAACGCCCTGCGCCTCAAGCGCGCGTTGCAGGCCGAAGAACTGCCCTTCAACAAGCTGCGCTTTGCGCTGAACCGGGCCCCAAAATTCACCGATTTGAATGGAAAAAGCCGCGTGAAACGTATGGGGGAAAGCCTTGGCATCTCAATTGACCTGCTGCTGCCTGATGGGGGCAAACCTGTCATGCAAAGTGGCGACCATGGTTTGCCGCTGGCCAATTCAGCCGCCAAGAACCCGCTTCGCCGGGAAATCGCGAAGCTCGCCAAATCACTTCACAGCCTTGGCAGCAGCAGCGCTGAAGCTGCGTAACATCATCCCAAGGGGGGATCGCCGTGTTTTCAAGATATAAAAAACAGCCAGCAGCGCAGCCCGTCAAAGCGGCAGCGCAGCCGGTCGAAACGGCGGCACCTGCCGCACAAGCTGCCCCCAGCCCCGCTGCAACGGCCATCGTACGCAAACCTCAGAAAAAAACGGCCGAGGTTGCCGGGGCCGATCGTGATCGAAAACGCAAAGAGCGGCTGAGTGAGATCAAGATCGAACTGCACCGCGAGTTGCTGGAGAACCTGAACCTGGCAGCTTTGGAAACCGCAGCCGAAGCGGAGCTACGGGCCGAAATCAGCGCAATCGCCAGCGAAGTTCTGGAAACCAGAAACATCGTTCTGAATCGCGACGACCGATCACAGCTGAACAAAGAACTTTATGACGAAGTAACAGGCCTTGGCCCGCTTGAGACGCTGCTGCAGGACGATAGTGTCAACGATATTCTGGTCAACGGACCGCATCAGATTTTCGTGGAACGTGCCGGTAAGCTGGAAATCAGCGACATCACGTTCAAGGATGAAAAGCACCTGATGCGGATCATCGATAAGATCGTGTCCGCGGTAGGCCGTCGAGTCGATGAATCCAACCCCTATGTTGACGCCCGACTGGCCGATGGATCGCGATTCAACGCCATGGTGCCCCCTATCGCGGTTGATGGGTCTCTGGTTTCGATTCGTAAATTCAAAAAAGACAAGCTGGGTATCGATGATCTGGTCAATTTTGGTGCGTTCACCGAGGAAATGGCTGCCTATTTGCAAGCTGCCGTGTCGACCCGACTGAACGTTATCGTGTCGGGCGGTACCGGTTCCGGTAAAACGACTACGCTCAACGCTCTGTCCAGCTTTATCGACGATGCCGAACGCATCCTGACCATCGAGGATACAGCGGAACTTCAGCTGCAACAGACGCATGTGGGCCGGATGGAAAGCCGACCGCCCAACGTGGAAGGCAAAGGTGAGGTCAGTCCGCGCGACTGTCTGAAGAACGCCTTGCGTATGCGACCTGACCGCATCATCGTCGGCGAGACACGCGGCGCCGAGGTGATCGATATGTTGCAGGCCATGAACACTGGCCACGACGGTTCGATGACCACGATCCACGCGAACTCGGCCCGGGATGGGATTTCACGTCTGGAAAACATGATCGCGATGGCCGGCATCGAAATGCCCATTAAGGCCGTCCGCAGCCAGATCGCAAGCGCTGTGAACCTGATCGTTCAGGCCAGCCGATTGCAGGACGGTTCGCGCCGGATGACCTCGATCACCGAAATTACCGGTATGGAAGGTGACGTGATTTCAATGCAGGAAATCTTTCGTTTTCAACGTGTTGGCCTGACACCTGACAACAAGATCATCGGTCACTTTACCGCAACTGGTGTGCGCAGCCACTATTCGGAACGCTTCCGTCTGTGGGGGTTTGATCTGCCCGCATCCATCTACGACCCAACCACAATGTAGGAGAACCGGGTATGCAATTGCCTATGGAGGCGATCATCTATGTCGCCATCTTTGTGGGGGTTCTTGCCCTGGTCGAGGGCATCTATCTGGTTGCGTTCGGCAAATCCATCAGTCTGAACAGCCGGGTCAACCGGCGTCTGGACATGCTGGAAAAGGGTGCCGGGCGCGAACAGGTGCTGGAGCAGCTGCGCAAGGAAATGCAGCAGCACATGAAATCACAGAGCATTCCTCTGTATTCGCTGCTTGCTGACAAGGCTCAAAAAGCCGCCATTGCGTTTTCACCCCGTCAGCTGATCATGATCATGGCTCTGGTCTCGGCCATGGCGTTTGTCGGTCTGAGCATCGGTACCGCGACGGATACGGCGCTGCGCATCGCGATTTCAATCGCCATCGGTATTGGCGGTGTTTACGCGTGGGTAAACCACAAGGCCAAGAAACGTATGGGCATGATCGAAGAGCAACTGCCTGACGCGGTTGAGCTGATGGTGCGTTCGCTTCGTGTGGGTAATCCTTTCGTTTCGACAATTCAGGTTGTTTCCAACGAAGTTCAGGATCCGCTGGGAACCGAGTTTGGTATTATCGCGGATGAATGCGCCTATGGACGCGATGTGGGCGAGGCGCTCAAAGATATGGCCGAACGTCTGGACATGCAGGATCTTCGGTTCCTCGCGGTTGCTGTGGGTATTCAGCAGCAGTCCGGTGGTAACCTGGCTGAAATTCTGGCTGGATTGGCACAGGTGATCCGCGCGCGGTTCCGCCTGTTCCGGCGCGTCAAGGCGATCACGGCCGAAGCCCAATGGTCAGGTAAGTTCCTGTCTGGCTTCCCAATTGCGTGTCTGATTTTCATCCTGGTCAAGGATCCGGGGTATTATGACGAAGTGTTGGATCACCCCTGGTTCATCCCTGCGTGCTTCGTTGTCGGCATTTTGCTGACACTGAACCTGATCGTCATGAAGATCATCACCAACATCAAGGTCTGAGGGCAGCACAATGGAATTTCTGACCAACATCAATGACCTGCTGACCCAACACCTGGGTGAGTTCGGCCCCCTGATCGTAGTGGGTGTACTTGGCCTGATCATGGTTCTTGTCGCTGTCTCACTGATCATGAGCCAGCCGGAAGATCCTCTGAAAAAGCTTCAGCGGTCGAATGCGGCGCCCCGGGCGACGAAAAAAAGCAAGAAAGAGCAACTGCGTAACTCCAGCCGCAATGAGCAGCTTGAGAAATTCGCGACTTTCCTGGAGCCGAAAAACGAAGAAGAGTATTCGGCGGTTGAGCTGAAGCTGCGTCAGGCGGGATACCGGTCAAAAGATGCGGTCCGGTTCTTTCACTTTGCGCAGTTTTCGCTGGGTATCATTGGTATCGTTGTCGGTGTTCTGCTGATTACGGTCCTGTCAAACGGTCAGGAATTCACCGGCCAGCAGATGATAATTCGGGTATTCGTGCCAGCCGCAATCGGTTATTTCGCGCCGAAATACTGGATCACGCGCCGGGTCGAAGCACGCAAAGAGGCGATTACCGCAGGCTTTCCAGATACGCTTGACCTGATGCTGGTCTGTGTTGAGGCCGGACAATCGCTGGACCAGGCCATCGTGCGCGTGTCCGGTGAAATGAAATCCTCCTACCCAGATATTGCTCAGGAATTCGAAACCGTCGCACACGAGATGAAAGCCGGTAAGGACAAAGACACTGTTTTGCGCGATTTCGGAGTGCGCTGCGGTGTACAGGACGTGAACTCATTCGTCACCGTGATGATCCAGTCGGCGACTTTCGGTACGTCCATTGCCGAGGCATTGCGGGTTTACGCCTCAGAGATGCGTGACAAACGCGTGATGCGCGCCGAAGAGGCTGCGAACAAGTTGCCTACCAAGATGACTCTTGTCACAATGATGCTGACAGTTCCGCCACTGCTGATCATTCTGGTCGGCCCCTCGGCGAATGTCATTTCGACTTTCGGGCGCGCAGGATGATAAAACCCTATGAAAGCTGAATTCTGGTGCTTCCCTTCCGGGTTTCGCCGAATACTTAAGGCCACCGTGGTTTGCACCATGGTGGCTTCTTGCACAGAAGGCCTTTCGCCGAACGGCCTGGATGCGCCGGGAGTTGATCCCAGGGGACAAGCAGAAGACAATATCGAGGTCGGAAACCGGCTGATGGCTGCCGGTGAATACGAACTGGCGCTTGATACCTTTACACGCGCCGCGCTGGACCAGGGTATGACGACACAGGTCCTGACCTCTCTGGGTACGGCCAATCTTGGGTTGCGGCGTTTAGGGCAGGCTGAGAAATTGCTGCGCCGCGCCGTGGAAGGCGATCCGGATTGGCCTGTTGCATGGAATAATCTGGGCGTTCTGCTGATGGAGAAACAGGAGTACCCCGAAGCGGCGCAGGTCTTTCAACGGGCTTACGCGCTGGACAATGGCGAAAGTGACGCAATCCGCGACAATCTGCGCTTAGCACTCGCAAAAATGGAAAATCCTGTTAATAATATCCCGCAAGAACAACAAGAATTTACACTGGAGCAGCTTGGCGACGGGCAATTCGCGCTACGCAAAATCCAGTAATCGAGGCAAGAGCAGTAAAGGACGCAAAAATGCGCCAGCAATTCTTGATTCCGGCAGTTATTGTCAGCGGTCTGATCCTTTCGGCCTGTGCAAAGGAAACCGAAGAGGAAAAGGTGGAACGGACGTTTCAGGAAGTGAACGTCATTGACGAAACCAACCTGAACGATGTGTTGTTGAGTGCCGCCGACCCGAATGAGGCGGTGACGTATTTCCACGGTGCCACACTCAAGAACCCTGATCGCATCGACCTTCAGCGCGGATTGGCAATATCCTTGGGACGCGCAAAACGCACCACCGAAGCGGCAGCAGCGTGGAAGCGCGTGACGACAATGAAGGGTACGAACGCCGCAGACAAGGTCGAGTATGCCGATGCGCTGGTGCGAAATGGCGACTGGTCTCAGGCCAAAACCGTTCTGGATTCGGTTCCCCCAACGTTCGAAACCTTCAAACGCTACCGTCTTGAGGCGGTGGTCGCGGATTCCCGGAAAGAGTGGAAGCGGGCTGATCATTTCTATGAAACGGCCGTTGGGCTGACCACCCGCCCGGGCAGCGTGATGAACAATTGGGGGTATTCGAAACTAACCCGTGGCCAGTATGCCGAGGCCGAACGCCTGTTTACCGACGCAGTCCGTCAGGACAGCTCTTTGTTCACTGCCAAGAACAATCTGGTGCTGGCCCGGTCAGCGCAGGGCAACTATAGCCTTCCTGTGGTGCCGATGACCCAGGTTGAACGGGCGCTACTGCTGAATACGATGGGTATTTCCGCAGTCAAACAAGGCGACGTGGAAACCGCGAAAAACCTGTTCCGCGAGGCTATTGCCACTCATCCGCAACATTTCGATGAAGCGGTTCGCTCGCTTCGTGCGCTTGAAGAGGCCTGACACATGCAAATCCCCGCTGCGGCGGCGGCATGGTTCCTGCCCTTCGTGCTGCCGATCTGCTTTTACGTGGCCTTCACGGATATGCGTGAGATGCGGATCAAGAACCATGCAGTTGTTGCCCTGGCGCTGATTTATGTCGTGGTCGGGCTGATTGCCATCCCGCCCTGGTCCACCGGTGCGGTCAGCGGTCATCTGTTGCTGATCAATGTGTCGATGCCAATCTACTTCTGGCACCTTCTGCATATCCCTGTTGTGTTGATTTTCGGCATTCTTCTGAACGCGTCAGGAGCAATGGGCGCGGGTGACGCGAAGTTTCTTGCCGCGTCCGCGCCATTTGTCTGGCTTGGCGATCTAAAGCTGGTGCTTCTTATTCTGACCGCCTGTATTCTGGCTGCCGTGGTCACGCACCGTTTGGCGAAAATCACAAGGTTGCGCACCATTGCGCCACATTGGGAAAGCTGGGATCGGGGCAAACAGTTCCCCATGGGTTTCGCACTGGGTGGCTCGCTGGCCATGTATCTGATTCTGGGTACTGTTCTCGGTTCGTAAACTATCATCAGCGCGCCTTGCCGCTGCCTTTGTCCCGCCACAAAGCTGGGTCACTTTTCCTTCAAGTCGCCCTTATTCGGGCAGTTGGCGTTACAATTTGACGAACGAGCACCGCGCATGAATATGCAGACTTCCTCTGTTATGGCCCCCCCTGCCCCGAAGGGGTTAGGCGAAATGAAGCTTCCGCTGGTGATGATGCGGGATATTTTGCTGAAGACCATATTCCGCAAGAATGCGAGCACAGTGTCAGAAGTTTCTGCAGCCATATGTCTGCCCGGCGCTGTCACGCAGGAACTGATCGATATCGCGCGCGAACAAAAATTGCTTGAGGCTACGGGGACGCTGAACGCCAACAGTGGCAACGAGATGGGATATCAGCTGACTGATGCCGGCAAGGCCCGCGCACTGGATGCCCTCAGCCAGTCCGAGTATTTCGGTGCGATGCCCGTGCCGCTGGATGTCTATCGCGAGCAGGTCAAGCGCCAGTCGATCCGCAACATTCAGGTCACGCGCGACCAGTTGACCAATGCCATGGGCCATCTGGTTCTACCCGACAGCTTGCTGGATCATCTGGGCCCGGCGGTCAGTGCAGGCCGGTCGATCCTGATGTATGGCCCGCCGGGCAACGGTAAATCGTCCATCTCGAACGGCATTCGCGATGCGTTGGGGGACAATGTCTATGTACCCTATGCCATCGAATATGCGGGGCAGGTGATCACAGTCTACGACCCGATCGTGCATACCGCGATCGAGCAGGAGGCCGACGACCCGAACAGCCTGCGCCGCCGCAAGCGGTTCGACTCACGCTATGTACAGTGTGAACGCCCGACCGTGGTCACCGGCGGTGAACTGTCGCTTAGTATGCTGGACCTGGTCTACAACCCCACGGCAAGAACCTATCAGGCACCGCTGCAGCTGAAATCCACCGGCGGCATCTTTATCGTGGACGACCTTGGCCGTCAGGCCGAACCGCCGCAGGCGCTGGTCAACCGCTGGATTGTTCCACTGGAAGAGAACAAGGATATCCTTGGCCTGCAATCGGGTGAGAAATTCGAAGTTCCGTTTGATACGCTAGTCATTTTCTCGACCAACTTCCACCCGAACGAGATCTTTGACCAGGCGGCCCTGCGCCGGATCTTCTTCAAGATCAAGATCGACGGCCCGAATCAGGAAAACTTCCTGAAGATCTTCGCCATGGTTGCGCGCAAACGCGGGATGCCGCTGGATGAGGCGGCGCTGGTGCATTTGCTGAAGGTCAAGTACCCGACCATCAACAATATCTACGCCAACTATCAACCGATCTTCCTGATCGACCAGATGATCTCGATCTGCGAGTTCGAAGGCATCCCCTATCAGATGAGCCCGGAACTGATCGACCGGGCCTGGGCCAACATGTTCGTCAAAGACGAGAAAATCGTCAAATAACGCCGTGCCATTACCACTCCGGGGCGGGTAGTCTGCGTTCATGACGCAGATTCCCGCACGGATTGCCGCGTGGTTTTCCACCAAAGGCTGGTCCATCCACCCGCATCAGCAAGAGATGCTCTACCGCGCATGCAGCCCGGCGACACTATTGATTGCGCCCACCGGTGGCGGCAAGACCATGGCCGGATTTCTGCCGTCGCTGGCTGAACTTGCGGATGCTGATCACAATGGATTGCACACAATCTATGTCTCGCCGCTCAAGGCGCTGGCAGCGGATATCAAACGTAACCTGCGCACCCCGGTGGATGAGATCGGTCTGCCTATTCGGATCGAGGATCGCACCGGCGATACCTCAGCCACGCAAAAGAAACGCCAACGGGCCGATCCGCCCCACATCCTGCTGACCACACCGGAAAGTCTGGCGTTGCTGACCTCGTACGAGGATGCGCCGCGTATGTTTGAAGGGGTGCAGCGGATCATCGTTGATGAAATCCACGCACTGGCTGAAAGCAAGCGCGGGGATCAGCTGATGCTGGCGCTGGCACGTCTGCAACGCCTCAATCCCGATCTGCGCCGCGTCGGATTATCGGCGACGGTGGAAGATCCTGCTGCGATTGCCCGCTTTCTGGCCCGCCATCCTAATCCCTGCCAGATTGTACAGGCCGACCCCGGCCCGGACCCGGATATCCGAATGCTGGAAACGTCACAGATGCCACCCTGGTCTGGTGGTGGCGCGGCTTATGCCATCCCAGCTGTGCTGGAGCAGATCAAGCATCACAAGACCACGTTGATCTTTCACAATACGCGCGCCCAGGCCGAGATATTCTTTCACAATCTTTGGCTGGCCAATGATGACGGTCTGCCCATCGGTATCCATCACGGCAGTCTGGACCGACAACAGCGCGAGCGGGTCGAGGCGGCGATGGTTCGGGGCGACTTACGCGCCATCGTCTGCACCGGTTCGCTGGATCTGGGCATCGATTGGGGGGATGTCGATCTGGTGATCCAGATTGGCGCGCCAAAGAATGTCAAACGGCTGGTGCAAAGGATCGGACGGGCCAACCACCGCTATAACGCACCTTCCAAGGCGCTTTTGGTGCCTGCCAATCGCTTCGAAGTGGTCGAATGCGTCGCCGCGCTAGAGGCCGCCAAAGCCCATGAATTGGATGGGGAACCCCGCGGTCGCGGCCCGCGCGATGTTTTGTGCCAACATATCCTGATTGCCGCCTGCGCCGGGGCGTTTAACGCAGATGATCTGTATGCCGAGATGACATCCGCCGGGCCTTACGCTCTACTGACGCGGGCCGAGTTTGACGCCTGCCTGAATTTCTGCGCCACCGGCGGCTATGCTCTGCAAGCCTATGATCGCTGGCAAAGGCTGCAACACCGCGCCGACGGGCAATGGCAGCTGCGCGACCCGCGCGCCGCATCGCGAATTCGTATGAACCTGGGCACTATTCAGGACACGGATACGCTCAAGGTTCGTCTGAAACGCAACCGGGGCGGCAAACCCTTGGGTGAGGTGGAAGAAGCGTTCGCTGCCTCGCTGACACCCGGCGACACTTTCTTGATCGGCGGGCAATTGGTGCGGTATGAGGGGCTGCGCGAGATGGTGGTCGAAGTCACGCGGCGCGCTGACCGAAAGCCAAAGATTGCGACCTTTTCGGGCACGAAATTCGCAACCTCAACGCAACTCAGCGACCGCATCCTGAACATGTTCGCCCAAACTGACTGGCCACAGCTTCCGCCTCACACGTCTGAATGGCTGGATTTGCAGCGCCAGATGTCCCGCCTGCCCCAGCGTGATCGGCTGCTCATTGAAAGCTTTCCCAGCGACGGGCGTGAACATCTGTGCGTCTACGGATTCGCTGGGCGCAACGCGCAACAAACACTGGGCCTGCTGCTGACCAAACGGATGGAGGAAACCGGTTTGGCCCCGCTGGGGTTTGTCGCCACGGACTATGCCACGTTGATCTGGGGTCTGGACGCGGTTACCGATCCCCGCCCATTGCTTCAACCCGATGCGCTGCGCGATGGGCTGGACACCTGGCTGGCAGGCAACGCCGTTATGAAGCGCACGTTTCGTGCATCGGCCACCATTGCGGGTCTGATCGAACGCAACATGGCAGGGCAGCGCAAAAGCGGGCGGCAGGCTACGTTTTCGTCGGACATCCTGTATGACACCTTGCTGAAATACGATCCCGATCACCTACTGATGCAGATCACCCGCGAAGAAGCCATGCGCGGGCTTGTCGATTTCGGTCGGATCGAAACAATGCTGGCCCGAATTGGCGACAGAATTGATCTGGTGCGGCTCGAGCGTGTCTCGCCCCTGTCAGCGCCTCTGTTTCTGGAGGTTGGCAAAGTGCCGGTGAAAGGCAGTGCCGAAGAAAGGCTTCTGGCGGAGGAAAGCGCACGGCTGCTGCAAGCGGCGGGGTTGGAACAGCTTTGATCTGCTTGCGCCGGGCTCTGAAACAGGTCAAGAACGTATCATGAACGAACTTGAGTTTCCGTTTGCAGGTCAGCGCCTGTGTGCTTTGCCTTCCGGTGCGCTTTGGTGGCCAGACGAGAACCTGCTGTGCGTGTCGGACCTGCATCTGGGCAAATCCGAGCGCGTGGCGCGGCGTGGTGGGCCTTCGCTTCCGCCTTATGACAGCCGCGAAACGCTGGACCGCCTGAAGGACGACCTGGGGCATACGAACGCCAAAAACATTGTATGTCTGGGCGACAGCTTCGATGATCTTGAGGCTGCCCGGGCGCTGCCAAAATCAGAAATGCTAAGGATCGCGACCTTACAGTCCGGACGTCAGTGGATCTGGATTGAGGGGAACCACGATCCCGGTCCTATTGAGATGGGTGGAACCCATCTGTTCGAATGGCACCGTGGCCCGCTTGTTTTCCGTCATATCGCGCAGGATCCCGCGCGAGGAGAAGTTTCCGGCCATTACCATCCAAAAGTCCGGATCAGGGTCAAGGGACGTCATATTTCACGCCCCGCCTTTCTGCTGAACGATCATCGCCTGATACTTCCGGCATATGGCACCTTTACCGGGGGGCTGCGCAGTTCGGATCATGTGCTGTCGGCACTCATGGGATCGCAGGCGATGGCGATTCTCACAGGTCCGCATCCGCATATGATGCCAATGCCACAATAGGTTCAAATCAGGCCGTCCTGTTCCAGCAACGGCTTGTATTTCCGGCTGACCGGAACCAGATCTCCATTGACCAGTTTCAGAAAGGTTTTGCTGCCTTCTCTTTCGACACTTGCAATGGATGCGTCGGTGACCCAATGCGAACGGTGCGAACAATGACCCGGGACAGGCTCCATCTCGGCGATTGCATCTGTGAAACGCGACCGAAGCGTGAAGGTGCCTTCTGAGGTGACAACATCTACGTTGTGATCCCGAACAGTCAGGCGATAGATCTGCCCGTTGAACCTGGGCGGCAAGCGTTTGACAAGGCGTGGTTTTTCAGGATCGGCTTCAGTATTTGCCGAGGCATTCAGGTCGTTACGCTGAACAAGCATCAAGCCTGTCGCGAACAAAGCGCCGTACACGACAACCCGTTCGGTATCTGGCACCATACTTCCACCAAGGATGTAAAGTGCCCAGGCTAGCATCCACAAAGAAGGCGTGAACAACGCCACGGTCAAGACAACATATGTCAGGTCCCGTGCCAGAAGGTTCAGAAGTGCAAAATTCTTCTGCATCAGCTTTCGGACCAGCCCGGTAACCGTCAGAGCAAGGAGCATTACCCCGGCCCAGAATACAAGCCGCAATCCAAATGACAGGTCAGAATCAAGAAAGGGTGGAAACGCATATGCAAGTAAAGGAAGAAAGACCAAACCCGCTGCCACACGCTGCGGTGAAAATGCCTTCTGTATTATACTTATTTTAGACGTCATACCGCTTTTGTGCATGAATTAGCATAGCTCAACCCGAATGCCTCAGACACAATAGTGTCTTCACCTGTAACCAACTGGGAATACAGGGATATCATGAATTGTTCGGCTGTCAAACCCATTCAGGCTGCTTTGCCCATGCTCTCATGGGGCGGTCTGGGGGCGGTTTGGCAAGAACCTTGCCTGCCAAAAAAAAGGGGACCGGTTCGACGAATCCGCTCCGGCCCCCGTGTTTATCAGGCGGTCAGGCCTTCTGGTTCTGGGAGTTTGTTTGCGCGGCAGCAGGCGGTGA
>NZ_JBXWTH010000017.1:0-341013 GCF_059613825.1 Ruegeria sp. SATB027
CTGTCACAGAGCCCGTAGGATAAGTCCGTCCGGGGAAAGGGGAACTGCGCTCAAAATCCGATTTGTGCAACAGAGCCCATTGGCCCGACAACGGTTCGTTCGCACCTAAGTTCCATATTTTCCAAAACAGGGGCGACGAGCCAGGTCGAGCTTTTGCATCTATTGAACCGAAGCGTTGATGCTGACAGGGGTTTTGCTCAGATCGCGGGTTAGCGAACCGAATGGATTGCTACCAGGACGGTTTGAAGACCTTTTCTTGATCTTCTAAGGATCCTTCTGTCGTCATGGTCCTACCCATTGTCGTGCCATGACGGTCGAACAACTGCTGAACTTAGTCGCAATTTCGTCGGCTGTCTTGTAAGTTTCTAAATTTCGGCCGCAATTTCGCCCTCTATAGCAATGCAGGGAATCTGACTCGTTCGCCATGACCAACTGCCGCTTTCGTGAGGGGGAAACAACCCTACGGAGCGGGGAGAGCGCGCCAGATTTTTATGCCCTTCCAGTTTGATTGTATCTGATGACGAAAAAATACCCTGTTTTGTTAGCTACTTAGTCGTTGTTCATGATTTCGCGACAACATTAACATAATGTGAACAATGTATTCTCTGAGTGTTCAACTGGCTCGGGGCATACTGATCGCACAGGCCGGGCAAACCACGTCCGGTTGAATGGAAGGGGAACAGCATGATCAAGACTGCTATTGAGGTTGCGCCGTATGTATGTGCGACAATGCAACCCCATAATCCCGTCATCAATGGCGAAGTTTCAAGCAATACGAATTCGAGCAGCAGTCGCTTCCCTCCTATCGAAAATGCACTGACAGAAATCGTAAATAACAAGCGACTTGAAGAGGCGAACCGGGACTTCTGAAAATCAGACGCCCGATGGATTTCCGGATCAACAAGATCAGGGAAAGATAAAGCCCGCTCCGAATTGGAGCGGGCTAAATTTTTTCTCAGTAACCTTTGCCAACTTTCGTAGGGCACACGCGCAATACAACCTGGCGGTCAGATCTTTACGAGAAAGTCGGGCCAGCCAAACGGCTGGTAATCACTTAGCTGGCCCGGTCTTTTGCCCACTTCATAAGAATGAGGGCAAAAGCTGTTAGCTATCCAGCCCGAGCATTGCCTTTACAGCAGTCTCAACTTCGTCGGTGACGGGTTTGTTCGCAGCGTCTTCCAGTGCCGCGCGCTCATTAAGAGCCTGGTTCTCAACGGCGTCAGCCAGGTCTTCCACGTCTTGCACGGCTTCCTCGTATTCCAAGGCGGCCTGTTTTTCGGCATTCAGGTTGTCTGCCGTGTCTTTTGAAGCCTGCAGATCATCGTTTGCTGCCTGAAGAGCGTCCTCGATATCAGGATCGGTACCTCCCGCGTCGGCCAGCTGCTGTTCAAGATCATCAACAATGTCCTGCTTTTCCTGAACATCGGCCAGCGCATCATCAAGGTCGTCATTGATTTCGGCGCTGGAGCGATCCGGCGGGGTCATATCATCCAGAAGGTCTTGTTTTTCGGCAAGCTCAGCTCGGATGCTGTCGCCAGCCAGAACCGTATCACGATAGGTTGCGATGCGACCGACGCGCGAATTCGGAGCAGCGTTCTGAAGGGCCTTCTCACTTGCGTTGGCTGCGTTCAGTGCGCCCAGTTCCGAAGGGTGGACGCCCAGCGCGGCAGCCAGTTTGTTCCCTTTCTTGTGGGAATCGGTCAGGTCCGTTTCCTCGACTTGAACCTTGGATTTTGTCGCGTGCGCTGACGGTGCGGTCTTGGTCTGAGTTTTCTTGGACTTCTTACCGGTAAACAATTCTTTCAAAGAGAACGATTTTCCCTTCGAAGATTTTGACTTCGAACCCTTTGCGCCAGAGGTAGTGCGCCCCGACTTACCGGCGGATTTTGAACCACCACTTTTAGCCGCCCCATTACCGCCGCCTTTGCCATTTCCGGCGCCGTCGCTGTTTCCTTTACCGCCGCCGTTTCCTTTACCGCCACCATTGCCCCCACCGTTGCCATTACCGTCTTTGGCATAGGCCACATCAGGAAGGGCAACTGCCGCCACAATTGCGGTGGAGCCCAACATTGCGATTGCGAGAGCGGAGGCCTTCAGCACGCCGGTCAAATTGGTTTTCATAGCGGTCCTCGTAGGTCGAACGCGGGTTTCATTTGGGCCGGCAGTGTGTTTCGCGCTTTGCACACACAGAAAACGCTTGCCGGAATCAATATCTGACAGGTGCTATCTAAACCCATCATCATTGAACCCACGCCGAACTGTTCGTTCATCGCCAGTTCATGTTGAAATCGATAGATTGTTAAGGTGGTTGCGCAGTAAAGAGTGCTGAAGATGAGAAAGCTCTTAACCATCTTGTTTCTTGTTGCCGTTCTCCAGCCCGGAGAAGGCAATGCAGCCGTTCGTGAGCTGAAGCAGGCGGAACTGCGCAAAGCAACAACCTCGGGCAACGCAATCCGGTTGCAGAAAGTCATCAAAGGGGTCGAACAGGTCTTTGGCGGTACGCCCATTGATGCGCGAGCTTTTCAGGCCGACAAAGTTTACTACCGCGTGCTGGTTAAAAAACCGAACGGGAAGATTGTCAGTGTTATTGTTAACGCAAAAACCGGCGTTGTCGTTTCCAACAGGTCCAAGATCGGCAAACAAATCTCAGAAGCGGCCAAATCTGCGCCCGGAAACTCGGCCAATGCGAAATCTCAAGGCAAGTCTTCTGCCAACGCAAATGGTGGTCAAAGCGGCAACCGTGGGAACAGCGGTGGCGGTCGCGGCAATGGTGGCGGCAATTCCGGAGGTAACGGTGGCGGCAACTCCGGTGGTAACGGTGGTGGCAACTCGGGTGGTAACGGTGGCGGAAACGGCGGCGGCAACGGGGGTGGTAAAAAGTAATGGTTAAACTGCCATTCGCACGCCTATAATTCCCAAGTATGAGAGTTTTACTGGCAGAAGACGAACCGCACCTTTGCGAGCAGATCAAGAAACTGTTGAACGCTGAAGGTCGGGTCGTGGACATTGTGAACAGCGGCCTGGAAGCTTTGCATCTGGGTGCAACAGAACCCTATGACATGATCATCCTCGATATTGGATTGCCGGAACGCGATGGCATTTCAGTTCTGCGGGAATGGCGCAGCGCGGGCATCAAGACCCCGGTGCTGATCCTCACGGCCCGCGATGGCTGGAGCGAAAGGGTCGACGGATTGGACGCAGGCGCGGACGACTACATGACCAAGCCATTCCATATGCCCGAACTGGCAGCGCGGGTCCGTGCCATACTGCGGCGGCAGAGCGGTCAGTTGAATCCCGTCGTCGAAATGGGAAATGTTGTGCTGGATACCCGCAACGGGCGTGTAACGGCGGATGGCGTGCCCATCGACCTGACCGCGCAGGAGTTGGCTGTTCTTACATATCTGGCCCATAATGTTGGGCGTATGATCTCAAGGACCGAGTTGTCGGAACATATCTACGAATACGATGGAGACAGGGACTCGAACACCATTGCCGTCTTCATAACCCGTCTGCGCAAAAAACTTGGCCCTGATCTGATCACAACGATTCGGGGCCGCGGATACATGATCGACTCTGCCTGATGTTATCCCTGCGTCAACGGGCTCTACTGGGGGGGATCGCATCGGGTGCCCTTTCAGTGGGTGTTGGTACGCTGGCCGTGTTCTCGTTCATCAATGCCCGCGTTTCAGACAGGTTTGATACCGCACTACTTGATCGTCACACGCAACTGGTCGTTGGGTTGAGCGTTACGACCAATGACCCGGATGCGCTGCGGAATCTGATGTTCGATCCAGCCTATGGCACACCGTATTCCGGCAGATACTGGCAAGTCAGCAACAGCGAAGGTGAGATCTTTACGTCGGCTTCCCTGTTTGATGAAGTCATTGCCGAACCGCCGGGGAACCCTGATGTAACGACGCTTTGGAACACGCCTGGTCCGGAAAGCGAAGCTTTACGAGGAGCCTTTCAGAAAATTACCTATGAGGATGGTACGGTCTGGGGGGTCAGCGTTGCCGAAAGTCAGGCCCAGCTTGTCGCGGAACGCCGCGCTGCACAACAAAGCCTGCTTCCGGTTTTCGCGCTGGTCGGTCTGATCGGTGTCGTTGGATCGCTGCTGCTGATGTCAATCATCCTGACGCCCCTCAGAAAGCTTCGGTCAGATGTGGCGCATCGTTGGGATCGGGACGAAGACCTTAGACCAGGCGATTATCCAGAAGAGGTGTCTCCTCTGGTCGAGGATCTGAACCAGCTCTTGCGTCGAAACCGGGAAATCGTATCGGGATCACGTCGTCAGGCGGCAGATTTGGCCCATGCCCTGAAAACACCTACTGCAATCATGCGCAATGAACTGCTGCTGTTGTCCGAAGCGGGAGGTTCTACGGAAACCGCTGTGGAAGCTCTCGACCGCATTGACGCGCAACTGGGCCGGTCTTTGGCCAGAATGCGGGCGCTGAACACTGCAGACTTGACCCATTCTCGTACTGATCTGTCTCATTCGATTGATCGACTGGCGCGTCTGTTCACCACCATGGCCGAGCGCGAAGGAAAGTCATTGGAAATCGAACGCGACCCGGGTCTTTGGGTGCGTATGGACGCGCAGGATATCGAAGAAGTTTTGGGCAACCTGCTGGATAACGCGGTCAAATGGTGCAAACACAAGGTCCGCATGACGGCTATGAGAACCTCGAACGGGATCGAAGTTGTGATTGACGACGATGGCCCGGGAATTCCTCAGGACGCTCACCGCGAGGCGTTGCGATCGGGGGGGAGGCTGGATACCTCTGTTTCGGGCAGCGGCCTTGGGCTGGCCATCGCGGTTGATTTGTTAAAGGCCTATGACAGTCGGCTTGATCTGGGTGCATCCAGCTCGCTTGGCGGTCTGGAATGCCGGATCGTAATTCCGAAGGGAACCAATGCGCATCCTGCGTCAGGCTGATCATTTGCCCTGAAGGTTCAGGGTGCTTTGGGTGTGACGTAGGTGGACAAGACGCCAAAACAAGAAAAGCGGACCCATCACAGGTCCGCTTTTGCCCTTGCGGGCGATAGGCAGCCAAGGTGGGCTTAGCTGCTCATGTCATAGGCCCGCTCACCATGTACCGAGAGGTCAAGGCCATTTGTCTCGGTCTCGGCGTTTACGCGAAGTGGTGTGATCTGTGCAACCAGTTTGACCAACACAAACGTGACAACTGCCGTAAAGACACCCACGATAACCAGCCCGCCCAGTTGTGCGGTCCATGTGCCAAGGCCGAACAGGGCGATCATGATGGTGCCGAAGATGCCTCCGACGCCATGTACTGCGAACACGTCCAATGTATCGTCGATATTCAGCTTGTTGCGCACCAGACTTACGGCTTCCTGACACAGAATGCCCGCAACAGCACCGATGATGAGGGCCTGAATCGGACCCACAAAACCCGAAGCGGGCGTGATCGAGGCCAGACCTGCAATTGTCCCGGTGACAAGACCCACCATCGAGGCTTTGCCAAAGCGGATGCGTTCCCAAAGCGCCCATGTCAGTGACGCGGTTGCGGCGGACAGGTGGGTAACGGTCATCGCCATCGCAGCGCCGCCGTCCGCGGCCAGTTGCGAACCGCCATTGAAGCCGAACCAGCCGACCCACAGCATCGCGGCGCCGACCATGACATAGCCGGGATTATGCGGCGGGGTCGTTCGGTTTCGGCGCGGGCCAAGGATGACGGCGATGATCAGGGCTGCCAGACCAGCGGTTTCGTGCACCACGATACCGCCCGCGAAATCACGAACGCCAGTGTCGCCCAAAATACCTCCATCGGCCAGCATTCCACCGCCCCAGATCCAGTGAACCACCGGCGCATAGCACAGCAGCATCCACAGCGCCGAGAAGGTCAGCACAAAGCCAAAGCCCACCCGTTCAACATATGCGCCCACGATCAGGGCCGGGGTGATGATGGCAAAGGTCATCTGAAAGGCAAAGAACAGGATTTCCGGTAGAGTGCCAGCAAGGCTGTTCACATCAACACCGTTGAGGAAAGCCTTACCCAAACCACCCCAAAGCCCACTTTCACCGGGTCCAAAGGCGATGGAGTACCCGGCAACCAGCCACAGAATGCTCATCAAACAGGCAATGGCAAAGCAATGCATAAAGACGCTGAGAACGTTTCGGGCACGTACAAGCCCGCCGTAAAACAAGGCCAGACCCGGTAATGTCATGAAAAGGACCAGTGCTGTAGCAACTATGATCCAGGCTGTATCGGCTCCATTCATGGGCCGCTCTCCTTTTCCCTGCATGGTTTCCCGGGCAGGTCATCTGACAACGCCCGGGATCGAGTGAGTGTATATGCAGAGCCTTGAAGCGGAGGGCAGGTGAGGAAAAAAGAGGCAACACCTGAATTGGTCGCCTATTTTGTCGCCTTTTGTTCAAGTGATGACAGTTTTGGCGGCTATGGGCAGATAATGCTTAAAAAAGGTGCGCGTTATGAAAGCCCGGTCAGAAGCAACGCCAGCGCATGATCCCGCGCGGCGCGGCGCACCGCATCCCGCCCTTGCGCGCCAAACTCAATCGTTTCGGTTCGGGTTGTCTGGCCTTCTCTGGCCAGACCGAAACATACGCGCCCTTCGGGTTTGAATTCAGACCCGCCCGGCCCGGCAATGCCGGTAATCGCGACGGCAAGCTGCGCTTGTGAGTTGCGCAATGCGCCTTCGGCCATTTCGCGAGCGACCTCTTCGGACACTGCGCCGAAAGCCTGCAGGGTTTCTGCCAGCACACCCAGCATGTCCTGCTTGGCCCCGTTGGTATAGGTGACAAAACCCCGATCCACGACGGCCGAGCTGCCGGGTATATCCGTCAGGGCCGCAGCGACCATACCGCCGGTGCAGCTTTCCGCTGTGGCGATCATAACGCCCTGCGCTTTGGCGCGGTTCAGCAGGTCGGGCACGTTCATAGGCCCAGAACCCCGTGCGTGATGCCAGCCAGAACCATCACGCCAACGGCTGCGAAAATACCCGCAATCACGTCGTCCAGCATCACTCCCATAGGATCGCCGCGACGATCTGCCCAACCGACAGGGCCGGGTTTGGTGATGTCGAACAGGCGGAACAGAGCGAACCCGGCAACCCAGCCAGGCCAGAGGGCGGTAATGTCGATCCCATGCGCCCAGGACGGATATGAGATCGCCCAGAGGGCAATGAACTGGCCCGCGACCTCATCGATGACGATTTCCGACGGGTCGTGATCGTCCTGGCCGTCGGTCATCACGCGCGTGGCCCACAGGCCGCCTGCAAACACCACGAGCGTTGCGATTGCCAGCAATGGGAATCCGCCCAGCGTGTGCAGGACCCAAGCCATCGGCAGCGCGGCCAGCGAACCCCAGGTACCGGGGGCAGGGCGCATATATCCGATGCCGCCAACGGTGCCAATCAACTGCGCCGCGTTCATGATTTCACCAGACAGGCCGTCGCAATCGATGCGATGCCTTCACTGCGACCGGTGAAGCCCAGACGCTCGGACGTGGTGGCCTTGACCGAGACCTGATCGGCACGCAAGCTCATGATTTTGGACATTTCTTCGCGCATAACAGCGGCGTGAGGGCCAATCTTCGGGTATTCACAGACCAGCGTACAATCCACGTTCGAGATGCGATACCCCATCTGTCCGGCCAGTTCGACCGCGTGACGCAGAAAGATCTCGCTGGCGGCCCCTTTCCATTGCGGATCCGAGGGCGGAAAATGCTGTCCGATATCCCCTTGCGCCAATGCGCCATAAATCGCGTCGGTTACAGCATGCATCCCGACATCCGCATCTGAATGCCCCTGCAACCCGCGATCATGGGGAACCTTCACACCGCAAAGGACCACATGATCCCCGTCGCCAAACCGGTGCACGTCATAGCCGTTGCCAAGTCTTACATCCATATCCATTCCCATGATACGTTCCGCCCGGGCAAAATCCTCGGGGCGGGTGATCTTCAGGTTGTCCGCATCGCCCGGTACGATGCAGACATCTACCCCCGCAGCGCGTGCAACCTCAACATCATCAGCAGCACCGCCCGGATGCGCCGCATGGGCGGCGGTGATGGTGTCATAGTGAAAGCCTTGCGGTGTTTGCGCAGCAAACAGGTTGCTGCGGTCTTGTGTGCCAGTCACGGCCCCGTCTTGTCCTATCCACAAGGCGTCAGTCACCGCCAGTCCGGGGGCGGCGGCCTGATGTGCATCCAATGCGTTCAAGACGTCCTGAATGGTGCGTGACGAAACGCAGGGTCTGGCAACGTCATGAATCAGGACGCGCTTCACGTCGAGGTGCGCCAGGGCCTTCAAACCGTTGCGCACAGAACCCGCGCGATCTGTACTGCCCGTGGCGAGGATCAGATCGGTATCACGAAACTCCTCCCAAACCAAAGTGTCTTCGTCGGATAAGACCAGAACGATATGGGCGACCTGTCCGCGGAACCGATCGATTGTCCAGTCTGCCACGCGACGGCCTGCAAGGCCGCGCCACTGTTTTGGGACGTCGCCCCCTGCGCGCAGGCCGCGGCCTGCGGCGACTATGATGGCAGCTGTGGTCATGCCGCGCGCCCTCCATTTTGTTGCGTTTGTTTAGGCGGCGGTGATTGCAGTGGCAATCACCTATGGTCGGGTGATTAAAAAATAGGCAGATGATGGTTTTGCGGGCTTGTTGCGCGTCGTTTTGTTGTTCATATGCGTGGAATTCGATATCAGAACTGCAACTGCCCAAGGATTAAGCACGTTGACTTTGCGCTTCGCTGACAAACTCGTAACACCGCCGGTTTTGCTGGCCCCGATGGCCGGAATCACAGATCGCCCGTTTCGGGATCTGGTTATGCGCTTTGGCGCCGGCATGGTCGTCAGCGAAATGGTCGCCAGTCAGGAAATGGTGCAGGCCAAACCCGGAGTGCGGGAGCGCGCCGAACTGTCCGCCGATGTGGAAAACACAGCCGTGCAACTGGCAGGGCGCGAGGCGCATTGGATGGCCGAGGCCGCCCGTCAGGTTGCTGATCGTGGAGCGCGGGTGATCGACATCAACATGGGGTGTCCCGCCAAGAAGGTGACAAATGGGTATTCCGGTTCGGCCCTGCTGAAAACACCGGACCACGCACTGACGCTGATCGAGGCCGTTGTCAGTGCAGTTGACGTTCCGGTGACATTAAAAACCCGTTTGGGGTGGGATGACACCCTGCTGAATGCGCCCGAGGTTGCGCGCCGCGCACAAGACGCAGGCGTTCAGATGGTTACGATCCACGGACGCACGCGATGCCAGTTCTACAAGGGGTGCGCTGACTGGAGCGCGATCCGGGCCGTGAAACAGGCCGTGTCGATTCCGGTTATTGCGAACGGAGATATTGTAGGCACAGCAGCCGCACGAACCGCTTTGGAACAATCTGGTGCAGATGGGGTCATGGTCGGGCGTGGCGCACAGGGTAAACCCTGGCTACTGGCGCAGATCAGTCACGACCTTTACGGGGCGGATGCGCCGGATATTCCGGTCGGGAATGACCTGATCGACATGGTGCGCACGCATTATCAGGCGATGCTGGGGTTCTACGGAGCCGATCTGGGCCTGCGTGTCGCCCGCAAGCATCTGGGATGGTACATGGATCAGGCCGCAACCCCTGCGCCGCTGCGGCGGGCGGTTCTGACGTCGCGCAACACGGATGATGTCCTGCGTCTGCTTGGGGACGCACTTGCCGAAACGGGCGAGGTGGCAGCATGAATTCCAACGCCAACATCTGGAACTCATTGCCGGTTCCGGCTTTTATTATTGATGAAAACGACCGCATCGCAGATGTGAATTCGGCGGGCGAGGGGTTTTTGAATGCCTCGCGCCGGTCGGTAATCGGGCATCCGGTATGGGACCAGATCGCCGTTGACGCACCGTTGGAGGAAGCATTCCTGCGCGCCCGCTCGCAAGGCACGCCACTGTTCGTTAATGACGTGGATGCGGGTTCTGGGAATCGTGCACCCTTGCAGTGTGCGTTGCAAATCGCGCCTCTGGTCGGGCATCCGGGGTCGATGATCATGATCATATCGCCTCGTGAACTGGCGGGCCGGATGACCTTGGGCAACACGGTCAAGTCAGCGGCGCAGTCGGCGATTGGCATGGCCGAAATGCTGGCGCACGAAATTAAGAACCCACTGGCCGGGATTACCGGTGCAGCGCAACTGCTGAGCATGAATATTTCGTCACAGGATCTTGAACTTACAGACCTTATTGTGGCCGAAAGCCGAAGGATCGTGAAGCTTCTGGAGCAGGTCGAGCAATTCGGCAACTTGCAGAAACCGGACCTCAGGCCGGTCAATATCCACGATGTACTGGACCGTGCAAGGCGGTCCGCGCTGCTGGGATTTGGCGCGGATATGACAATCATCGAGGATTACGATCCTTCATTGCCGCTGGCCTATGGCGATCCGGACCAGTTTCTTCAGGTGGTCCTGAACCTGCTGAAAAACGCATCCGAGGCTGCGGGGCCGCAGGGCGGTACGATCCGTCTGCGCACTTATTTCGAACATTCCTTCCGCCTGCGCCGAAGCGACGGATCGGGTCATTCCCTGCCGTTGCAGATCGAGATCATCGATGACGGTCCGGGCCTGCCCCAGGATATCCGGGGTGACATCTTTGACCCGTTCGTGTCGGGCAAGGAAAACGGCACTGGTCTGGGGCTGGCGCTGGTCAGCAAGATCGTTTCCGACCATGACGGCTGGATTTCCGCCGACTCCGTGCCCGGCCGCACCGTATTCAAACTGTCGCTGCGCCGCGCGCCGCGAGATGCAACCGAACACAAGAAGGAGAGCACCTGATGGATGGCACCGTACTGGTTGCGGATGACGATCGCACAATCCGCACCGTTCTGACTCAGGCGCTGACGCGGGCCGGATGCAAGGTGCACGCAACATCTTCGCTGACCACCCTGATGCGTTGGGTCGGCGAAGGCAAAGGCGACGTGGTGATCTCGGACGTTGTCATGCCCGATGGCAACGGTCTGGAGATGCTGCCGAAGATAGCAAAGGATCGCCCTGGATTGCCGGTTATCGTGATTTCCGCGCAAAACACGATCATGACCGCAATTCAGGCGGCTGAGGCAGACGCATATGACTATCTGCCCAAACCGTTTGACCTGCCGGATTTGATGAAACGCACGGCGCGGGCGCTGGATCAGAAGCAGCGCGCACAGCCGGAACCCATACAGGCAGGTGGCGAACGCCCGGATGAGCTGCCTCTGGTCGGGCGCACGCCAGTCATGCAGGCCTTGTATCGGTTGGTCGCACGCGTGATGAACACCGACCTGCCGGTTATGATTTCGGGTGAAAGCGGAACGGGTAAGTCGCTGATTGCCCGGGCAATTCACGACTTTTCGGATCGGCGTACATTACCATTTGTCACAGTCACCGCAGCCGACCTAAGCGATCTGGAGGGCCCGGCCCGCGTGATGGCGCGGGTGCGTGGCGGTACGCTGCTGATAGATGAAATCGCGGATATCGGCGATGAAATTCAAGCCCGCGTGGTGCGTATGATGGATACGCCCGGTGATCATGTTCCGCGTTTCATGGCGACCAGCCAGACAAACTTGACCGATGGGATGGAAAACGGCCGTATCCGTCAGGACCTGTACTATCGTTTGTGTGGGGCGACGATTCACGTGCCCTCATTGCGCGAAAGGGTCGACGATATACCGCTGCTGGCCGAACATTTTCTGGCCCGGGAGGAGAAGGAAAATGGCAACAAGCGGTGGCTCAGCCCGGAAGCGGTTGAGTTGGTGCGGCGCTATTCATGGCCGGGGAATGTGCGGCAACTGGAAAACGCCGTTCGCCGTTTGGGGCTGACCAGTCGGGCAGATGAGATTTCAAAGGCCGAGGTGGAAATGGTGTTGGGCAGCCAGCCCGAAGCTGCTCCGGTTTTGAGCGGCGGCGAACGCGAGAAGCTTTCAACCTCGGTCGAGCGTCACCTGCGACGGTATTTCGATCTGCACGGCAACATATTGCCGCCACCGGGCCTCTATCAGCGGATTTTGCGTGAGGTTGAGGCCCCGCTGATCGAAATCGCACTGGATGCAACTGGTGGGAACCAGGCAAAATGTGCTGATTTACTTGGGATTAACCGAAATACGCTGCGAAAAAAGATTACAGATCTCGATATACAGGTGACACGGCGCCGCAAACTGATGTAATATCGCCACACAAACCGTGGCATCCCGGCATCTGTCGGGAAAAGATCACGATATATGGCGGTAAGCCGCACATGCGGCACATCAGGATGAGGGCAGACGGTGGCAACCCGAGCACAGAGCGGGATGATCCCATCGATTGGTCGATGGCGTAAATCACGGAAACTGCGCAATTTCGGCACCTTTGGGCTGGTCCTCTTGGGGCCTGTTCTGGCGCTTGCCACATATCTTGTCATTGGTCCCTTTGACCTAGGCGCGACCGCGCCGACATTGCGGCTGATTCTGCTGGCCGATCTTGTCTATGTTTTGGTCGTTGCGGCTTTGGTACTCAGTCAGTTGGGCAGCCTGATTGCGGCCAGACGGGCCAAGTCGGCGGGCTCGCGCCTGCATTTGCGCCTGATCGGGGCGTTTACGCTGCTTGCGCTGGTTCCGACCGTTACGGTCGCCATTTTTGCCGGCCTGACCGTGAATATCGGTCTGGAAGGCTGGTTTTCGGATCGCGTACGCCAGGTTGTCGGGTCTTCCCTGACAGCAGCAGAGGCTTATGAGCAGGAACATCGCAGCGGTCTGACGCAGGACGCTACGGTTCTGGCGCGGTTCCTGAACAATGCACGTTCGGTGGAGTTTTACATTTCTGATGCCGAACTCCGCGAGGTTCTGGCGCAGGGGCAGGCCCGGATTCAGCGCGGACTGCGCGAAGCCTATGTCATCGACGGCACGGGCGAAATCCGATCGCGCGGGGATCGATCCTATCTGTTCAACTACGAGGCGCCTACAGCGGAACAGATGACCGAAGCGGCAGATAAGGGGCTGCTGATCATTGCCGACTGGCCGAATAATGAATTCCGCGCGCTTGTGCCTCTGACCGCTTATCTGGACCGCTACCTCTATGTCAGCCGCGAGGTGGATGGGCAGTTGTTGACACTGCTGGATGACACCAAGGAAACGGCGCAGTTCTATCAGCAGCTGGAAAGTGAACGGGGCAGGGTGTTGTTTGAATTCGGTCTGCTTTATCTGGGCTTTGCGCTGATCCTGATTCTGGCTGCGATGTCGCTGGGGATGTGGTTTGCCGAACGCCTGTCGCGCCCGGTCGGACGTTTGACCACAGCGGCGCAGCGGGTCGGCGCCGGAGATTTGAGTGTCCAGGTTATTGAAGAGGCCAGCGACGACGAAATTGCGATGTTGGGCCGATATTTCAACCAGATGACCCGACAACTAAAAGGGCAGCGGGACACGCTGCTGGAAAACACCCAGCAAATCGAAAGCAGGCGTCGCCTGTTTGATTCCGTGCTCAGTTCGGTCACGTCCGGTGTTGTCGGCGTGGACCCCGATGGATGCGTTACGTTTGTCAATCGCTCGGCTGAACGCTTGCTGGACTGGTCGCGGGGTGAAGAACACCTGGCTATCGGCATTGCGGTTCCCGAGTTTCTGCCTTTGTTTGAAAGCCTCAAGGACAGCGGGCAGGAGGCTGTTCAGGGTGAGGTTAAGGTCACACGTAAGGGGCAGCTTGAAAACCTGCTGGTTCGCATGGCTATCCGTCGTGGAGAGGATGGCGGGCTGGAAGGTTATGTGGTTGCCTTTGACGATGTAACCGATCTGGTCAGCGCGCAGCGAATGGCGGCGTGGGGTGACGTGGCCCGCCGCATTGCACATGAAATCAAGAACCCATTGACGCCGATCCAGCTCAGCGCAGAGCGCATCAAGCGCAAGTTCGCCCGCAAACTTGATGAGGAAGACAGCGGCAGCCTTGAATCGATGACCGGCGTCATCGTGCGGCAAACCAATGACCTGCGGCGTATCGTGGATGAGTTTTCCAAGTTCGCGCGGATGCCCGAGCCCGTTCGCCGCGAAGAGGACCTTGTCGAACTGGTGCGCGAAGCCGTACTTTTGCAACAGGCGGGACAGCCGGACGTACAGATTGATGCCGACCTGCCGCAGCAGCCGATCATGGCGGATGTAGATGCGACCATGCTCAACCAGGCGTTGACGAACCTGATTAAGAATGCCGGAGAAGCCATTGCAACTCTGAAAGAAAAAGGGGCCCCGGACAACCTGGTGCCGCAGATCAAGGTGGCGGTTTCAAGCGATGATGCGGGTACAGTCATCACCATTGCAGACAATGGGATCGGTCTGCCGGAAGACCGGGCGCGTTTGTTTGAACCTTATGTAACGACACGCGACGAAGGTACCGGGTTGGGTCTTCCGATCGTCAAGAAAATCATAGAAGAGCATGGCGGCGCGCTGACCCTTGAGGACGCACCCGTATTCGACGGACAGGACCATTTTGGCGCAATGGCAGTGATCCGTTTGCCTGGGGCAAGTATGTCCCCAACCGTTGCGCCGCAGAAGCAGGCAATTAGAACCAACAAACTGAAAGCAGGCCAAAGATGAGCGACATTCTGATCGTAGATGACGAGCGCGATATTCGCGAGCTGGTGTCCGACATTCTGGAGGACGAAGGCTATTCAACCCGGCTGGCAGCCAACTCGGACGAGTGCATGGCGTCGATCAATTCCGAACCGCCGGGTCTGTTGATCCTGGATATCTGGCTGAAAGACAGCCGCATGGACGGGATTGATATCCTCAAGACGGTAAAGCGCGATAACCCGGATGTGCCGGTGGTGATTATTTCGGGCCACGGCAATATCGAGATCGCTGTAGCGGCTATCAAACAGGGTGCTTACGACTTTATCGAGAAACCGTTTAACATTGACCAGTTGATGGTGGTGATCCGCCGCGCGATGGAGACGTCTCGTCTGCGGCGCGAGAACGCGTCGCTGAAGCGGAAAGAGGTCAACAACTCGGACATGATCGGCAAATCTGCGTCGTTCCGGGCCATGCAGGGGCAGTTGGACAAAGTGACCAAATCAAACGGTCGCGTCATGCTGCGTGGACCTGCGGGTTCTGGCAAGGAAATCGCTGCGCGTTATATCCATGCCCACTCCAACCGTGCGAACGCTCCGTTCGTGACCGTCAACTGTGCTGGGATTGAGCCTGAGCGTGTGGAAGAAGTTCTGTTTGGCCGGGAATCGGCCGAACGCGGTGTGGAATCCGGATTGCTGGAAGAAGCCCATGGCGGCGTGGTCTATTTTGATGAAGTTTCCGACATGCCTTTGGGCACACAGTCCAAAATTCTGCGGGTGCTGGTGGATCAGCAATTCCAGCGCGTGGGTGGCTCGGACAAAGTGCGCGTGGATCTTCGGGTGATCTCATCAACCAACAAGGATCTTGATGATGAAATCGCCGCCGAGCGTTTCCGGGAAGAGCTGTATCACCGTCTGAATGTGGTTCCGATCTCCGTACCCTCACTCGAAGACCGGCGCGAGGATATTCCGGTACTGGCCCAGCATTTCATCGAAATGTGCAACGAAACCCAAGGGTTGCCTATGCGGGAGCTGTCGGACGAGGCGGTCGCTTTGCTGCAGACAATGACCTGGCCGGGTAACGTGCGCCAGTTGAAGAACCTGATCGAACGTGTTTTGATTCTGGGCGACGGCACCGGCCCGATTGAGGCGCGTGAGCTGCCCAATGAAGAAGACAAGGCCGAAGAGTCGGGCCGCGTTGTCTTGTCGGGTGCGTTGGCCACTTTGCCGCTGCGCGAGGCCCGCGAAGCGTTCGAGCGAGAGTATCTGCTGACCCAGATCAACCGCTTTGGCGGCAATATCAGCCGCACCGCCAGCTTTGTCGGCATGGAACGCAGTGCGCTGCATCGCAAGTTAAAGTCGCTGGGTGTTGTGACCTCGAACAAATCCGGTGCGCGGGTCGCGCAAATCGACGAACCCGAACCGGCGGAATGAGACTGGGGGCATAGTTCACGGGCAGACGGATGTGAGGAACTGATGGCGAGAACGGTGAACTCTGATCTGTCTGGCCGGTTTTTCGAAGGCTACCCGGCTTTTGGCAGGCGGTTAAAGCGACTTCGACGGTCGATCGGATTGAAACAAGCTGCGCTGGCCGAGGTTCTGCAGGTCGATCAGACCACGGTTTCCAGATGGGAGAACGGGGTTCAGCTTCCAACGCCTGATCAACAACACTCGGTGTTTGCTGCGCTGGCTCCTTTCAGGGCGGATGACAACGCGCTAAGACGGCTTGTCGTGAACTCGGCAGACTGCATCCATCTGGTTGAGGAGGCCAGCCACCTGTGCCTGGCCTATTCCCGCAGGCGGGCGCGGGACTGGAAAACCACCCAACGGGCACTGCTTGGCGTGTCCCTCTGGCAATTTGCGACGGACGAAATCCGTCAGGCTGAGGCCGAGCTACAGGACGAGGGATGGTGGGATTTGCAAGCGCCCAACCCCAAGTCGTTTGTAACCTCCGAAGCGCGGCACGATCGTATCCGGATCAGTGCCGGACAGATCACCTGGGAACGGTTGTACCTGTCGGATGGAACGCCGGTCCGGCTGGTCAGTGGAGCACGGTCGGGACGCGCATAATTTATGCGTATTCCTGTGCGGTCGGGTGCAGTAGAACCGGCTTATGCCCCATCCATTACGCATCTTGTTACAGGTTTTGTTGCTTTGGCTTGCCGGGCTAGGTGCGGCGACCCAATTCGCCAAGATCGCGGTTCCTTTTGCTCAGGTCGCAGCCCTCTATCCTGCGCACGCGGATAAGATTGGCTGGCTTTTGTCAGTCATCAGCCTGGTTGGTGCGATTCTTGGTGCATTGTCCGGCGCGATAGCCGGGCGGGTTGGGCCTGTCCGGCTGCTGATGTTTGGCTTGACCCTTGGCGGGGCGGTGTCCCTGTTTCAGGCCAGTATCCCCGGTTTGGGCCTGATGCTGGTCAGCCGCGTTGTCGAAGGGGTCTCTCATCTGGCTATCGTTGTCGCAGCACCAACACTGATTGCGCAAATCACGATTGGAAAATGGCGCAACGCGGCAATGGTTTTGTGGAGCAGTTTCTTTGGTGTCGCCTTTGCCCTGAACGCATGGCTTGGGCTTCCATTGATCGCTCAGGTCGGGCTGCCGGTTTATTTTGCTACCCATGGCGCGCTGATGTTTCTGATCGCCGTCCTGATCGTATCTTTCCGTCCCAACAGTGCATCGGCTTTGGTGAACAATCCCTTTTGGAGCGTGCGAACACTGATTGACATACACGTACAGACCTATCGCTCTGCGTTTGTGTCCGCTCCGGCGCTCGGGTGGTTCTTTTACACGCTGACCTTTGTCTCGTTGCTGGCCATTCTTCCGGGAAGATTGCCGGACGATGTCAGTGCGATGATTGCTGGTCTGATGCCGTTGGCCGGGATCGTGATTTCCTGGCTTACCGTCCCGGTGTTGCTGAGCGTTTGTTCTGGTGTTTTTGTTGTTAACCTCGGTTTCGGGCTGTCTATCCTAACGATAGGCGCCCTGTTTCTTGGTGCCCCGTTGCCCGTTGTCTGCGTTGCGCTTTTTGCGGTGCTGGGGCTTGTTCAGGGCGGCAGCTTTGCGGCGGTGCCGCAGTTGAACTCGACACCCGAAAACCAGGCGCTGAGCTATGGTGCCATGGCTCAGATGGGGAATGCGGGTAACCTTTTGGGCACACCTGTTTTGCTTGCAATACTGTGGCGGACTAGTGAAGCGGGCATGTTGATTGCCGTGGTCGGGTTCTATGCTGTTGCCATGGCGCTTCATCTGTGGCTTGCCGCGCGGCGCAAACGCGCTTCAACCCGACTGGAATGATCAATCGCGCGGTACCGTGGTTCTTCTTATCCGGATTGCCCCGGTGTGATGATCTGAAACGACCCGTCATCGAACTTCACAAAACATGAGGCACTGTTGAGGGGCGGCAACGTCGTTGTTCGCGCCAGTGGCACCCGCGATTTCACATTTTGCTTGCAGGGCGGCAAGCTGACAGGGCGAAATCCCTTTTCGGCCATGCATTGCGCCTCGACCGTGTTTCGCAGGCCCTGATTCACATCGACGGTATAGACCCTGCCGGGCTGCCACCAGCCTGGGGATTGATAGCAACGACCTCTGCCGTCACAATATGTGCGCCCGGGCCAATAAGTCGGCGGGCTTTGGCGGATCTGATTGGCAACCGGCACCTCTTTGACCGCGCTAAGCTGGCACTGGGTGGTCTCTTTTTGCAGACGTGATACGGTTTCACCCTCGCGATAGTAAAGCGAGAGCGGCCCGCACGAGGACAGCACCATCAGGGGCACCAGCATAGGAAACAGCATTTTCATATGCTTATCTTGCCGCAGCTGATCGGCGATGACAATTCAATTGACCGCTTTGGGGGCATCTGTCATTCAATCCTTTCAGGCAGAAGGGCCAGAAACATGAAGGTCATTATTTGCGGCGCGGGTCAGGTCGGTTGGCAGATTGCGCGGCACCTTTCGGGTGAATTGAACGACGTCACCGTTGTCGACAACAATCCCGATCTGGTACGGCGGGCGACCGAAACGCTGGATGTGCAGGGGATAGCCGGGTTTGCAAGTTACCCCGATGTGCTTGAAAGGGCAGGCGCGCGCGATGCGGATATGATCATCGCTGCGACCCATTCGGATGAGGTGAACATGGTCACCTGCCAGATGGCGCATTCGGTCTTTTCGATCCAGCGCAAGATCGCGCGACTGCGGTCGAAATCATATCTAGAGGCGATCCACTCGGACCTTTACCGGCGCGATCATCTGCCGATTGATGTGGTGATCAGCCCCGAACGCGAAGTTGCCGCCGCCGCGATGCGCCGCCTGTCGGCCCCGTCCGCCTTTGACACCGAGATTTTCATGGACGGCAAGGCGCAGCTTTTGGGTATTCGCGTGGATGAAGACTGCCCGATCGTGAACACACCTTTGCGGCAACTGACCGATTTGTTCTCGACGCTCAGTTCGATCGTAGTGGGGGTGCGTCGCGATGGCACGCTGTTTGCACCAGAATCCGAGGATCAGCTGTTTGTGGGCGATGAATGCTACGTCTTTACCAATGTAAAAGACGTGGATCGCACCATGGAGGTGTTTGGCAAGACCCAAAAGCGTCAGGATCGTGTGGTGATCGTGGGCGGGGGCAATGTCGGGCTTGAAGTGGCGCGAACTCTGGAAGAACAAAAAAGCCGCGTGCGCGCCAAAATCGTCGAGCGGGATCGCCGATGCGCCGAGATCGCCGCCGAGGCGCTGGAACGAACGATTGTGCTGCACGGTGATGGCCTTGATGCCAGTTTGTTGAGCGAAGCCGGTATCGACAGGGCGGATGCAATGCTGGCGGTTACGGATGACGACCGCACGAACATGCTGGCCGCTGTCCGCGCCAAGGCCGAGGGTTGTGCCCTGGCGATCGCTTTGATCAATGATCCCAGTATGGTGGCCCTGATGGGACCTTTGGGGATTGACGCGTATATCAATCCGCGGGCAACCACCGTCAGTTCGATCTTGCGCCACATCCGTCATGGCCGGGTGCGACAGGTCTACTCGATAGGAGATGCTGAGGCCGAAGTGATCGAGGCTGAGGTTCTTTCAACCTCTCCCATGGCCGGTCAAAAGCTGCGCGATATCGATTTTCCCGAGGGCGTACTGGTGGGGGCCGTGCGCAAAGGAGATGAGGTTATGCGACCGACGGGCAGCCTCAGGATCGATGAAAAGGATGTCGTCGCGATCTTTGCCATGGCCAACGACGTGCCTGAGGTCGAACGCCTGATGCAGGTTTCAATCGATTTCTTCTGATGGCGCATGCGGGGATACAACAGATCGGGCTATTGCGGCGGTTGCCGCTGTTTCTTCTGATCTGGGCTATTGCGTCATTGGCCATGTGGATTCCGGCAGTTTACGCGCTGGCGCTGGATGATCACGATACATCGCGGTCGTTTTTGTATTCCGGTATCATTGGGTTGTTTCTGGTCGTCAGTGTCGCACTGGCCTCGTCCAACCGTGTGCCAAGGCGCGGAACTTTGGGACAATTGGCGGTGATGCTTGCATGTTTCACCATTCTGCCTGTCTTTCTTGCAATTCCATTTCACGATGCGCTGGGAACGACCACATTCCTGAACGCCTATTTTGACATGGTCAGTGCCCTGACAACCACGGGGGCAGATCTGTTTCCGGATCCAGACCGCCTGACGGCGCCGCTGCACCTGTGGCGCGCCTTGGTTGGATGGATGGGCGGTTTGCTGATGTGGATTGCCGCCGCGGCAATCCTTGCGCCTTTGTCGCTGGGTGGGTTCGAGGTCACGGCCCGCGGTCAGCCGGGTCGCCCGGTATCGGGTGTTGCGCAAAGCGAACGCGTTGATCCGCGCGGTCGACTGCTCCGTGTGGCAAAGGGACTGACCCCGGTCTATGCCGGGTTGACGGCCGTGATCTGGATCCTTCTTCTGATCGCAGGCGAAACCGGATTGACAGCCGTTTGTCACGCAATGTCGGTCATGGCGACGTCTGGAATTTCTCCGGTGGGTGGAATGGAAGGCGCACAAGCGGGCTTCACGGGTGAGGCGATCCTGTTTTTGTTCCTGTTCTTTGCCCTTTCGCGCCTGACATTTTCGACCGACACGGCGACATCCGGTTATTCCCGACTGGATACGGACCCGGAGTTTCGCATTGGCCTGATGATTGTTCTGGCCGTTGCGGCCTTATTGTTCTTTCGCGTTATTGCTGGTGTTACGGAAATCGGTGGGCAAATCGAGCCTTTACAGGCATTGCAGGTCATTTGGGGTATGCTGTTCACCGTTCTGGCCTTTCTGACAACCGCCGGGTTTGAAAGCGCAAACTGGGATGATGCGCAGCAATTGTCTGGTCTGGGAACGCCCGGATTGTTGCTGATGGGGCTGGCCCTGATCGGTGGTGGGGTTGCCACCACGGCTGGCGGAGTGAAACTGCTGCGGGTTTTTGCCCTGTACCTGAACGGTGCGCGCGAGATCGACCGGTTGATCTATCCCTCATCCGTCAGCGGGGTTGGAGGCGGCAACCGACGCATTCAAAGGGACGGCGCGTTTATCGCCTGGATTTTTCTGATGCTCTTTGCGCTGACACTGGCGGTGTTCAACCTTTTGCTGGCCGCAATGGGGGCCGGGTTTGAACAGGCCATGGTGCTCAGCGTCGCAACGCTCAGCACGACGGGTCCGCTGATTGAATTGGCCACTGATGTTCCAATCCGGTTGATCGACCTGTCCGCAGGGGCCAAGCTGACGCTGTGCGCGGCGATGGTCATTGGCCGGCTCGAGACGCTTGCGATCATCGCCCTGATCACCCCTTCGCTGTGGCGGGATTGAACCGGTTGGATCCCGTCGTCTTTAGTGCTTAATTTTTCGTCTGGAATATCTTACCGCGGCACTCCATACTCACCGGGAGGGAGCGCGTTGGTCCGCAACGCGTAGCAAGAACAATGGCGAGATTATCATAATATGGCTTCGGACAGACAGAATCTTCAGGATGCTTTCCTGAACAATGTACGGAAAGCTAAGGTTCCGGTTACAATTTTCCTGATCAATGGCGTGAAATTGCAGGGTGTGATCACCTGGTTCGACAATTTCTGTGTATTGTTGCGCCGCGACGGACAGTCGCAGCTGGTGTACAAGCACGCGATTTCAACCATCATGCCATCACAGCCGATCAACCTGTATGAGGGCGAAGACGCCTCTTGATGGAACATGACCGGACGCGCACCCGGGCCTGGGTGCTGCATCCCGAAATCAAATCAGATGAACAGCGCCGCGTTCCCGAACCTGCGCTGGCTGAGGCGGTTGCGCTGGCCGCCGCTTTGCCCGATCTGGATGTGATCGGGTCTGAAATCGTACGCCTGCAACGCGCCCAACCCGGCTATTTGTTTGGCAGTGGCAAGATCGAAGAACTGGGTGAGCGGCTTCGTGAAAACGAGGTTGAGCTGGTTCTGATCGATGGACCGGTAACACCGGTTCAGCAGCGCAATCTGGAAAAGGCATGGAAGGTCAAGATCCTCGACCGGACCGGGCTGATCCTTGAGATTTTCAGCGACCGCGCACGTACCCGTGAAGGGGTGTTGCAGGTCGAAATGGCTGCGCTCAGCTATCAGCGGACACGGCTGGTGCGGGCCTGGACCCACCTTGAACGTCAGCGTGGCGGTTTGGGATTTGTCGGCGGACCCGGCGAGACCCAGATCGAAGCCGACCGCCGCGCCATTGACGAACAACTGGTGCGTTTGCGCCGCCAATTGCAGAAAGTGGTCAAGACCCGCACCTTGCACCGTGCCGCGCGCGCCAAGGTGCCCTATCCGATCGTTGCATTGGTTGGATATACCAATGCCGGGAAATCTACTCTGTTCAATCGGCTGACCGGGGCCGAAGTGTTGGCCAAGGACATGCTGTTTGCCACGCTGGACCCTACCATGCGCCGCGTGCAACTGCCCGATGGCCCGGAAGTGATCCTGTCGGATACGGTGGGTTTTATCTCGAACCTGCCGACCGAGCTTGTGGCGTCTTTTCGGGCCACGCTTGAAGAGGTGTTGGGTGCTGATCTGATTGTTCACGTGCGCGATATCAGCCATGAAGAAACCGAAGCACAGGCGCAGGATGTCGAAGCAATCCTGACCTCGCTTGGTGTCGACGCAGAACGCCCCCGGCTTGAGGTTTGGAACAAGACTGACTTGCTGAGCACGGAAGAAAAAGACGCCGCGTTGGCGAGGGCGGATCGCGATCCGGCCATATTTGCCATTTCGGCAGTTACCGGCGAAGGCGTGACCCCTTTACTGTCCGAGATTGCAGCAATCCTGCAAGGGGCCCGGCACGAGGTTGTTCTGAACCTGACCTTTGCGGAAGGGAACAAGCGGGCGTGGTTGTTCCGGCAGGATGTTGTACAATCTGAAGAGCAGACCGAAGAGGGGTTCCGTATCACTGTTCTTTGGACAGATAAGCAGGCCGCCCAATTCGACACACTATAGATACAGTGAAATTGCGGAAGATGGCTGATACAATGGATCAAAGAGTATTCCTGACCGGATTTATTGATGTCCCGGCGGACCGCCTTGAAGATGTGCGCGCCGCTCTGCCCACGCATATCGCCCTCACAAAGGCGGAAGAGGGTTGCCTGTCGTTCGACGTTGTCGAGGATCAGATCACACCCGGACGGTTCACTGTTTCAGAGGTTTTTGTGAATCAGCAGGCCTTTGATGCGCATCAGCAGCGGACGAAGGCATCCGAGTGGTTTCTGATTACACAAGGAATACCGCGGAGTTACACAATTGAAACCGCTGGCAAAAAGACGACCTAAGTCACACGCCTTCAAGTTGTTGCTGTAAGTCATCGGTGTCGAACCAGCCTACTGACGACTGTACAAGATGATCGGGCGCAAGTTCCCATTCATCCCATCCGCGCGCGATAACATGGTTGCCGGTCTGAGCATGATGCCCCTCACGTGTCCAGACAAACAGGGCGTGAGAGCCAGCCCATCGCATCATGTCGCACCGCACTTCCAGATCCGGAAAATCGGCATAGACGTCTCGGGCCATTTCGGCAATCGCGGCACGCCCTTCGACAGGCTCACCCCGGTTAGTTGTGATCCGCCCGTCCTGCGCGAAAAAACTGGCAACGGCATCGGCGTCACCTGAACTCCAGGCGATTGCGTAATCCCGGGCAAGGTTGTTCAGAGTATCCCGAATGCTGGCCATAGTTTCCCCCTGGTCCGAAACAGTTCGCCCGGTGATGGTAGGCGAAACTGCCGCATGGCGTCCACGGTCCGGACAAAAAGGGGCGGGGAGTCGCCGAAACCCTGATGCTTAACGTGGGATCAGATTGGTCACTCCGACAGCAGCGGCGCGGGCAAGGTCAAGGTCCAGCGACATGGGAATATACTCGCCACGCCGCCACAGCTGCGCCTGATCGTCGTAATAGCGCGACAGGAAATGGCCCGATTGGCCGGTAGCGGTGATAAAGACCGAGCTGTTGGGATCGGCAAAGTCATACACACCGCGATACCCGGCCCCGTGGACGTTCTGAAACGGGTCGAGCCCTTCGCCCGACGTGCGCCCGCGCAGCAAGGTGTTGTCGCCGCCACTGGTCGATTGGCGAATGTTCACAAAATACCGAAGTATAGGCACGTTCCCCAGAACCGGGTGGTCGTGGGTTGCCTGATGGGCATCACCCCAGCGCAGGGATTCCAGTGCGCTGCCGTAGCGTTCGGTGATCCAGATCAGCGCGTCATCCAGCGCAAGTCGTGCCATTTCGGTACAGGTTTCAACCGGCGCGCTTTGTCGTACATCGCACCAGACACCGGCGCCATCAATGTCACGATAGACCCGTTCGATGAACAGGGGCTCGACATGTTTGAATTCGCTGGCCAGCGGCCCAAGCTCGTCCGAAATCAGGCGGATCTGAAGCGCCCGCACCCAGGCTGCATAGATCAGCGGTTCGGGAAGGTGCTCGTTCATCTCGCCGTTCCAGTCCGCCAGCAGCGACAGCGCAATCTGGCGCTGTCGTTCGGGCGTCCCTTCAGGGGCCGAGGCACCGGTGTACCAAAGGTCAGCACCGATCAGCGGCAGCAGAGAGCGCGCGGTGAAACTGACCGTATCCAGTTGCGCCTCAATGAAACTGTCGCGGGTATGCACCTCACGCGATTGCATCAGGCGTTCCCAGCGATGTACGCGCTGAGTGTCACCCCACTCGTAGGACACATGATCCGGGAACGGGCGGTCGATGATCTTGTTGTTGGTGTTGCCCAGAACGCCACCGGCAGGGGCCACGAATTCCGGGTTGTTGGCGTAGGGCAGGCGGCCTTGCCAGCGGTTTGCTTCGATCCAGCCGGGTGTCGGAATGCGCCCGCGGCTTTGGTTCTGCAGGTCACGCCGGGGCATGGCGCCAATCAGTTTCATCCCTATTGTCGTTTTGTCGACCAGTGACAGGTTTTGCGAGGGCGCAATGAATTGCCGGGCCACGGTTACGGCGTTCTGCACGTTGTCCGCGTTCATCAGGGCCATGGACGCCGTCATCGAAGTGTCTTGCGGGCTGAGCGCCGTCCAGGACAAAGACGCCACGTGGCCGGGCGGTGTGATGGTTTCCAGCTTGTAATCCGTACCGGGTAACACTGGCCCGTTTTCAGTCCAGCGCAGCGTCAGTGTAACCGGAGCTTCCCCCTTGATTTCAATGATCGAAGGACGAGTCTGGAACTCCTTATAGCCATCCGGGGTCAGGTATTCTTCGGGGTTTTCCGGGTTCAGCTGCTCAATATGAATGTCCTGATCGTCAAGATAGGATGACGTCACCCCCCAACCCAAACGGTCACTGCGGCCGGTCATGATTGCGGGAATACCAGGGATCGAGGCCCCAATGACGCTTCCCTTTTCCAGACCAAGATGCGCCAGATACCACACGCCGGGTGCTGTGAAGCCGAGATGCGGGTCGTTGGCCAGCAATGTTCCACCGCTTGCCGAGCGCGAAGGCGCAGCAGTCCAGGCGTTTGATGCCCCCGCCAGCCCGCGTTTGGGAAGGGGTGACAGCAGCGTTTCAGGAAAACTCGTACCAGCGGCATAGCGTGGAAGGTTGGGAAACAGCGAAGCATATTCAGGCAACGCAGCAATGCCGGGGCCGGGAACATCGGGCAGAATATCTGCCAGCCTGTCAGGATTGCTCAGCATCAAAGACGTACGCGCCCGCAGAACCTCGTCGGTCAGGTGACCGGACAGTTGCAGCGCCATAAGCTTGATCACGGCGATACTGTCACCCGGTTGCCAGGGCGAGACGGGTGCATTGAACAGGAACATCTCAGGCGCGCCGCGCCCCAAGGCCTCGTCGTTGATCTCGGTCAGGCGTGCGTTGACCCCGGCCGCATAAGCACGAAGGGCGGCCTTGGTATAGTCGTCCTGCACTTCGACCGAGCGATGGGCAAGGCCGTACAGATCCAGTCGGCGCAGCAGCTTGTCAACGCGCAGGGTGCGTGGTCCAAAGATTTCGGACAAGCGGCCCTGCGCGGTGCGGCGCATGACCGTCATCTGCCACAATCGATCCTGCGCGTGGGCATATCCAAGACCGAAAAACACATCTGGGTCATTTTGGGCCAGTATGTGCGGCACATTGGCGGTGTCGCGCACGATCTCAACCGGAGCGGTCAACCCGTTGACTTCGAGTTTCTGGTCATAATCCGGCAGGGATTGGCTGGCCAGAAAATAGACAAGGCCCATTGCGGCGAGGATCAGCATGATCAGACCCGACACGATGCGCACCAGCCAGCGGAAAACAAGACCCATTACTGCCCCAAATTCTAGTACATGAAGGTTGCGCGGAGATTAGTGGATGGCGGGTCCAACCGAAAGAGGAACGCGGCAAGAACCTGTGCAGAAAGGATGAAAACAAATACCCCACCGCAGCATTCCGCTGTGATGGGGTTTGTCAGAAGAAGTGGGAAGCCCGAGTTATGGAATAATGCGGGTATATTTCGTGCCTTCCACGGTCGCACCGATTTGAAGCCCAGCCTGTCCGAAGATGGCGGCCAGAACGGGCGAGCGCAGTGTCGTTGTGTCTGTCGACAGGGAATCGCCCTGATCGCTAACCACATAGCCAATATCTGCTCCGGCTGTCCAACCACTGGAACGACGGAAATCGTTCAGGGCGTCTTCGGTCATGAAAAACAGAACATGCGCATATTGCTGCGCGCCGATCTGTAGCCCGGCCGTGCCCTTGACCGCCGAGTAGAAGTCAACTGTTGCACCGCTGATGCGCAGTGCGCCGCGACCGTAACCGCCACCGAACACGAAACCGGCTTCGGTAATCAGCGGCATGACCAGCATGCCGTTGGCCTTGTTCGCAATCTCAACCGTATTGGGATAGCGGCTGTACATCTCGGTCAGCGTTGCGTCGACACGGGCATCGATTGTTGCTGCGTTGGAATTGCCGACACCGTTGCCGCAGGCGGCGGTCAAGCTCAGACCTGCCATGCCCAAGGCAAAGCCGCGACGATTCAGTCGGGGGGAGTTGGAACTGCTCATGGTTTTATATCTCTGTAACTGTGCCTGATATGCCGGGTGATCCCGGTCTTGGCGGCAAGGATACGCCGATCAGGGCGATGTGTCACGGGAAAGCTGCCCGATCGGGCAATCTTATCGGCGAAATATCGCGAAACTTGCGGGCTTTACCCCTGCAGGATGCGCGCAACCTGAGGAGAGAAATAGGTCAGAATTCCATCGCAACCGGCGCGTTTGAAGGCCAGAAGGCTTTCCAGCATCACCTTCTCGCCATCGATCCAGCCGTTCTGGGCTGCAGCCTGGATCATCGCGTATTCGCCCGATACCTGATAGGCATATGTCGGCGCACCGAAACTGTCTTTCACGCGGCGGCAGATATCCAGATAAGGCATGCCCGGCTTGATCATCACCATATCCGCGCCTTCAGTCAGATCGCGTTCGATCAGGCGCAAAGCCTCGTCCGAGTTTGCGGGGTCCATCTGGTAGGTCTTCTTGTCGCCCGTCAGGGCCCCCGATGCGCCGACCGCATCGCGGAAGGGTCCGTAAAATGCACTGGCATATTTTGCGGCATAGCTGAGGATCATCACGTTGTGATAGCCTGCACCTTCCAGCGCGCGACGCATTTCCCCGATCCGGCCATCCATCATGTCCGACGGGCCGATGATATCCGCACCGGCGTCGGCCTGTGCCAGCGTCATCTTTACCAGTGCCTCGACGGTCTGGTCGTTGACGATTTCGCCGTCAACGACATATCCGTCGTGACCGTTGATGTTATACGGGTCAAGCGCCACATCCGTCATTACGGCAATGTCCGGAGCCGCTGCCTTGATTGCCCGAATGGCCCGGTTTGACAGGTTGTCGGGGTTCCATGCCTCGGCACAGTCTTCGGTTTTCAGCGCAGGGTCGGTGTAGGGAAAGAGGCAAATCGCAGGAATCCCAAGGGCCTGGGCCTCGACCGCCGCTTTGGCAATCAGGTCAACCGATCTGCGAACCACACCAGGCATCGAGGGCACGGGCTCTTCAATGCCTTCGCCTTCGCGTACGAAAACCGGCCAGATCAGGTCATCCGTTGTCAGAGTGTTCTCACGCACCAGCGCACGAATTGCCTGTGATTGACGGGCGCGGCGAAAGCGGGTCATGGGAAATGGGGCAATGGTCGGTTTCATGGCGCGTTCTCCTTGAACATTCGTGCATTGGGTGGCATGAATTCACAAAGGTCTCAAGGGTATCAATGGACGCGCGCCTAGATGGAACCCCCCTGAGTAGTGTGAATAAAGGGTTGGGTTTGGACTGGTACTCTTCGATCTTTGAACTCATCGATATGCGCAGCTTTTCGAATCTGTGGTTCTGGATCGTACTGGCGGTACTCTGGTCGTCGGCCAGCCACTGGGTGATGGGCATCCCATATGATCTGGTTGTCCGTGCCCGCCGGATCGGAGGTCAGGTTGAAACCGATCTGCTCGACATCGTTCGCATCCATACAAATCGGATTCTGCTGATTGTCGACATGTCTGGCACCATCCTTTTGGCGTTTGGGTGTTTTCTGTTCACCGGGATGGCCACGCTTGGGTTCTATTATGACGTCGAATTCGCGCAGGCCCTGTTTTTGCTTTTGTTCCCAATGACCTTGGTGCTTTTGGTCAATATCGTGCATGCAAGGCGTCTTCGGCGGCAGGAATTGACACTCGAAACTGTCTCAAAAACAATTTCCCGCTGCCGACTGTATACCCAGATCATCGGCATGATCTCGATACTGGTCACTTCGTTCTGGGGCATGTATCAGAACCTTTCGATTGGCGTTCTGGGATAGAAGATTCTGAAAGGCGAGGCGATGAAGGCTCCGAACCACGTGACAGTTGGCGGCGCCCCCGAAGGGTTTGACGCGCAGCTGGTGCTGAACGAGATTGCCCGCAGCAAGGGGCCGGTGGCCCATGTCGCACGCGATGACAAGCGGATGGAAGCGATGCGTTCCGCACTGGCGTTCTTTGCGCCTCAGATGCCTGTCTTTGTGTTTCCGGGCTGGGATTGCCTTCCTTATGATCGGGTCTCGCCCAATGCGGATATCTCGGCGGCGCGCGTGGCCACACTGGCGGCGCTGGTTCACCAGATGCCCCAACAGTATGTATTGCTGACCACGCTGAACGCCGCGACTCAACGCGTCCCGGCACGAGAAGTTTTGCGAGAGGCGGCGTTTACTGCCCGAGTTGGCCATCGCATAGATGAAACCGCTCTGCGAAACTTTCTGGTGCGTATGGGGTTCACACAAAGTCCAACGGTGATGGAACCCGGCGATTACGCCATCCGTGGCGGCATCATCGACATCTTCCCTCCGGGAGAGACGGGCCCGGTTCGGCTGGACCTGTTCGGTGACGTTCTGGACGGTGCGCGACGCTTTGATCCGGCGTCCCAGCGAACAACCGAAAAGCTGGACATCGTTGAACTTGCACCGGTGTCCGAAGTCATCCTGGACGAGGCCGCCATAACCCGGTTCCGTCAGAACTATCGCATCGAGTTTGGTGCCGCCGGTACAGATGACCCATTGTATGAGGCCGTAAGCGCGGGCCGCAAACATCAGGGGATCGAACATTGGCTGCCGTTCTTCCACGAAAAACTTGAGACGTTATTCGACTATTTGCCGGATGCGGTGATCACTGTCGATGATCAGGTGACGCCCGCGCGTCTGGCGCGTTGGGATACGATTGCCGATCAGTACGAAACCCGGCGACTGGCGCTGGAAAACCGATCCCGCATGGACACGGTCTATAAACCCACACCTCCGGGGTTGTTGTATCTTGACGATACCGCCTGGGAGGCGGCGGTCGCGGATCGTCGGGTTTTGCAGTTCAGCCCGCTGCCGCAAGCCTCTGGCCCCGGTGTCATCGATGCGGGCGGACGCATCGGGCGCAACTTTGCACCGGAACGCCAGCAAGAAAGCATCAGCCTGTTCGGTGCTTTGGCCAGTCACATCACTGCAAAGCTCGACAAAGGACCGGTGCTGATCGCCTCATATTCCGATGGCGCGCGGGAACGCCTGACCGGCCTGATCGAAGACGAAGGGTTGGCCGAGGCGATACATGTGGCCAATGGCACCCGCATTGGTAAACGCGGCTTGCACCTTGCCGTCTGGGCGTTGGAGCACGGGTTCGAAAGTCCTGATCTAACGGTGATCGCTGAACAGGATGTGCTGGGCGACCGGCTGATCCGTCAGCCCAAAAAGCGCCGCAAGGCCGAAAACTTTCTGACCGAAACCCAATCGCTCAGCCCCGGTGATCTGGTTGTTCACGTGGATCACGGCATAGGTCGTTACATGGGCATGGAGGTCGTCACCGCAGCTGGTGCTGCCCATGAATGCCTGTTGCTGGAATATGCCGAGCAGGCAAAGCTGTACCTGCCGGTCGAAAACATAGAATTGCTGTCGAAATACGGACATGACGAAGGTCTGCTGGACCGTTTGGGCGGCGGTGCATGGCAGGCAAAGAAGGCCAAGCTGAAAGAGCGCATCCGCGAGATGGCCGATAAGCTGATCCGCATCGCCGCTGAACGCGCGCTGCGCAAAGCCCCGGTCATGGATCCGCCGCCCCACGCGTGGGAGGAGTTCAGCGCGCGATTCCCGTATCAGGAAACCGAAGACCAGTTGCGGGCGATCTCGGATGTGATGGAAGATATCCATTCCGGCGTACCAATGGATCGTCTGATCTGCGGTGACGTCGGCTTTGGCAAGACCGAGGTTGCCATGCGTGCCGCATTTGTCGCAGCCATGTCGGGCGTTCAGGTTGCAGTTGTAGCGCCCACCACCCTGCTGGCCCGCCAGCATGCCGCGAGTTTCAGGGAACGCTTTCGGGGGTTCCCGATGGAGGTGCGGCAATTGTCACGCTTTGTTTCGGCGAAAGAAGCCCAAAAAACCCGTGACGGGCTGGCCCGCGGGACAGTGGACATCGTGATCGGAACGCACGCGCTTTTGGCCAAGAACATACGGTTCAACAATCTGGGGCTTCTGATCATTGACGAGGAACAGCATTTTGGCGTGGGTCATAAGGAACGGCTGAAACAGCTGCGCTCGGACATTCACGTGCTGACCCTGACCGCGACACCGATCCCGCGCACGCTGCAGCTGTCGTTGACCGGCGTGCGCGACCTGTCGATTATCGGAACACCTCCAATCGACCGACTGGCAATCCGCACCTATGTCAGCGAGTTTGATGCAGTCACAATCCGAGAAGCGCTGCTGCGTGAACACTATCGTGGGGGGCAAAGTTTCTATGTTGTACCGCGCATCTCGGACCTGCCTGAGATCGAAGAATTTCTGAAAGATCAACTGCCTGAGCTCACTTACGTGGTTGCCCATGGCCAGATGGCAGCGGGTGAGCTCGATGATCGGATGAACGCGTTTTATGACGGCAAGTACGATGTGCTGCTGGCCACAACAATCGTCGAAAGCGGTTTGGACATCCCGACCGCAAACACGATGGTCGTGCACCGTGCGGACATGTTTGGCCTTGCCCAGCTCTATCAAATCCGGGGGCGCGTTGGGCGCTCGAAAACCCGTGCTTATGCTTACCTGACCACCAAACCGCGCCAGAAACTGACTGCTGCCGCCGAAAAACGCCTGCGTGTTCTGGGCTCGCTGGACACGTTGGGGGCCGGCTTTACTTTGGCCTCGCAGGATCTGGACATACGTGGTGCGGGCAACCTGTTGGGTGAAGAACAATCCGGCCAGATGCGCGATGTCGGCTATGAGCTTTACCAATCCATGCTGGAAGAGGCGATTGCCAAGATCAAAGCCGGCGAGATGGAGGGGCTGTCGGATGCAGACGATCAATGGGCCCCGCAGATCAATCTGGGTGTGCCGGTTCTGATCCCCGAGAACTATGTGCCAGATCTGGATGTGCGCCTGGGGCTCTATCGCCGCCTGTCATCGCTGTCGACAAAGGTCGAACTGGAAGGCTTTGCTGCGGAATTGATTGACCGTTTTGGCAAATTGCCGAAGGAGGTGAATACCTTGATGCTGGTTGTGCGGATCAAGGCCATGTGTAAACGCGCAGGGATCGCAAAGCTCGACGGCGGACCGAAAGGCGCGACCATCCAGTTTCACAATGACAAATTCGCTTCGCCGCAGGGACTGGTTGAGTTCATTCAAAATCAACGCGGTATGGCCAAGGTCAAAGACAACAAGATCGTCGTGCGCCGGGACTGGAAAAAAGACAGCGACAAGATTAAAGGGGCTTTTGCAATTGCCCGCGATCTTGCTGAAAAAGTGGTCGCCGCGCAGAAAAAGGTTAAAGCAGGTTGAGATGTGGGAGGGGGCTCTGCCCCCGCTGCGCGTTCCGCGCATCTCCCCCGGGATATTTACGGCCAGATGAAGAAGCGGATCCCTGCTTCATCTGGCTAAAAATATCCCCGCCGGAGGCATCGTGTGTCAGCACGATCAAGACATTTTAGCTACGCATTGCCGCCTGCGCACAGAAGCAGGACGCAGCTACCATTCGGTCGGCGCGGGCCAACGCCTGGTCGAGCCGCTGTTTGATCTGCAGGACTTCGACCTGTTCGCTGCGTGCCTTGAGGCAATCGTAAAGGCCCTTCAAACTCCATACGTTGTCAGGATGTATCGAGGCGCGACTTAGCGTGCCGCCCAAACCCAGATCTTCACGATAGACGTTTTCAGCTTCGGACAGCCGTCCTTGTTCGAAAAGAAGCGCCCCAAGCGCGTGGCGGGTCGGCTGCATCCATCCCCAGGGTTCGTCATAGGGCAAGGTATCGTCCAACTCGACCGAGCGGCGCAGATGGGCAAAAGCGATTTCACAGTTGCCCTTGCGGTACTCGATCTCACCGCGCAGCATTTCCCGCGCAATTTCCAGCAGGTCAATCACACGGTTGTTGTGCAGCCTGCGTGTTTCCGGAACGCATTCCTTGGCAGCAAGGAACAGATTTTCTTCGGCCTCGGCATTGGCGATATTACCGGTTGCTGCATGAGCGATGGCGCGCGCGTAGTGCGTTGTGGCGGTCAGAGTGCGGAACAGGTCAGGATCTGAGGGCAGTTTCAGTGCCTTAGCCTCGTCCCAGCGGCCAAACCGGATCAGGATGTGAGGGCCCATGGACATGTAGCTTTCGAAGTAATCGGCCATCGGGGGGCTTTCGATGCGCAGCAATTCTTCGGGCGTTGTATCCCACAATCCCTGATTTGCACGTAGGGCGGGTTCGATCTGTCCAAGAAAAAGCGCACCGTAGATGGCAAAGTGATAATTGTGCTGGCGATAGCCTGTGTAAATTTTGAACGCGCCTTCGCGTTCGTAATACTTCTGGTCGGCTTCCGAGGCTTTTTCGTTCCAGTGCACAACGTTGTGGTAATGTCCGCAGAGCACATCGATATGTGTCGGCATATGTACCAAGTGGCCTGCATCCGGAACCAATGTGCGCAGGATATCCCCTGCTTTCAGGGCTTTTTCTGGTGTTGGAGACATCTCCATCAGATGAACATAGAGGTGCAGCAGGCCCGGGTGAGACATCGCAGACGGATCGTTCGCCATGGCCCATTCAAGCGCATCTTGCGCTTCCTTCGTTGCCGCGCCCTGGGCGGGTTGACCCGTTTCCAGATCCCACATTTTCCACGGTGTCAGGTTCAGCAGTGCTTCGACATAGATGGTACGCAAGTCAAGGTGGTCCGGGTGCGCCGCAAATGCCGCGCGCATCGCGTCGGCAAAACCGTGGTCCCATTGGTGCATGTCCTCAACCGGACCGCGTTGCGGGTAACGCGCAGGCAAGGCCTGAATTAAGGCCTGTTCGACGGCAGTGCATCCTGCGAGCAGGCTAAGAGCTTTCTGCATCGCGTCGTAAGCCCGTGACAACGCTTCTTCCCGACCTCTCTCATCCAGCAGGTCCCAGGGGAGGTTGTAGTTTGGTCCGGCGGCATACGCGACACCCCAATGGGCCATCGCGCAGTTCGGATCATGCTCGGCCGCGCGTTGGAAACAGACAACCGCTTCTTCGTGGTTGTAGCCGTATGTCCAGTTCAGCCCTCGGTCGAACCACAGCTGAGCTTCGGGACTGGAAGTGGAAACTGGGCAGGAATAGCTGCCCAGATCGTAATAATCGTTCATCGCAGTTCCTCCCGTAAGTTCAGGGTAGGATAGCGTGATTCACCCGCAATTCACAGGTCAGGCAGGCAGCCTTTCTTCGATGCGACCCATGTGGATCATCAGGCCAAACGCCAGAACGCACATACTCAGGATGCCAATTGTTAAAGGCGCGATGGACCCGTTGAACAGAAGCCCGATCGGGGCGGCGATTGCCGCGGCCAGTACGGTTGAAATCGACCCGACAACCGACGCGGCCATGCCCGCGATGTGGCCCATGGGTTCCATGGCAATGGCATTCAGATTGCCGATGGTTACACCAGCCATGAAAAAGACCATCGTCTGCCAGAAGACAAACAGGGCAAATGACATATCGGGCGAAAGGTTCGCCATGTTCAGGATGATGACGACAGACGTGATGGCAATCTGCGCGCCGAAGGCAAAAGTCACCATCCGGCGCATCCCGACACGCACCACCAAAGCCGCGTTCAAAAGGCTGGCCGAACCTGACATCAGGGCGACAAATCCGAACCAGAAGGGAAAGCTGTCGGCCCGATCATGGATCACATCATAGACCGGTTGCACCATAGTCAGCATGGTGAACAAGGTCCCCATGCACAAGGTTTGCACGAAGATAGACAAGCGCACAGTGGGATGCGCAAACATTTCGTTCACAGCCGCAATCATCAGATGCAGACGGAAGGGACGGCGGTTCTCGACGGCCAGAGATTCGGGAAGTCGTGTGCTCATCCACAACACGACGATCAGAGCAAACAGGATAAAGGACACGAAGATCCCGCGCCAACCGAAGAGAACGATAACACCAGCGCCCAGCATCGGAGCCGCTGCTGGTACCAACGTAAAGATCATCATGGCAATCGAGATGATGCGTGCCATTTCCCGGCCCGAATACAAGTCACGCGTGATGGCCATCGCCACGACACGTGGCCCGGCAGCGCCCAGACCCTGCACAACACGCGCAATCAGTACCAGTTCCAGCGAAGAACTGGCCCAGGCAACAGCCGAAGCCGCAATGTACAAAAGCGCACCGCAAAAGATCACTGGCTTGCGCCCCAGCGCATCCGATAGCGGGCCGGTAAAGAATGTACCGATACCCATTCCCAGAACGAAGGATGTCAAGATCAGTTGGGCGCGATTGACGTCATCAGGGCTAAGCTGCGCGCCGATTTCAGGCAGGGCGGGCAGCATTGAATCGATCGAAAACGCGATAGTGGCGAACATCATTGCGATCAGCGCAATGAATTCCGCCTTCGACATGCGGTTGGCCATGAAGCACTCCTAACCTGTTCGCGCTATCATGGCGGGTCAGGTTAGACCAGACTGGAAATTCGCACAGACCTCTGTGCTATTCTGCAGGATAAGTGTCAAGTTGAGACATGATTTCAGCGATCACTTTCTCCCACATTTCAGGCGGTTGAGCACCCGGAACGGCATGTTGATTGGCAACAATGTAGGTCGGGACCGAGCTGACGCCCATTTCACGAGAATGAGTATCGCGGTTGCGAATATCCTCGCGATCAGCGTCGGATTTCAGCAGCTTCATGACCACCGCAGCGTCCATTCCGGCACTGTCTGCGATGTCGGACAGGACCTCGGGGTCGCCGATATCGCGGGCCTGAACGAAGTAGGCATCGAATAGCGCATCGACGACAGCATTCTGTTTGCCTTCGATCCCGGCCCAATGGATCAGGCGATGTGCATCCAGAGTATTGGGTGTGCGTTTCATGCCTTCGAAGTCGATCTTCAGACCAGCGTTTTCAGCGTGTTCAACCACGGGCGCATAAGCACGTACGGCACCGTCCTTGCCACCGAACTTGCGTTCCAGATATTCGCGACGATCCATACCTGCGTCCGGCATATCAGGGTTCAACTGAAACGGATGCCATTCGATGACAAAAGGGTGCTCGGGCACATTGGCCAATGCTTTGTCCAGATGCGTTTTGCCGATATAGCACCACGGGCAGATCGGATCGGACAGGATGTCGAGCTTGACGGTCTGGGTCATGTGGCTGGTGCCTCGAAATAGGCCGGCAACGCCCGGCGCAGGAGTTTGCCATTGCCACCGGTGGGCAGCGCAGACAGGTGGATGAAGGCGCGTGGTTGTTTGTAACGTGCCAAGTTTGCCTCGACATAGGTGCGCAGGGCTGCATCGTCCAGCTTTTCCGGGCCGGTATAGAAGGCTGCTATCACAAATGTGTCCGGTTTGACCTCGACCGCGGCCGCGCCGACCTGCGTGATGCCGGGAAAACGGGACAGGGCGGCTTCGACCTCGACCGGGGACACGCGGTAGCCTCCGGCATTCATCATGTCGTCGTCCCGGCCCAGATAACTGATCTGGCCGTCCACTGCCATTGCCCCTTGATCTCCGGTCAGGAACCATTCGCCTTGCATCCGGGTTTCAACTTCATCCGGTGCATTGAGGTAGGTCAGCATCAATCCAGCGTCAGACCGATGAATGGCGATGGTGCCTTCTTGCCCCTGCGGCACCGGGCCGTCCGGGCCCAGAATGGCCACGCGACGACCCGGTTGCGGGTGCCCCAATGCGTCGCCGCGTGCGGGATGGGCCGGGCTGGAGGATATGAAGGTCGAGCATTCGGACATACCATAGGCTTCGAACAATTCCGTACCGGTGGCGCTTAACCATTTCTCGTGCAGGGCGCGCGAAAGCTTTTCCCCCGCGCATAAACCGTGGCGCAGGTCAGGTAAGCTGATTTGCTCATACTCTTGCACCAATTTGCGAAAGACCCCCGGTGCCGCCGCAAAGATCGTTGCGCGATGCTGGTGAAGCAGAGCGGGCAGGGCGGAGATGTCCGTGCCCGGTTCCGGGATCAAGGCGGTTGCGCCGATGGTCCACGGGTCCATCAGACCGGTGCCAAGTGTATAGGTCCAGTTGAACGCTCCGGCGTGACACAGCCGATCGGACGTGCGCAGACCATACCAACCATCGACCATCAACTGCCGCGCCCAGATTGCCCGATGGGCATGGGCCACGGCGCGCGGACTGCCCGAGGTTCCCGAGGTGTAGACGACATATGCCATGCGCTCGGGGTCGCCCAGGTCATAGCTGGCCGGGGGCAAATGGCGCATGGCCTTCAGTTCATCCAACTCGATCTGTCTGGGATGAGGCGCGCATGAGACAGCGGGATCACGAAGAACCGCAGCCGGGGACAGATCGTCGATCATTCTGGCGGTTTCGGGTTCCGTCAGTTGCGACGATGTCGGCACCGGAATGATACCCACTGAAATCGCGCCCAGATAGGCAATCGGGAAATCCACCGTATTGCCGAGCCGCATCAGAACGGTATCGCCGGGTGTCAGACCTGATTGCAGCAACCCCGCGCCTGTGCCCAACACGGCAGATCGCAGGTCGCGATAGGTCCAGTCCTGCGCGCCGTGGGGCATTAGTACCGACAACGCCACTTTGTCAGGGACCTGATCGGCACGGCCAAGGACATGCGCTGCCAGATTGAAGGGTGCTGGGCAGGGCACGGGTGCCCCCTGATCGAAGACAGATAACATGGCCATTGGCTAACGCGGTGTCTGGCGCGTTGCAAGCGCGGCTGGCCAAGCCTATAGAGAATGGCATGAGCACCCAAGACCCCAAATCCCTGATCCGAATTGCCCGCGATTCCGGCGATCACACCGAAGTTGAACCGCTGGACCTTGGCGCGCGCGTGCGCGAATTGCGAAAAGCGCGGAAATGGACGCTGGAGCAGGCCGCCAGTCAGGCCGGTTTGGCCCGTTCGACGCTCAGCAAGATCGAGAACGGGCAGATGTCACCTACCTATGACGCGCTCAAAAAGCTTGCGGTTGGGTTGGAAATCTCGGTGCCTCAGCTTTTCACACCGCCGCAGCGGGACCAGGTCATCGGACGGATGGCGATTACCCGGATGGGCGAAGGGGCGGCCCACGCGACAACGACCTACGAGCATGAGTTGCTGGCCGAAACCCTGACCAAGAAGCACATGCTGCCCTACCGTGCGCGGGTTCGGGCGCGGTCCATGGACGAATTCGACGGCTGGGTGCGCCACGATGGCGAAGAGTTCATGTATGTTCTGACCGGTGTTGTCCGGCTTTATACCGAGTTCTACGAGCCGGTTGAAATGCGCAGGGGTGACAGCGCCTATTACGATGGCAGCATGGGCCACAACGTAATCTCTGTCAGCGACGAAGACGCGACAATCCTTTGGGTCACATCACTTGCTTAGCGACGCGCGGCAGAATTCTCTGTTCAGACCTTCGGTGAACAGGAAATCTTCGACCTCCTCATGAGCTTCGTTCATGGTTAACTGGTGACGCTCTGCCAGATAGGCTTCGAACCCTTTACGGTCTTTTGATACGCGCATCATGTCCTGGTCACGCAAATTCGGAAAACGCCGCTTTGCACGTGCGTAGGCCGCATTCCAGTCTTGTGTCAGATCCGTCCAGTTCATCATGTATGAGCTTTCCTTATGTAGCGATTAGGACTGCTCTCCCCCTCTTTAGGGTACGTAATGGGTGCCGTTAGGGAAGACATGACAAAATGTCGCAGCATGTCTCTGCATTCCTTTTACAAGATTGTGCCTCTGCAATACCTGCCGCAACAAGGCGGCAGGCTCGAAACCGTTGAAAGTACCTGCGGATCAGGAGACCTGTTTGGTGCGGAACCGGGTATTCCCGGCGCGCAGGTTGCAAAGGCGACCTCCATCTTTGGGCAATGTCTAACTACCGCAATTCAATGCAGCTTTTGACGTTGACCGAAGCAGGCTGAAGGAGGGTCTCATGGGATCGACCGGCATCCGATATGGCCTGCATGTGAGGCTGCGACCTGCTGTCGCCAAACGTAGACCTGAGTGTGATGGCCATGTGCTGAATTCCGCCGACAGGCGTAGTTCTTCGGGGCCAATCGTGCAGGAAGCGTAAAGGAATCGCGTATTTCAAGGGGTCCGCCAACACCCCGCGGTGAACAGCCGGTGTCGTGCAAAGCCCGGCTGTCCTGATGTTCAAGTGATTACCTGGCGTCGTACCACCACACTTCCGGCATGTATTGTGGTCCGTCGCCATAGATTGGCACTGTCTCAGGGAACTTGAGCTCGCGGATGTGGGCAATCCGCCCGACATCAAAACTCCAGATCGGGATGACATAGCGACCAGCCGTCAGAACCCGGTCAAGTGCGCGGGTTGCAGCAGTGAAATCTTCACGTGTTTCCGAAACAAGCATGACGTCAATCATCGCATCAACAGCGGGCGAGGCCACGCCCATCAGGTTGCGTGTACCGGGTGTGTCCGCGTTCTCGCTTCCCCAATACAAACGCTGTTCGTTGCCGGGAGACAGTGAAAGAGCACGCCGGAAGGGCGTAACATCAAAATCCAGTTCCCCGGTGCGCCCTACATACTGCGCGTTGTCGACCTGCTCCGTCGTAACCTGAATGCCAAGCCGTTCCAGAGCGCGGGAATAAATCTCGACCACCGACGCCATCTCGCTATCCCCCTGCTGTAGCAAGACCGTCATTTTGAACGGGTCACCATTCGTGTTGCGCAGGACCCCGTCCTGAACGGTCCAGCCCGCTTCGGTCAGCAGTTTGGTGGCTTTGCGGATGTTTGCGCGGTTGCGGGCTGAACCGTCGCCCTTCGGCAGTTCATACCCTTCCAGCGTGCCGGGGATCAGATCCGAGGCAAAGGGTTCCAGCAGGGCTTTTACCTGCCCTTGGGCCGGTCCGGGCTGCATGGCCAGATCTGAGCCCGAGAAGTAGGACGTAATCCTTGGCTGCGCCCCACCAGTGATCGTGTCGTTGATGAATTCGAAATTGAAGGCCAGCGTCAGGGCCTCGCGAACGCGCCAGTCGTTAAACGGGGCTTTGCGGGTGTTCATCACGAACCCGGTCATGCCTGACGGTTTGCCATGCGGTATCTCGGTCTTGATGACATCACCGCGCTGAACGGCGGGGAAGCTGTATTGCGTGTCCCATTTGTCGCCGTTGAACTCACGCACCGCTGACAGCTCACCAGCTTTGAAGGCCTCGAACAGAACGCTGCCGTCGCCGTAGAACTCGATCCGCATTTCATCCAGATTCATGGTACCGCGACGGAACGGGATATCCTGCCCCCAATACTCAGGGTTGCGACGAAGGTTCACATAGCGCCCCGCCTCGTAGCTATCGATCACATAGGGACCGGTGCCGATTGGGACATCGTGCAAGGCGGCGTCGGCAAAATCCTTGTCCTGCCACTGCGCCTTTTGCAGGATCGGACGCATCCCTGCGAGCAGGGCAAGTTCGCGATCAGGCACGTTGAAAGTAATCCGAACCGAACGCGGGCCGGTCTGTTCGATCTTGTCGATTTTGTCCCAAAAACCGCGATAGCGCAGATGCCCCTGAGTGCCGAGCGTCTCATATGACCAAATCACGTCGTCAATCGTGACCGGGCTGCCGTCAGAAAACCGGGCCTCTTCCCGCATGGTAAATTCAACCCACGACCGGTCCGGCGCCGTCTCAACTGATTCGGCTAACAGCCCGTAAAGTGTGAAAGGTTCGTCCCAGGATCGCCCCATCAGGCTTTCATGGGTCCAAAATGGCAATTGCCAAGGCGAGGTGCCTTTTTGCAAAAACGGGTTCAGGCTGTTATAGCCGCCGGTATTTCCGAAAACGACTTTGCCGCCTTTGGGGGCATCGGGGTTGGCATAGGGTAGGGACACAAAATCCGGTGGTAGGGCCGGGTCCCCATACATAGCTATGCCATGTGACGATTCTGCATGGGCGACAGAGATCATGAAAATGCTTGCGATTCCCGCCACAAGTGGTCGAAACGGTCGGTGAAAATCCGGGCTCATTTTGGAAACAATCCTGCTCTGGCCTTATTTTGTTGGGATTCACCGTAGTGATGATTTTTCATATTATCAAACTTTTAGCTTGGACGAAGGCGTGGAATTGCTTATAAAGGATGCACTGCTCGATAGGTTTCTTGCCTGTATGAAACCTGCCTCAATAACTTAACGCCCGCTTCGTGCGGGCGTTTTTTTTGGCTGCTTGAGAAGTGTCAGGCTGGGATTTCAGGCAGGTGTGTTTCCCCGTTTTCTTTGCAGGTGCAGCATGGCATTGTGCACCAAATCATCGCTTCAGGGAGAACGGTCATGAGCCTTTCCGGCAAAACAGCAATTATCACGGGGTCTAATTCTGGCATCGGGCTAGGGGTCGCGCGCGAGCTGGCGAAGGCCGGAGCAGATGTCGTCCTGAATTCCTTTACGGACCGTGACGAAGATCATGCGCTGGCCGCTGAGATTGCCAAAGAGACCGGAACCAACGCGCGTTACATCAAGGCGGATATGTCAAAAGGCGAAGAGTGCCGGGCGCTGATTGAGCAGGCCGGAGCTTGCGACATACTTGTGAACAACGCGGGCATTCAGTTTGTTTCCCCGATCGATCAGTTTCCGGCGGAAAAATGGGACGCGATTATTGCGATCAACATGAACTCGGTCTTTCACACGACCGCTGCCGCACTGCCGATGATGCGCAAGGCGGGTTGGGGTCGTATCGTGAATATCGCCTCGGCCCACGGCCTGACGGCGTCGCCATTCAAGGCAGCCTATGTTGCCGCCAAGCACGGGGTGGTGGGGATGACCAAGACCGTTGCGTTGGAAACCGCGCAAGAACCTATCACCTGCAACGCCATTTGCCCGGGCTATGTGCTGACACCCCTGGTCGAGGCCCAAATCCCGAACACGATGAAAGAATACAATATGAGCCGCGAGGAGGTTGTAAAAAACGTGCTTCTGGAACGGCAACCTTCCAAGGAATTCGCCACGGTTGAGCAACTGGGCGGGACAACCATTTTCCTGTGCTCGGACGCGGCGGCGCAGATCACGGGAACCACGATTTCTGTCGATGGCGGCTGGACCGCCTTGTGATTGGCCTTGGGGGCGCTGCCCCCAAACCCCCGGAGTATTTCTGAAAAGATGAAGGGTGAGGGTGGTGATACGGATCAATCTGGCTTTGCAGGGCGGCGGTGCGCATGGGGCATTCACCTGGGGTGTGCTTGACCGACTGCTGGATGAGGAAGACATCGAGGTAGCCGCGATCACCGGAACATCCGCCGGTGCGTTGAACGGTGCGGCGTTCAAATCGGGGATGGTTCATTCAGGACGTGAGGGTGCGCGCGCGCAACTGGACGGGCTTTGGAGGCGTATGGGTGCGATTGGAGACATGCGTATAGCCAATTGGTTTCGCGGGTTGGAACCGGCCGCAATCGCGCAGGCGATGGAATATTCGGTGCCGTTTTCAATCGGTGATGCCTGGTCGCGGATGGTGTCGCCTTATGCCTATGGTCCATTCTACAGCAATCCGCTGGAGCCGGTGGTGGACAGGTTCAATTTTGCGGAAGTATGCGCCGATGCGGGACCCCGCCTGTTTGTGTGCGCCACCTGCGTGAGAAGTGGAAAAATCCGCGTCTTTACTGGCGAGGAGGTCTCGACAGATGCCATTCTGGCTTCGGCTTGCCTGCCGACCCTGTTCAAGGCAGTCGAGATATTTGATCCAAATACGAACCGGGTCGAAGCCTACTGGGATGGCGGTTATACTGGTAATCCGGCGCTCTATCCGCTGTTCAACAATGACCTGCCGGATGATGTAGTGATCGTGAATATCAACCCGTTGGAACGCGACGCGGTGCCGGTCACACCGCAACAGATCCAGAACCGGATCAACGAGATCAGCTTCAACTCATCCCTGTTTCGCGAATTGCGGGCAATCAGCTTTGTTCAACGGCTTCTGAAAGAGGGCAAGCTGAAGGCCGGGGACATGAGCCGCGTTCTGGTGCATATGATTGCGGATAACGAGTTGATGAGCAGCCTGTCTGTTGCCACCAAAACCGTGCCCAACCCGGTTATTTTGCACAAGCCGAAACAGGCGGGGCGGGCGGCAGCGGATCGTTTTCTGACCAAGCACAAGAGTGATCTGGGCCAGACCAGTACAGTCGATCTGCCGACCATGTTCGGTTAATCACTCGGGCGGTTGCGTAGGGTCTTTTTCGTTGGGATAAACGAGCCCGGCCGAGATCACCAGTTTCGCGGCATCCTCAATTGTCATGTCCAACAAAATTACGTCTTCCGCCGGGAAAAACAGCAAAAAGCCCGAGGTCGGGTTGGGGGTGGTCGGAACAAAGACGCTGAGCAGCTCTCCTCCGGTCTCTGCGCGTTTGCTGATTTCGCCCCTGGCGGTTGTCGAGACAAACCCAATGGCCCAGATCCCGCGGCGGGGGTACTGGATCAGGCATGCCTTTTCAAAGGACCGTTCGGTTTGGGCAAATACTGTTTCCGAGATTTGTTTGATCCCGGAATAGATCGAGCGGACGACCGGCATCCGATCTACCACGCTTTCGGCGAACAGGATCAGGGACCGGCCCAGAATGCCTTTGGCGATCCACCCTACAATCACGGTAAAGATCAGGAAGATCACGACGCCCACACCGCGCAGGTTGATACCAACGTATTGTTCCGGTTGGAACTGATGAGGCACCAGTGGCAAGACGGCACTGTCGATCCAGCCGACTACCGACCAAATCAGCCAAACCGTCAGCCAGACCGGTGCAATGACGACGAGGCCGGTCAGGAAAGATGCGCGCAGCCGTGCCAGCATGCCAGGGCGGCGATGATGCGGTTCTTCGTCGAACGGTGTATTCATCTTGGTTCCGAGTGGTTATCGGGATTTAGGTAGTCAATCGGTATCCATGGCACAATAGGCTTGCGTTATCCCTGTTCTGCCAGTGCCCGTGCAATCGCCGCAGCAAGGCGCGCGTTGTTGCGCACGAGGGCAATGTTGGCGGTCAGCGAACGTCCGTCGGTCTTTTCAAAGATACGTTGCAGCAGATAGGGCGTCACATCTTTTCCGGTGATCCGATGCGCATCTGCATCAGCCTGTGCCTCGGCGATGATGGGGGCCAGTATTTCGGAGGGGATCTGATCCGCGATCGGGATCGGGTTCGCCACAAGCTGCCCGCCGGGCAGGCCCAACGCGCGACGCGTTGCATGGGCCTTGGCGATAGCCTCAGGAGTGTCCATGCGCAGGGGGGCAGCATAGGGTGATTTTGCAGACCAGAAGGCAGGAAACGCATCCTGACCATGGGCGATGACAGGCACCCCCAGCGTTTCCAGAACCTCAAGAGTTTTGGCCAGATCAAGGATGGCCTTGGCCCCGGCTGCGACGACGGTGACTGGTGTATGGCCAAGTTCGTGCAGATCAGCCGAGATGTCGAACGTGGTTTCGGCGCCCTGATGCACGCCGCCGACGCCGCCGGTGGCAAATACCTCGATCCCGGCATAATGCGCGGCGATCATGGTGGCGGCGACGGTTGTGGCTCCGGTACCACCGGTCGAAATGCAGGCCGCCATATCCGCGCGCGAGATTTTGGCAACGCCTTGCGCCTGACCCAGCCATTGCAACTGGTCAGGCTCGAGCCCCACATGCAATTTGCCTTCAATCACCGCCATGGTCGCCGGAACCGCCCCCGCATCGCGGATGTCCTGTTCGACCTGCACCGCAACTTCGACGTTTTGCGGGTAGGGCATGCCATGGGTGATGATGGTGCTTTCCAGCGCAACGATGGGATGATCCGCGTCCTTGGCAGCGCGGACCTCGGCTGAATATTGAATGTCAATCACAGTGGGGTTTCTCCAGAAACGTAGGTTGCTGCGGCATGCAGAGCGCGGGTCAGAGCCTCATCACTCGATGCGCCGCCGGATTCTGAGGCGATATGAGCCGCCATGAAGGTATCCCCGGCGCCGGTCACACGGGTGACCAGAACGGAGGGGGGTGTTTGGGTCAGAATTTCGTCCGAACTGCCGACCGTGGCCGAGCTGCCGCCATCGGTGACCAGCACGCGCAGTGCGCCACGATCCAGAAGGCCCTTTGCGGCGGATTCAGAATTGGTGAACTCGCGCTGGCACAATATTCCTGCCTCTTCGAGGTTCACATAAAGCGTGGCGCGGGCATGTTTCAGGAAGGGCAACAGGCGCTCGGCCTTGCCGGGCGAGGCCGGGGCAACACGCAGATCGGCACGGGCAAATGCAGGGCTTTGGGCGATTTCTTCCAGCAGGTTCAGGGTCAGGTTGCCGTCAAGCGCAATGGGCCCCTCAAAGGGCGTGTTTTCATAGCCAAGCGGGCCGTGCATCAGCGGACGCAGAATCTTAGCGCCAGCGGCTTCCAGCGAATGCGCATCGGCAATGGCCGCGATCAACCCGTTGGCACCTTCGACGGCCATATATCGGTCGGTTGGTAGGTCCTGCGAGCGATAGATGTGATCCGTGATCATACCGAGGCGGGAACAGGCATGAATCAGCTCGTCGCCCTCGGGGTCGCGGCCAATGGCGGTCAGCAGGGTTGGCGTCATACCAAAACGCACCAGCGTCATGGCTATGTTCATCGCAACACCACCCGGCAGGCGGGTAATCCGGCCTGGCACGTCCGAGCCTTGCCGCATGGCACTGGCCGATCGTCCGATCACGTCCCACAGGACCGAACCGATACACAGGATATTACTGTTCTGAGTCATAAAGGACGTCATGCCGCAGCGGTGATGCCCATGCAAGTCAGAACGTTACCGCAATCAGAGATTTACGGTGCACAGGTCCGATATGCCCTTTGGGCTTGCGATCTGCGGCCTTCGCGGGAACAATCGAAAGCAATGATTGGTGATTTGATTTTCCTGTTGGAGCTTTTCGTATGAATGGCCCTGTTTTCCGCGCCATCTTTCGAACCCTCAAAACCTGTGTCCTGAGTTTTTTTGTTCTTGTAGTTATGCATCCCGGATCCGGCAGAGCGCAATCCGCCCCGCCGACCGTCGTTGATTTCTGGGTCAAGTCCGACACTCTGTTTCTAGAGTTGAAATGGAATGCCGAGGCCATGTTAACCGGGAACAATCCCGCGCAGCCCGCTGTGTTTTCCGACGATCCAAACTACACATCCTTGCGACGACTGGTTTCCTCTGAGCTGGAACCCCAGATCAGAGAGTTCGTTCAGCTCTGGAAACATAATCTTATCGTGGAGGCACCAGAGCGATTGAGTTTATCTTATGAAGGTGTGCGTATTCCTGTTGTGGGAGAAACGGAGAAAGTGCGGGTTTCCAAACTGTTACTGACTGCTCCTTTGCCCGATCAGGCGTCAAACCTGCGTCTGATCTGGCCGTCAGAAAGCGGAGCCATCGTTCTGCGACAGCAAAATGTCGCGGCGCCATACACCGGGTATTTGGCTGCCGGTGAAGCCAGCCCGCTGATCCCCTTGCAAGGCGGGGCGTCTCTGACAACGCAACAAACATTGCAGACATATTTCACAAAAGGGGTCGATCAGTTTCTCCGAAACCCAATTAAGCCATCCATTCTTGTTTTGGCGCTAGTGTTTCTGTCTTTGAAATTGCGCCCAGTGGTATCTCAACTGGTGTTCCTGTCAGCGGGCGCTCTGATCGGGCTTGGGCTGGGTTTGTATGGCGTATTGGATGCAGGAAAAGTGAGCGAGGCCCCGGTTCTGGTGGCTTCGACCATCGTTCTGGCGCTGTGGAACCTGGTTGCCCGGCGATTGCAGGTCTGGCGTTTGCTGGCCGTTCTCGCCATTGGCGGTCTTCAAGGTCTGGTATTTGCGTCGGCCCTGATCGGCATCGGGGTGCCGCCAGATCATCTGCCTCCGGCCATCTTGGGCTTTGGCGCCGGGAATATTCTGCCGCTTGTTGTTGTAGCCTTTTCCGGGCTTGCTCTGGCGCTTTTGTTTTCTGGCGGCTCACACCGTAAACGAGGCCGGGTATCGGTTCTGGCCTCGATGCTGATTGCAGGTGCCGGTGTCTACTGGATAGTCGAGCCTTGGGTGCAGGGTTAAGGCAACGCGGCCAGCAGCGTTTTCAGTGCGCCAAGCGGATCGTCACTGCCCCAGATCTCATCGCCGATGCCAAAGAAATCGGTGCAGGGGGCCAGATCACGGATCAATTCGGGCGTCAACCCACCTTCGGCCACAACCGGAACCTCGATCATCTCTGACCACCATTGGAACAGGTCCTTTTCGGCGCGGGTCCCGTCCCTCAGTTTGGCCGAGCCGACAGGACCGAAGGCCACATAATCCGCTCCGTTTTCACCAGCAGTCATGCCATCATGGCTGGACGCGCCGCAAAAGCTTCCGACGATTGCATCGGCGCCCAGTTCCTTGCGCGCGGTGCGGACCGAGCGTGCAGCATCATCCAGGTGTACCCCGTCCAGCCCCAGACGCTGCGCCAGCAATACATGGTTCGAGATCACGATGGCCACGTCGCGCGAATGGGCGACTTCGCGACAAGCGTCCGCTGCACGGGCGATGGTATCTTCGTCGCTTCCGGCCAAAGCGAGGCGGATACAGGCAATCTCGACCCCGTCCAGCACAGTCGCCAGCTTGTTCGTGAACGTGCTCAACTCGATGGTCGGAGGCGTGATCAGGTAAATCTGCGGCTGCTCGGGGGTGTCCATGGGCGCGTCCTTCGGCTTTCAGTCTTTGGCGCGGTTTAGCGGATTGCGGCTGGGAAGCAAACTTTTATGGATCAGAGCCTGCAAATAACGCCCCTGCGCCTTGCCCTGCAAGAGCCTGCCAATTACAGCAGGCCAAGTTTTCTTAAGGTGAGCCATGCCCAGCGACAAACCCCAGCCTTCCTTCGTGCTTGTGCGCCCGCAAATGGGTGAAAACATCGGTGCTGCTGCGCGGGCGATGTGGAACTTTGGGCTTGACCGGATGCGTATCGTGGCCCCGCGTGACGGCTGGCCGAACCCCAAAGCGGTGGCAATGTCCAGCGGCGCAGGGCGCTTGCTGGATGAGGCGCAGCTGTTTGACGACTTGGCCGGGTCGCTGGCCGACAGCACGTTTGTTTTCGCCACGACAGCCCGTCAGCGGGGCTTGACCAAACCTGTCTACAGCCCAGAACACGCAATGAAGATTGCCGCCGGAAAGATCGCGGCAGGCGAGAAGGTTACCGTTCTGTTCGGCCCTGAACGCGCGGGGCTAGAGAATGAAGACATCGCCAAGGCCAACGCGATCATCTCGGTGCCGGTAAACCCGGAATATGCTTCGCTGAACCTTGGTCAATGCGTATTGCTGACCGCCTATGAGTGGATGCGCCAGACCGGGGATGTGGTGCATGAATCGACCGATCTGGGCAAAGGTGACTGGGCCACTGGGGTCGAGGTCGAAAAACTTGTCGAGCATTACGAGGACAGGCTGGAGGAGGCGGGGTTCTTCTACCCTCCCGAAAAGGCCGAAGGGATGAAGGTTAACCTGCGCAACCTGTGGTCGCGGATGCGTATGACACGGGCCGATGTGCAGATGTTGCACGGGATCATGCGTCAGATGGTCCGCTGGAAGGATAAAGGCTGAGGCTGGACCTATCTTCACCCAAGCCCTAGCTTGCGACAAAATCAGGACATGAGGACAGCATGAGCGGTAAGCGCAGCATCTTCGAAGAGGTCACGGACACCAAAAAACAACAGGCGGTTCAACCCGGTATGATCGACCGGGGGCGCGGCGGCGCGCGCAATGCGATCCGCGTCTGGCTGATGATCCTGTTTGCTCTGGTCGTTGTGATGATCGCGGTTGGCGGCTTGACGCGCCTGACTGACAGCGGCCTCTCGATCACCGAATGGCGCCCGATCACCGGAGCTTTGCCGCCGATGACCGAAGCGGACTGGCAGGCAGAGTTCGACAAGTACAAGCAGATTGACCAATGGCGCATCCAGAACCAGTGGATGGAACTGGGTGATTTCAAATCCATCTATTGGTGGGAATGGGGCCATCGTCAGTTGGGCCGCATGATCGGTCTGGTCTGGGCCGCTGGATTTCTGACCTTTCTTCTCACCCGCAAGATCCCGACAGGGTGGACGGGAAAGCTGATCGTTCCGGGTCTTCTTGGCGGTCTGCAGGGCGCTGTTGGTTGGTGGATGGTGGCCTCGGGCGTCACCCAGGGTGAAGGCATGACGGCTGTTGCAAGTTACCGTCTGGCAACGCATTTGGGGCTGGCTTTTGTGATCCTGGGAGCGCTGGCCTGGTACATCTTTGAACTCGGCCGGGAAGAACGTGACCTGATGCAGGCGCGCCGGGCCAAAGAGGTCAGGCTGTTTTCATTGTCCACAGGGCTGATGCACTTCGCCTTTTTACAAATACTCATTGGCGCGCTTGTCGCCGGGATCGACGCCGGGCGGTCTTACACCGACTGGCCGCTGATGGGAGGGCAGTTGCTTCCACCGGATGCGACTATGTTGGAGCCGATGTGGCGAAACTTCTTTGAAAGCCCTGGTCTGGTACAGTTCATCCACCGGTGTGCAGGGTATCTGCTGTTCATCTTCGCCGTTGTCGCCTGGCGACGTGGCAGCGGCAGCGCGCATCCGCAGACGCGTTTTGCCTTCAACGCTGCTTTCGCCGCGCTTTCGTTACAGGTCGTCGTCGGCATCGTGACCGTGGTTTACGGCGCGCCATGGCAAGTCGCTATCTTCCACCAGTTTATGGCCGTCATCGTTTGGACGCTGATCCTGCGCGCGCGGTTCCTCACGGCTTATCCAATCGCAACATCTGTGCGCGGAGTTTGAAATTATGACCGCTTTCAATGAACTGATGACCTTTCAGCGGGAAACTTCGGCTTTGGGCCAGATCGCCGGTCGGCTTGGCTGGGATCAGGAAACCGTCATGCCGCGCGGCGCAGCGCCACAGCGCGCCGAAGAAATGGCAGCTATCGAATCTGTCCTGCACGCACGTCGTTCTGATCCTCGTGTTGCCGAATGGCTGGATCAGGCCGCGCCTCAGGATGAGGTCGGCAAGGCGCAGATTCGTGAAATCCGGCGCGCATATGATCGCGCGGTGAAGGTGCCTGCAGATCTGGCGACGGCGATTGCCCGTGTGACATCCGCTGCGCAGGGAAAGTGGGCGCAGGCGCGCGCGGACGAAGATGTCACGGCCTTTCTTCCGGTTCTGGAAGAAGTCGTGTCGCTGAAACGACAGGAAGGCGAGGCGCTGGCGCAAGGGGGCGACGTATACGACGCCATGGTCGAGGATTACGAGCCTTACACGACCAGCGCACAGATTGCGGATATCTTCGACCAGATGCGCCCACGACTGGTGGCCCTGCGCGCCGCTGTGCTGGAGCGGCCCGAGCCAGCTGCCCTGAACCGCAGTTTTGATGAGCAGACCCAGATGCGTCTGACACAAAAACTGGCGGTCGCCTTTGGCTATGACCTGAACAATGGTCGCGTGGACAAGGCGGTTCACCCGTTTAGTTCAGGCAGTGGTTTTGACGTCCGCATCACCACGCGAACCAGCGAAACAGACCCGTTCAATTGTTTCTATTCCACCATTCACGAGGTGGGCCACGCCGCCTATGAACAGGGGATCGACAGGAAATACCTGCTGACACCGCTCGGGTCTGGTGTGTCGATGGGCGTGCATGAAAGTCAAAGCCGGATCTACGAAAACCAGTTGGGTCGGTCGCGGGCCTTTACCGGTTGGTTGTTCGAACAAATGAAAGAGGCGTTCGGCGATTTCGGCATTGCCGATCCGGATGCGTTTTATGCGACGGCCAACCGCGTCCATAACGGCTATATCCGCACCGAGGCGGATGAAGTTCAATACAATCTGCACATCATGCTGCGGTTTGATCTGGAACGCGCGCTGATGGCCGGAGACTTGCAGGTCGGCGATCTGGAAGCCGCCTGGAATGATCGGTTCAAGGCAGATTTCGGTTATGCGGTCGACAAGCCCTCGAACGGTTGTTTGCAGGATGTGCACTGGTCGGTTGGGCTGTTCGGTTACTTCCCGACATACTCGCTGGGCAATGTCTATGCTGGGTGCCTCTATCAGGCGTTGCGCGGTTCAGAGCCCGATCTTGATGCGCAACTGGCTCGCGGCGACACCACCGGCGCAACCGGCTGGTTGCGCGAGCATGTGCAGCAGCATGGCGGCCTTTATGCACCGCGCGAGGTGATTGCCCGTGCTAGCGGCATCGAGCCCGGACCGGACCCATTGCTAAGCTATCTCGAGACCAAGTTCGGCGCGCTTTACGATTTGTGAGTTTCCGAATTGCAGCTCAGGCGTTAGAATCGGTGCACCGATACCATCGCCTGGGAGGCAACGATGACCGGAAACGCCCGCAAAAAAGCCAGTGATTTTGATCCGCGTATCCTCGAGATATTTGATGGATATGTGCACGGCACGATGTCCAAGCGTGAGTTCATTTCAAAAGCTGGTAAATACACGGCTGCCGGAATGACAGGCGCAATGATTCTGGACCAGTTGCAACCCAATTACGCCTGGGCGCAACAGGTGGCCCCGGACGATCCCGCGATCCAAACCATGGTGGTCGCATATGACAGCCCGGATGGGCATAGCGAAACCAGCGGCCTGATGGCGATGCCGGCAAATGCCGAAGGAAAATTGCCAGCGGTACTGGTCGTGCACGAGAACCGGGGTCTAAACCCCTATATCGAGGACGTCGTGCGCCGCGCGGCCAAGGCCGGTTTTCTGGCTTTTGGACCTGATGGGTTGTCGCCCCTTGGCGGCTATCCCGGTACTGATGAAGAAGGGCGAGAAATGCAGCGCTCGATGGACCGGGAAAAGCTGATGGCGGATTTCTTCGCCGCCTTTGAATTCCTTCGTGATCATGAACTTTCGACAGGCAAGGTTGGCGCTGTCGGCTTCTGCTATGGCGGAGGTGTTTGCAACGCGTTGGCCGTAGCCTATCCGGACCTTGCGGCCTCGGCGCCATTCTACGGTCGGCAACCACCAGCCGAAGATGTTCCGTCCATCGAAGCACCTCTTATGATCCACTATGCCGGATTGGATGAGCGTATCAACGCTGGATGGCCTGCATATTCAGAGGCGCTGAAAGCCAATCAAAAGAAATTCAGCGTGCACTTCTATCCGGACGTCAATCACGGTTTTCACAACGATACGACGCCCAGGTATGACGAAGCCGCAGCAAATCTGGCATGGAGCCGGACCATCGCTTTTTTCAATGCCTACCTGACATGAGCTGAACCCCGGGAACCGTCGAACCGGTGCCCGGGGTTACTGTCATTATTCTTCCTCGTCGCCCTGATCGGCGATCCACGCGACGCTGACGACTTCTTCGCCCTTGCCGGTATTGAATACCTTCACGCCACCTGCGGAACGTGAGCGGAACGAGATACCATCGACCGGCACCCGGATAGATTGGCCTTTCGATGTGGCCAGCATGATCTGATCGTCGATCTCGACCGGGAAGGATGCAACCAAGTCCCCGCCGCGCATGGCCTTGTCCATCGCCGCCACACCCATGCCGCCACGTCCGCGCACAGGGTAGTCGTGGCTTGAACTCAACTTGCCTGCACCACCAGCGGTGATAGTGAGGATAAGGTTTTCAGCAGCCGACATCTCGGCGTATTTCTCCTGACTGAAATCGCTGCTTGCTGCGGCTTCCTCGTCTTCACCAGCGTCTTCTTCGGTAAGCCCCGCAACCGCACGCCGCATCTTGAGATAGGCCACACGATCTTCGGGTGTCGCCTCGAAATGACGGATCACGGACATCGAAACGACGCGGTCACCGTTGGTCAGCCTGATCCCCCGGACACCTGTGGATTCGCGCGAGTTGAAGACACGCACGTCAGTTGTCCGGAAGCGGATCGCGCGGCCGGAATTGGTGACCAGCATCACGTCTTCGTCTTCCGAACAGATGCGCGCATTCACCAGTTCAATGCCGTCGGGCAGCTTCATGGCAATCTTGCCGTTACGCCGGACATTGGTGAAGTCCGACAACCGGTTACGACGCACGTCACCTGCGCTGGTGGCAAAGACGATCTGGAGGTTTTCCCATTCCTCGTCCGGTACATCCACGGGCATGATCGCGGCGATGGAAACGCCAGTTGGGATCGGAAGGATGTTGACGATGGCCTTACCTTTGCCGGTGCGCCCGGATTGGGGCAAGCGCCAGGTCTTGAGCTTGTAGACCATCCCGTCCGTCGTGAAGAACAGCAGCTGTGTATGGGTGTTCGCAACGAAGAGGTTGGTCACAACGTCCTCTTCCTTGGTCTGCATCCCCGACAGGCCCTTGCCACCGCGTTTCTGGGCGCGGAAATCTGCCAGCGGTGTGCGTTTGATGTACCCGCCCGAAGTGACGGTCACGACCATGTCTTCACGCTCGATCAGGTCTTCGTCTTCCATGTCACCGGACCAGTCGACGATCTCAGTGCGGCGGTCGACCGCGAACTGTTCACGCACGCTGCGCAGCTCATCAGCGATGATGCCCATGATCCGTTCGCGTGAGGACAGAATATCAAGGTATTCCTTGATCTTGGCCGCCAGTTCTTCCAGCTCGTCCGTAACCTCTTTGACGCCCAGTTGGGTCAGGCGTTGCAAGCGCAACTCCAGAATGGCACGGGCCTGAACCTCGGTCAGATTATAGGTGCCATCGTCATTCATCTTGGACAGAGGATCATCGATCAGGCGCAAATAGCCTTCGATGTCGGAGGCAGGCCAACGGCGGGTCATCAGTTTTTCGCGGGCCTCGGCGGCGTCTGCAGACGACCGGATCGTTGCGACCACTTCATCGACATTGGACACCGCCACAGCCAGACCACACAGGATGTGGCTGCGTTCACGCGCCTTGCGCAGGTCATAGGCCGTACGGCGGGCAACGACATCTTCACGGAAGTCGATGAACGAGGTCAGGAACCTGCGCAGGGTCAGCTGTTCAGGGCGGCCACCATTCAGCGCCAGCATATTGCAGCCAAAGGAGGTCTGCATCGGCGAAAAGCGGTAGAGCTGGTTCAGCACCACCTCGGGCGTCGCATCGCGCTTGAGCTCGACCACAACGCGTACGCCGTTGCGGTCGGATTCGTCCTGTACATGGGCCACGCCTTCGATCCGCTTCTCGCGAACCGCCTCAGCGATCTTTTCGATCATCGCGGCCTTGTTCACCTGATAGGGAATCTCGTCGACAACGATGGCATAGCGGTCCTTGCGGATTTCTTCCACTCGGGTCTTGGCGCGGATGATGACGCTGCCGCGGCCCTCCAGATAGGCCTTGCGCGCACCTGAGCGCCCAAGCATCACACCGCCGGTTGGAAAGTCGGGGCCGGGGACGTATTCGATCAACTGTTCTGATGTAAGGTCGGGATCGTCGATCAGCGCCAGAGTCGCATCGACTACTTCGCCAAGGTTGTGCGGTGGAATGTTTGTCGCCATCCCCACGGCGATACCTCCGGCACCATTGACCAGCATGTTCGGGAAACGGGCCGGCAGAACTGTCGGCTCCCGGTCCTTGCCGTCATAGTTGTCCTGAAAATCGACCGTTTCTTTTTCGATATCAGCCAACAGGGAAGCGGCGGGCTTGTCCATCCGCACTTCGGTATACCGCATAGCCGCCGGGTTGTCGCCGTCCATCGAGCCAAAGTTGCCCTGACCATCCAGCAGCGGCAGCGACATCGAGAAATCCTGCGCCATCCGCACCAGCGCGTCATAGATCGCACTGTCACCATGCGGGTGGTACTTACCCATCACGTCGCCCACCGGGCGTGCCGATTTGCGGTACGCCTTATCGTGGGTATTCCCCGTTTCGTGCATTGCATAAAGGATACGCCGGTGAACCGGTTTCAGCCCGTCGCGCAAATCAGGGATCGCGCGGCTGACGATGACCGACATGGCATAGTCCAGATAGGACGTGCGCATTTCGGATTCGATGGAAACCGTCGGGCCGTCATAGACTGGGCGCTCGGGCGGGGTTTCATCCATGTTTTCAGGAATTTCTGGCGTATCGCTCACGTAAACTGCCCGTGTCTTGTTCTGGGTCTATATCTTGTGGGTGTATCTTATCAGACCCGGCACATAAGGTGCAAGCAAGCAGCGCCTTTACGGGGAAATTCCCCGGTAATACTCAAGTAACATATTGTTATATAAGTATTAGAAGGTTTTCGTGGTATCTTGAACAGGCCTTGTATCAAACAGGAGGTCTGCATGAATCCAAGCGAAACCGAATTGATGCTCAAGGGGTACGGGCTGACGACGGCGGAGTTTTTCTATCATATGCCAGACTATATCCACGTCTTGAACACGTTCATCTGGCAGGATTACGACCTTGCGCCGGATCATCCGAAATTGTTCAAATTCATCGACTTCTGGCAGCGCGAAATCGAAGGCCCGCTGCATTCTGTCAAATTCACCCACCGCAAAATGATCGCACCGGGTGAGTGGCGCAACATGGTAGGCGAGTTTCGTGTGAATTGAGCGAGGGGCAGGCGCAGTTTCCGTTAGTGCATGCTCTTCAAACAATGAACCGAAGCGGTCGGCGCGTATCTGATGATGCGTCTGAAATGAAATCAGGAACTTCCTGACCCAATCAGCCAGAACAACTGGCGCCGCCCAACACGCAGAATTTGGCACAATGGGGGTGGTTCAGGTGAACGTCAGCCTCGGATTCGGCCAGAGAATGACCCATCTCGAATTCCGACTCGTAGGGCAGCAGGGTGCAGGCCAACACGGCAGGCCGGTCAGCGCCTTTCCGTTTCACCACCATGCGGGCGCTGGCGCACATCAATGCATCGGGTGACTTGTTCAGTATTCCCCAGCAAGCCGTTGTAATCTCGGGTACTTCGACAGTTTCGTCCATCTCGGGAAACAGGACGGTCTGTGCCGGGTTATGCGGGTCAATGTCAAAGCCGTGCTCTGTAAAGAATGCGGCATAACCCGCACGACTTTCCGTGTCAGACTCACCCCAAACAGTGCGCCCGGCAACAGCCATGTTAAAGCCGTGATCGCGCAGCCACTTCATACCCGTCAGGGTTTTTTCAAAGCTCCCCTTGCCGCGTTCAAGGTCGTGCAGTTCTGCGCGGTAATGATCGACGGAAACGCGCAGGGTCAGCTTGTCATTGAATTTCCGTTGCAATGCCAGCAGCCCGTCACGCATCTTGCGGCGCATCATCGGGGCCATCGCGTTGGTGAGGATCAGAACTTCGTATCCACGCTCCAGCGCAGCACGTGTCATGTCGATCATCTCGGGGTTCAGGAAAGGCTCGCCGCCTGTAAAACCGATTTCACGCACCGGCCAATTGCGGGCTTTGATTTGATCCAGGTAGTCACGAACCTCGTCCGCAGTGATATAAACCAGTGAGTCATTGGTCGGGCTGCTGGCAATATAACAGTTTACGCATTCAATATTGCACAGCGTGCCGGTGTTGAACCACAGGGTCTGAGGGTTGGTTAGGGAAACTTTTGCGCGGGTCTGGCCATCGGCTGTCACCCGCTTACGCTGAAACTTGCCGATATTCGCAAGCTGAGGGGCGTTGTCTTTCATTCCCACATCCGGTTCGTTGAAGTCATCAAACTGATCTAGCCCTTTGTCGCGGATTTGGTAAGTCTGGTGCAGAGGTTCTGACAGAGTTTTGATCAACAAGATTTATTGTGTTTTGGTTGCGCTAACATTGGACATGCCGGAAGGGTCAGGGTAAGGACAACTCATGGTTTCACGTGTCATCCCTGTTGATCCATTTGATCTGGTTATTTTCGGCGGCACCGGTGATCTGGCGCAGCGTAAGATCCTGCCTGCGCTTTACCGTCGGTATTGTGCAGGTCAGTGGCATGAGGATGCCCGGATTATTGCAGCCGCGCGCGCCGGTCATTCAGCGGATGAATTTCGAAAGATGGTTGCTGCGTCGCTGCAACGGCATGCTTCGGAACGGGCCCGGAATTCGCAAGCCCTGACCCGTTTCCTGCAACGGGTCGACTATGTATCGCTGGATGCCTTGACGACCGAAGGTTGGAATGTGCTGGGCGAAAAGCTGTCACCGAACCGGGTTCGCGCTTTCTATTTCTCGGTCGGTCCCAGCCTGTTCGGGCCATTGGCCGAGCGGGTTAGGGCGTATGATCTGGTGACAGAAGAAACCCGTATCGTGGTCGAAAAGCCGTTTGGACATGATTTGGCAAGCGCACGGGACTTGAATGCCACACTGGCCGCGCATTTTAACGAAAATCAAATCTACCGGATCGACCATTATCTGGGCAAGGAAACCGTCCAGAATTTGATGGCGGTCCGGTTTGGCAATATGCTGTTCGAACCGCTGTGGAACAGCCAGTATGTCGACCATATCCAGATAACGGTCGCGGAAACTGTCGGTATCGAAGGGCGCGAAGATTATTATGAGCGCGCGGGCGCGATGCGGGACATGGTGCAAAACCACCTGATGCAGCTGCTGTGCCTGATTGCGATGGAACCTCCGGCCAAATTTGATCCTGACGCAGTTCGGGATGAAAAGCTCAAGGTGATACGGGCGCTTGATCCGGTTGAACCGCACCACATCGTGCGGGGGCAGTTTGCGGCCGGATCGGACGGTCCGGGATACCGGGACTGCGTTGGCAACCCGCGATCAACCACCGAAAGCTATGTGGCGTTGAAGGCTCATATCAGCAATTGGCGTTGGGCAGGTACGCCGTTCTACCTGCGCACCGGCAAGCGTCTGGTGGCGCGCTCGTCGGTGATCAACGTGATGTTCAAGGACGCGCCACATTCGATATTTGGGGAAGAGGCGGGGCGCCATGCAAATACGTTGTCGATCCGGTTGCAGCCGAACGAGGGGATCACGCTGAAGGTGACGATCAAGGAACCGGGGCAGGGTGGGATGCGTCTGATCGACGTTCCCTTGGACATGAGCTTTGCCGAAGCCCTGGGCCCCGAAAATCAGGACCCGCCAGATGCGTATGAACGCCTGGTAATGGACGTGATCCGCGGAAATCAGACCCTGTTCATGCGCGGGGATGAGGTTGAGGCCGCGTGGGCCTGGACCGACCCAATAATCGCAGGATGGTTGGCGCGCGGGGATGTGCCCAAGCCTTATGACAGCGGCAGCACGGGGCCGGGCGACGCCGAACTGCTGATGAAACGTGACGGACGCCACTGGCAAGGGATAAAGCCATGAAAATTCAGGAATATGCTGATCGCGAAATGCTTGCCATCGACGTGGCTAACGTGCTGGCGGGCGACCTTGAGGCCGCATTGCTGCACCATGATACCGTTGCAATGGCTGTTCCGGGGGGAACAACTCCGGGCCCCGTTTTTGACAGCCTGTGTGCTGCCGATCTTGAGTGGGATCGCGTGCGTGTGTTGCCCACGGATGAACGCTGTGTGCCAGCGGACCATGAGCGCTCGAACGAGCGTTTGATCCGCGAAAGGTTGTTGACCAACCGGGCCTCTGTGGCGCAATATATTCCGCTTTATGTCCCTGGTTCAGAACCTGAAGCAGCGTTGCCCGAAATCGAGTCACTGATTGCGCCGGTATTGCCATTGTCGGTGTTGGTGCTGGGAATGGGCGAAGACATGCACACGGCCTCTCTGTTTCCGGGAATGGAAGGGCTGGACGAAGCTTTGCGCAGTGATGCCCCTACGTTGATCGTTGCCCGGACCGAAGTGCAGCCAGAGGCGCGAATTTCCCTGACCGCTCCGGTCCTGGACGGGGCGCTGTCGAAACATCTGATCATCTATGGTCAGGCAAAACGCGCCGTTCTTGAAAAAGCTATGTCGCTACCGCCGGAAGAGGCACCGATCGCCGCGGTTCTTGGTGGCATGACCGTACATTGGGCGGAGTAAAGCAATGCATCTGGATGCTTTGAAAACACTGGCTCAGACGACAAGTGACCGTCGTATCCTTGACCTGTTTGCAGCAGATGCAAACCGGGCCGAAGGATTTTCAGCCTCAACCGGGGATATGGTTTTCGACTATTCAAAGACACAGATTGATGATGAGGTGCGATCCGCGCTCATTCAATTGTGTGAAGAGGCTGGTCTGGCGTCTCGGCGTGATGCGATGTTTGCGGGTGAGAAGATCAACGAGACCGAAGGCCGCGCGGTGTTGCACACGGCCTTGCGCAACCTTGATGGCGGGCCGGTTGAGGTGGACGGTCAGGATGTCATGCCCGAGGTTCTGGACACGCTGCAAAGGATGCGCGTGTTCGCTGAAGAGGTGCGCGGCGGCGCCATCGCTGGGGCAGGGGGCAGCTTTACCGATGTGGTCAATATCGGCATCGGCGGTTCAGACCTGGGCCCTGTCATGGCCACGTTGGCGCTGGCACCTTATCACGATGGACCGCGGGTGCATTACGTCTCGAATGTGGATGGGGCGCATATTGCGGACACGTTGCAGCAGCTTGACCCGACGCGAACGCTGGTCATTGTCGCCTCAAAAACCTTTACCACAATCGAAACGATGACCAATGCGCGCACCGCCCGCGCGTGGATGTCAGAAGGCGGCGGCGATCCGTCGCGCCAATTCGCCGCCGTTTCCAGCGCTCTGGATAAGACGAAGGCCTTCGGTATTCCCGAGGCGCATGTATTTGGTTTCGCCGATTGGGTCGGTGGGCGTTATTCGGTTTGGGGGCCGGTTGGCTTGCCGGTCATGATTGCTGTTGGTTCAAACGCATTTGACGCGTTTTTACGCGGCGGGCAGGCGATGGACCTGCACTTCCGCTCGGCTGACTGGGATGAAAACATGCCTGTGATGCTGGCATTGGTTGGCATCTGGCATCGTCAGGTTCTGGGGCATACCAGTCGTGCGGTGCTGCCTTATGACCAGCGGTTATTGCGTCTGCCCGCTTATTTCCAGCAGTTGGAAATGGAGTCGAATGGCAAATCCGTGGCGATGGATGGGTCGTCCTTGACCATGCCTTCAGGACCTGTCGTCTGGGGTGAGCCGGGCACCAATGGACAACACGCGTTTTACCAGCTGATACATCAGGGCACGGATGTCATTCCCTGCGAATTCATGGTTGCGGCCGAGGGGCATGAACCAGAACTGACCCATCACCACCGTCTGCTTTTGGCCAATTGTCTGGCGCAGTCTGAGGCCCTGATGCGTGGCCGTTCGTTCGAAGAAGCGCGCCAACGCATGACGCAGCAGGGGTATCAGGGTGGTGAACTGGACCGGCAGGCCCGGCACCGGGTTTTCCCCGGCAATCGTCCCTCGACAACATTGATTTACCCCAAACTCACACCGTTTGTGTTGGGTCAGATTATTGCGCTTTATGAACACCGGGTGTTTGTCGAAGGCGTGTTGCTGGGCATCAACTCTTTCGACCAGTGGGGGGTTGAGCTGGGCAAGGAACTGGCCAATTCGCTTGGCCCCATCGTGGATGGCGAAGAAAGCGCCGAGGGCAAAGATGGGTCGACCGCAGCATTGGTCGCCTACGCGCTGAAACACCGGGATTAGGCGACGGGATGTATTCCGCTACCGGTGTGGGTTGCATTCTTTTATTGTCAGACAATTAAATGATTGGCAGGGTTCCTTATAGGAAACGGCTGGACTGACGTGACGGGGAACACCCCTGCCTGTCTGTGCCAGACGGAACAGGCAGGGGCCAGGCAAGGTCCCGCCCATGACGGGAGGATGTCCATGCTGGGACAGATGATGACACAGCCTTTGCTGATTTCGTCGCTGATTGATCACGCACAGCGCTACCACGGTCAGACCGAGATTTTCTCGGTCGAAACGGATGGATCAGTGACAGAAACCAATTGGTCCGAGATAGCCGTGAACGCCCGGCGTTTGGCGTCGGCCCTGACGCAGCTGGGTCTGGAGCCGCAGGACAGGGTCGGGACGCTGGCCTGGAACAATCGTCGGCATCTGGAGATCTATTATGCCACCTCGGGTGCGGGATATGTCTGTCACACGGTCAATCCGAGGCTTTTTCCTGAACAACTGACTTACATTATCAACCATGCTCAGGATCGGGTGTTGTTCTTTGATGCAACCTTCGTCCCGCTGGTTGCCGCCTTGCACGGTGCGCTGACGGATGTTCGCCATTTTGTTCTGATGGGCCCCCGCAATGATGACGCTGCAGCAAAGATACCCGACCTGAAATTTTATGATGAGCTGATCGAAACCGGTGACGCGGCCTTTGATTGGCCTGAACTGGATGAAAACACCGCGTCAGGGCTGTGTTACACGTCGGGTACAACCGGCCATCCCAAGGGGGTTCTTTATTCCCACAGATCGACGGTCCTGCACAGTTTCGCGTCGAATACGCGCGACGTGATCGGCTTTTCGGCGATGGATGTCGTGATGCCCGTCGTTCCTATGTTCCACGTTAATGCATGGGGCTCGCCTTATGCCTGCGCCATGTCCGGATCGCGACTGGTTTTACCCGGCCCGGATTTGCATGGCGAGGCGCTGGTCAATCTGATCGACACCTATGGCGTGACGCTGGCCATGGGGGTGCCAACAATCTGGCAGGGACTGTTGGCGCATGCAGCCAAATGCGGGACGAGTTTGAAAAGCCTCGAACGGACCGTGATTGGAGGTGCCGCTTGCCCACCTTCGATGATGGAGACTTTCCGGAATGAATATGACGTCGATACGGTACATGCGTGGGGAATGAGCGAGATGAGCCCGCTTGGTACAGCCAACTACCCTTTGGCCAAACATCTGGTGCTGCCGCTGGACGAACAACACCTTATCCGTCTGAGTCAGGGCCGGCCACCGTTTGGGGTTGAACTGAAAATCGTGGATGATGACGGCAAAGATCTGCCACATGACGGTGAAACGCAGGGCGATCTGATGGTGCGGGGGCATTGGGTACTGGACAGCTATTTCCTGATGCAGGATCAGGATCTGTTGCAAGACGGTTGGTTCGCCACAGGCGATGTCGCAACGCTGGACGCCGATGGTTACATGACCATTCGTGACCGATCCAAGGACATCATCAAGTCCGGAGGGGAGTGGATCAGCTCGGTCGAACTTGAAAACATCGCTGTTGCGCATCCGAAACTGGCAACTGCCGCCGTGGTCGGTGTTCCGCATCCGAAATGGGACGAACGCCCCTTGCTAGTTGCAGTAAGGGCCGATGGCGAGAATCCAAGCGAAAAGGAACTTCTGGCCTTTTTCGAAGGGAAAATTGCCAAATGGCAGATTCCGGACAAGGTTGTTTTTGTTGACGCGCTGCCGCTGAACGCAACCGGAAAGGTGCTGAAACGCAATCTGCGTGCGGATTTCAAGGATGCCCTTGGGGGATGAGACGCGATTTAGCGGGCTGAATTGGCTCCGGCGGTAGGGATCGAACCTACGACCAATTGATTAACAGTCAACTGCTCTACCGCTGAGCTACGCCGGAACTGAGGGGCGTGTATCAACAGGATAAGTGGAGGTCCAGATGCAAAAACGTATTTTTCGGCGGAAAGCACATGTTCTCTCATCTGATCCCGCGTTTTTTTCAAAACGATCCGTCCGATACAGCGCTTCACTAGACTTTGCCGATCCCGGACCAGTAACGCGGGTAACGCTGCCGTGCAAAATGCGGTTTTCGGTTCCTTGACCGTTTTAACTTGAAGCTCGTTTGTACGGGTTTACCAGCGTCTGGCTTCGATGTTAGTTTGCCTGAAAAAAACAGGTCACGACTTTCGCAACAGGCATATCAAGCTATGCGAACTGACCGAAAAAGGAACGAGCATGCGCAAAGCAGAGGGACACCCGTATCTGGAGATTCTAGACGGTATGCATCGTAAGATGCTGCCGGATTGGTACCTGGAAATAGGGACACAAACTGGTCGTAGCCTTGCGCTATCACATTCAAATTCTATCGCAATCGATCCGGAATTTCGTCTTAACCAAGATGTTTTGAAAGGAAAAAGTCAATTGTTGCTCATGCAGCAAACTAGTGACGATTTCTTCGCATCCGGTTTTCTTGAAAACGCAGAAATAAATCTCAATCTCGCGTTTCTGGATGGCATGCATCTCTACGAGTTTCTGTTGCGCGACTTCTTCAATACCGAGCGTTACATGGCACCGGGTGGTAGAATCGTAATGCATGATTGTATGCCGTGGAATTCAAACATGGCGAACCGAGACAGACGAACAGTTAAATCACGTGCGTGGACTGGCGATGTCTGGAAAATTGTCCCCATCTTAAGGAAATACCGACCTGACCTTAAAGTTACACTATACGATGCGGCCCCGACAGGTTTGGTCGTGGTGGAGAACCTTGATCCTAAGAACAGAGTTTTGCAGGAGAATTACGATGATATCCGTCGTGTTTTCGACGGGATATCCGACTGTGAAACGACGGTAAACAGCTTTGAGATTACATCAACATCCAAGTCTCCTTGGGTTCGGAGGTCGGAAAAGCTGAATTTTGCAATTAAACTGCCAGTGCCAAGGCCGCGTGTTCAGGAGCGGTGGGGTGATTTCCATTTCGGCGTTGCACTCATGTCGGCTTTTCAGCGTGCCGGGCATCGTGCCCGTGTCCAGACTAGAAAACATTGGAACATAGTCGAAACCCCCGACGAGATTGATATTGTCTTAAAGGGTGGCGCTAGCTATGTGCCTGTACCTGGTCGGAGAACAGTTTTTTGGCTTATGTCGAAACCGGGCTTAACCAAAGATGAGATAGCCGGAGGAGACCATTTCTTTGTCGCTGGCAAACCAGCACTGGACGATGTTGCATCCCTTGTTGGGGTGGAGAAAACGTCCCTTCTCCCGCAAGCTTTCGATCCTGAGAAAATGGCACCACCAAAGGCTTTGGCTGATCGTGGGTCCGCAGTTTTTGTAGGTATTGCACGAGACGGAACCCGACCGATGGTACGGTTCGCATTGGATACAAATAACGAAATCCGACTCTGGGGAAACGGCTGGGAAAATACCGACGCGCAAGAATATTTTATGGGTGAAAGAGTGCCGAACGAGGAACTGTCCGAAGTGTATCGTACCGCGTCTGCAGTCCTCAACGACCATACGCGTGCAATGCAATCCGCTGGTTTCCCCTCAAACCGGATTTTCGATGCTCTGGCTTGCGCCGCTCCTGTAATCACTGATGATGTAGGCTGGTTTCCGGAAGATATTGCACCTTACCTCTACGTCGTTCGCAACAAAGAAGAGTTTTCTGAAGCAATCGCGGCTGCACAGAATGAGAGCCTGGACCGTCGTATGGAGCGGATCGCTTTCGCGCATCAGATGCGTCAGAACCACTCGTTTGACGTCAGAGCTGCTGCAATTGTCGAACGGGTCACTGCGCTTTGAGGTCAGGAGTTTAACTTTGACTTTTTTAAGTTCGATTGAAACCATGTACGCGATCGTTCTCACTGCAGTAACGCCATGTATGGCGCAAACTAAAGTCTGACGGATGTTCTGTTTCGCAGAGTGATACTGTTCCGAGTGGGGCAGCAACAAACGACCGAGTTTTCAGGTTTGCGACAGGATCGAGTGAAACTTCAGCACTAAGGCGTGCGCGGCCAAGTGATCCCAAGTAACTTTGTCTTTCAGTTTTACCGTGTGAAAATTAAACAATAACAGAAAGTTGTCAGTTGCTTTGTGCGCTGTCATAAGAGGTTTGAGGGCGGGACCGGTACACTTTATTGACCGGTTGTGCGCATCTTAAGCGTATTCTGCGTTCTTAGGGGATGATTGGCTCCGGCGGTAGGGATCGAACCTACGACCAATTGATTAACAGTCAACTGCTCTACCGCTGAGCTACGCCGGAACTGAGGGGCGTATAGCAACCCGGAATCCCGGCGTCCAGAGGTTAAGCACGCGAACTTTGAAAATTTTTCGCGGCTTCATAGATCTTTGCGAAAAACCGCTGTGGCAGATAGTTCGCCGAGCGGTGACACCTGTTTTTTTCCCGTCAGATCAACGAGGTGGGCAAAAACATTCCGCTCCGCGGCTGACAGCAGTGTCGCGGGTGTGTCGGTGTAGATACGTTCGGCCAGGTGCCGCGCCGATCCGTCTGCTTCGTCGAGCGCGGACAGAATCTGGGCTTCGCGGTTTTGCCTGTGCCGGATCAGCCAATCCAATCGCGCGGCGGGGTCTGCAATCGGCGCACCGTGGCCCGCGTGAAAAACGGACCAGTCACGCGCGCGCAGGCGGTGGCAGGCTGTCATGAAATCGGTCAGGTCTCCGTCCGGTGGCGACACCAGCGAACTGGCCCATCCCATCACATGGTCGGCGGTGAAACAGGTATCCTGCCATGCCAGGGCAATGTGGTTTCCCAGATGCCCCGGAGTGTGAATAACCTCAAGCTGCCAGTCATCGCCAAAGATGACCTCACCATCCGCAACCTCGATATCCGGACGAAACGCGGTGTCGATGCCTTCGCCACCTCCGGCCAATCCACGCGCTGCAAGGGTCGCCATAACAGCGCTGCGACCGGATTCGGGACCACCAAACGCATAGATCGCAGCTCCCGTTCGCGCGGCAAGGGGTGCTGCCAAGGGTGAGTGATCCAGATGTGTGTGCGTGACGACTATGTGGCTGATTCTCTGGCCAGGTCGCAGTTCATTCAGGATCGCGTTCAAATGCTCTTCGCTTGCGGGCCCGGGGTCAATGACGGCAATGTCACGATCGCCCAGCAGATAGGTGTTGGTGCCGCGATAGGTCATCGGTGACGGGTTGGGGGCCAGAATGCGCCGAAGACCCGGTTGCAATTCTGTCGCAACACCAGCGGGTGGATTGAATTCGTCAGGTGCCTGCATTCTGTGCTCTTTCTCTTGTCCGGGCAGCCCGCTAGGTTTAGCGCATGTCCACGCATTGGCTCAAACCCTATATGCCACGCAGCCTTTATGCCCGAGCAGCGCTGATTCTGGTTCTTCCTGTGATCGCGTTGCTGCTGGTTGTAGGAGTTGCCTTTCTTCAAAAGCACCTGGAAGATGTCACTGACCAGATGACGCGCGCAGCCTCAAGGGAAGTGATGCTGATCACCTCCATGATGGACAGGGCCGAGACGCAGCACCAGGCCTTGGCCGAAGTGCGCCCGGATATTCTGGCGCTGGAAATGCAGGCCAGATTTCTGCCCCCCAACGAAACTCCCAAATTAGGTCGCTCACGGTGGTACGACTTCATAGCACCGCAGGTCGAGGCCGAGCTTCGCGCAAGGTTGCCGGAGCTGAGTGCTGTTGCGTTGCCAAGCAGCCGCGAAGCGCGTCTGTACCTGGATACGCATCTAGGGGTGCTGGAACTGACCTTCGACCGGCGCAGATTGTCGCCAGCGGCGCCGCATCAGTTGATCGTGACGATGCTGTTTTTCGCGATCATCATGACTTCGATTTCATTTTTGTACATGCGAAACCAGTTGCGCCCCATCACACGGCTGGCCGATGCGGCGCAGGCGTTTGGACGAGGGCGGAGCGTACCGTACTCGCCGGGCGGTGCCATCGAAGTACGCGCGGCGGGGAATGCGTTTCTGGATATGCGGTCACGGATCGAACGTCAGATCGAACAACGGACGCTGATGTTGTCCGGCGTCAGTCATGACCTGCGCACGCCTCTGACGCGCCTGAAACTTGGACTGGCAATGTTACCTGAGGATGAGGCACGACCTTTGCTACAGGACGTGGCGGAAATGCAGTCCTTGGTTGATGCATTCCTCGAATTCTCACGCGGGGCGTCCGAAGGATCGCCCGAGGAAATCAATCCGGCTGAGTTTGTTCGACAGATTGTAGATGACGCGACACGAGCCGGGCATCAAGCCGAACTGGTCGCTGTCGAGGGGCAGGGAACTGCAATGCTGCGCCCCATGGCTGTTCGTCGGGCCGTTGAAAACCTCATCGGCAATGCCGTGCGCTACGGCAGCCGGGCCGAGGTCAGCCTGTCACTGAACACCAAGTCATTGCGCATCCGTGTTGAAGATGATGGCCCTGGAATTCCCGCAGAGCAGCGCACAGAGGCGGTCAAACCCTTTACGCGGCTCGACCCAGCGCGCAACCAGAATCAGGGTAGTGGCGTGGGTTTGGGGTTGGCGATCGTGGCGGACGTTGCCCGCGCCCATGGTGGCACTCTGAGACTGGCCAAAAGTGAACGTCTGGGCGGTTTGTGCGCGGATATTATTATTGGCCGGTAAACTGACACCTTCACCGGTTCAAAGCCGCGCCAACATGACGATATTCTGAGCCGAGGGGCTGCATTTCTCGCGAAAAGGTTTCGGAGTTGTTCCGCAAGACCTGTCATCCCATGGCGATTAAATCGAAACTGGAAATCTGCGAACTGGACCAATGCCTTTGAATTCGAACCGCATATGGACTGGTTGCACAGGTCAGGATGAATGCTTATTTTCAAAAACGCAAACAAAACCAGTGGGATGTGCGGGGTGTTCAAGGCACGTGGCGGTGATTTGGTAGGCCCGGAGGGACTCGAACCCCCAACCAAAGCGTTATGAGCGCTCTGCTCTAACCAATTGAGCTACAGGCCCGCCTAGGCGCATTGCGTATCACGGTGAACAGCCGCGTCAAGCCTGACCGTTGCAACAAACGCCACAATCGAATAACCCGCCCGCAAAGCATTCAAAAGGAACTGGCCATGACAGCGGGCAAGAACGGAATCACCTATGCCGATGCAGGCGTGGATATTGACGCGGGCAATGCTCTGGTTGACCGGATCAAGCCCGCAGCAAAGCGAACCAACCGCCCCGGCGTGATGAGCGGTCTGGGCGGTTTCGGCGCACTGTTCGATCTGAAGGCTGCCGGGTATCAGGATCCCATTCTGGTTGGTGCCACGGACGGGGTTGGTACAAAACTGCGAATTGCGATCGATACCGGCGTCGTGGACGGGGTTGGCATCGATCTGGTGGCCATGTGTGTCAATGACCTGATCTGTCAGGGGGCCGAGCCCCTGTTTTTTCTCGACTATTTCGCGACAGGCAAGCTGGACACGGATACAGCCGCACGGATCATTGAAGGAATTGCCGAAGGGTGTGCGCAATCCGGCTGTGCTCTGATTGGTGGCGAAACTGCCGAGATGCCTGGCATGTACCCTGATGGCGATTTCGATCTGGCCGGCTTTTCGGTCGGGGCAATGGAACGCGGTGCCGATCTGCCTTCTGGAGTGCAGGCGGGGGACGTGCTGCTTGGTCTGGCCTCGAACGGAGTGCATTCCAACGGGTACTCACTGGTACGTAAACTCGTCGAACTGTCTGGGCTGGGCTGGGATGCACCGTGCCCCTTTGGTGAAGGTTCGCTGGGCGAGGCGCTGCTTACGCCAACGCGCCTTTATGTCAAACCGGCCCTGTCCGCGATCCGCGAAGGTGGAGTTCACGCACTGGCCCATATCACCGGTGGCGGTCTGACCGAGAACCTGCCGCGCGTATTGCCGGAAGGGTTGGGCGCCCAGATTGATCTGGACAGCTGGCAATTGCCGTCTGTTTTCAGCTGGATGGCGCAGATTGGCGGTATAGCGGAAGCTGAGATGCTCAAGACCTTCAACTGTGGCATCGGTCTGATCATGGTGTGTGATCCAGATAAGGCCGATCAGCTTTCGACCTTGCTGACCGAGGCTGGCGAGACCGTGTCGCGGATCGGTACGGTCACCGATACGCCCGGAGTTGCCTATTCGGGCAAACTGCTGTGAACCACAAGCGCGTCGCGATCCTGATCTCTGGGGGCGGGTCCAACATGGTGTCGCTTGTCGACAGCATGACCGGTGATCATCCGGCGCGGCCCTGTTTGGTCCTGTCCAACGATGCGCAGGCGGGGGGGCTGAAAAAAGCTGCGGACCGTGGCATTCCGACCGCAGTGGTCGATCACCGGCCATTCAAGGGCAATCGCGCAGCCTTTGAGGCTGAGTTGCTAAAGCCTTTGGAAGACGCGCGGCCGGATATTGTCTGTCTGGCCGGGTTCATGCGGGTGCTGACCGCGGATTTCGTAACGCGCTTTCAGGGGCGAATGTTGAACATCCACCCCTCATTGCTGCCCAAATACAAGGGGTTACATACCCACGCCCGCGCAATTGAAGCGGGTGATGCGGAACATGGCTGCTCGGTCCATGAGGTGACGGCGGCGCTGGATGATGGCCCAATTCTGGGTCAGGCACGGGTGGATATCGAACCAACGGATACCCCGGAAACTCTGGCTTCAAAAGTTTTGATCCGGGAACATGAACTTTATCCAGCGGTGCTGCGCCGCTTTGCCGAAGGCAACAGGTCACCCGTTCTCATGCAGTGAGGTTCCGAGGGTGATTTACACTCGCCTGAAAATCGTCCTATGGTCGTCGGTATCGCTTGGGGGCGAGGGAAATTACGGGCACTCACAAGAGCAAGAGCAAAACTAGTACGGCGCATGAAAACTCTGACGACGACGCAAGAACTGGCTGATTTCTGCAAGGCGGCCGCAAGCTATCCATATATCACAGTCGATACCGAGTTTCTGCGCGAGCGAACCTATTATTCGAAACTGTGCCTCGTGCAACTGGCGCTTCCCTCTGATGATGAAGACAGCGCGGTTCTGGTTGATCCGCTGGTGGATGGCCTGTCTCTCGAACCGCTGTATGAGCTTTTCCGAAACGAGAACGTGGTCAAGGTGTTCCACGCCGCGCGTCAGGATCTTGAGATTTTCTGGGTCGAGGCCGGTGTGTTCCCCAACCCGTTGTTCGACACACAGGTCGCCGCAATGGTCTGCGGGTTTGGCGAGCAGGTCGGCTATGAGACGCTGGTGCGGAAAATCTGCAAACAGGGCGTCGACAAGACGTCGCGGTTCACCGATTGGTCCCGTCGTCCTTTGACGGAGGCGCAGAAAACATATGCATTGGCGGATGTGACGCATCTTCGCAATATCTACGAATATCTTGCTGCGGAACTCAAAAAGACGATGCGCAGCCACTGGGTGGCTGAAGAGCTGCGGACGCTGACACAGCCTGCCACGTATGACATTCGCCCCGAAGAGGCGTGGAAGCGGGTCAAAACACGAACGAATTCGGCCAAGTTCCTGGCTGTTGTACGCGAGCTGGCGCAGTTCCGCGAAAGGTATGCGCAGGAAAATAACGTACCGCGCAACCGGGTCTTCAAGGATGACGCCTTGATCGAACTGGCGTCGACCAAGCCCAAGACAATCGCCGATCTCGGTGGATCGCGCCTTTTGTTGCGCGAGGCACGCAAAGGTCCGATTGCCGAAGGTATTCTTGCTGCGGTGACGAAGGGCACAAATTGTCCGCAGGAAAATCTGCCGAAGATCGACAATTCCCGTGACAACCTGAAGGTCAACCCGGCTTTGGCCGACTTGCTTCGGGTTCTGCTGAAATCCAAAACCGAAAGTTCGGGCGTTGCGGCCAAGCTGATCGCAACAAGTTCCGAGCTGGACCAGATTGCTGCTGGTGAACGAGAATTGCCCGCGATGTCAGGTTGGCGTTACGAAGTCTTTGGTGAAGACGCGCTGAAACTGTGCGAGGGGAAAATCGCGCTGGCGGCCAAAGGGCAGGCGGTCAAGGTCGTCTCGCTTTAACGGCGATTACCGCCGCCGCGATTCCAAGGTGTTCTGTTGCCCGACGACGCGGATCAGGCGAATGCCTTCAAGATCCTGAGTCGAGACATTTATTGCATCCGACACCATTCTTGTGCGTTCAGATCCTTGTGGGGTCTCTGAGTTGGGGTAATTCACGCGGAATACAAATTCCAGAATCCCCTTTTCTTTGTTTTCTTCTGAATTAACGGAAACCAAGCGTGCGTTATAGGCGCCCTGCCGAAGCGCGGTGCCGGAGGAATAAATGATCGCGCCTGACGGTATTGGCTCGATCCGCAGCTCATCGATTTTGGCGATTGGAACACTGGTGTCTTCGGCATCTGGGCGCGAAAACAGGCCGCTTCCCTCTCTTGTCTTGGGAACCAACGCATCGGCGGCATTTGGGTCCGGCGGTGTTTCAGACTTCACAGACTTGCTGGAGCCAAACCAGTTTGACGGATTCACCCGCGAGTCGCGCCAGCTGCCGCAGGCAGTCAGGGTCAGCATGGCGATGATAAGAACGGACAGAGACTTTTGCATGGACCCACTGCTTTTCACACGAATTCAGACAATGGGTTAGCGTATATTCTTCGCGTTGAAAAGCCACAGCTGGGGCTGGACAGCAGGTGGTCGTCGGCATAGGTCACATTGTGATTTCAACGAAAGGATCACTGCGCCATGGCCACGCCTGCCTTTGAAGACATTGTCGAGGATTTCGAGTTTCTCGAAGACTGGGAAGACCGGTATCGCCATGTCATCGAACAGGGCAAGGCGATGGAGCCTTTGGATGACGCGTTGAAAGTTCCGGCGACAAAGGTTCACGGCTGCGCCAGTCAGGTCTGGCTGCACCCGATGATCGAAGCAGGCGTGTTCAAGTTTGATGGTGACAGTGACGCGCTGATCGTTCGCGGGCTGATCGCCGTGCTTCGGTCCCTATACAACGGTCTGCCGGTGTCCGAGGTGCCGCAGGTCGATGCGGCAGCGGAACTGGCCCGATTGGGCTTGAACGACCATCTTTCAGCGCAGCGGTCCAATGGACTGCGGGCCATGATCGAACGCATCCGCCAGGTCGCGCAGGAAAACGCCTGAGGTCACTCGGGGCGGTTTGCCCAGTCTGACAAAGTGGTTTCCAGATCGCCGTAGCCGGTGAAACGCCGTTCGAACGCCAATCCCATGCGGTCCGCGCATTCCCGTGCGCGTTCGGTCAGTTTCGGATCGTCGATCTGGGCCTGATAAATTAGTTTGGTGTAATTGCCGAAATACATGTCCCGCAGTTCCGGGTGGCGATCCAGACCCAGTGGTTTCCAGACAAATGCGTCGAACTGGCGGGCCAGAAAGTCAGTCAGGTAGAAGGCAGTTGTTTCGTCCTCGCCGCGTTCCTGAAAGGCCTGATTGCCTTCGAAGAACGAATAGCAGTGAGGGCCTTTTACCATCTCGACACCCAGTTTTTCACAAGCGGATTGCAGCAGACCTCCGGTTCCGCAATCGGCGTAAACCACATAGATTTTTTCGAACCTGTCGCGGTGTTTGGCCACGCTGTCTTCAACTGCTTGGGTGATCCGTTCCGGATGAACATGCAGGATTGCAGGCAGGCAGGTCAGCGCCATGTGATCCCAGCCGTTGCGCGTTTTGATATCCAGAATTTCGCGCGCAAGCGCCCCACAGGCGATCAGCAGGATGCTTGCGTTTTCCACGCCGTCATAGCCTTTGGTCGTCAGGCTTGCATCATCTGGTAACGTATCGCTTGGCATGGATCGGCATCCTTATGGGCTCATGGCACAAGAGAATGAAAACAGCTTGCAGGCAAGCCTTCTTCCGACATCTCGTGTCAGGCTGCCGACGTTCGTGTTTCGAATGCCGATAACAGAGGCCGAGCGGGCGGGCCGTAGGCGACAGTACCTTGCTTTGATATCTCGGGGAACAAGGACAGGATCTCTTGTCGGGCTGACTGTTCAAGGGCGTTCCAGCTTTGGGCACCGGGATGAAAGCTCTCGCTCAGGCAGCCTTCCGACCAGAGCAGCTCATGCTGATCAAACAGAATGTGAATGTAGGTTACGACCCCGCCAGGCTTAAGGATGATGTCATGTCCGTTGATCAGGTGTTTGGCGGGGGCCAGTGCTTCGTTTTGGCCGGTATGCAGTTCCAGGCGCCAGCTCTGGATCAGCATTCTGTGTTGCTGCGACACCAGCAGATCGCGGGTGTTCCCAAGCGCGCCTGCCTTGAACAGGACCGGCGCGAACGCGCCAACCGCCTGAACCAGCCGCTGCCCAACCCAGCGCACCGTTTGAAACCCGTGATCAAGGGTTTCCACCCAGTCGCCGGGGCGCAGCGTTTCCACTGGTCGTTCCCCTTTGCGGGTTCTGATCAGCGTGCCGGAGGTAAAGCAGGGGACCAGATCCCAGTCTTCACGGCTGGACACCATGCCTGAATATCGATTGCCAGCAAGGCTGTTGAAGGTGATCGAATGTATAGGCCCCGCTTCCAGAGCGGCTTGATCTGCATTGGCCGAGAACTCAGGCACCAAATATGTGTTGCCATCCACATCCTGCGCGACAACGGCAGTAATGTTTGCACTTGTGCCGTCGAAATAAGTGACGGTGGCGTGGTACACTGATGTGCCATCAAAGGTTTGCGGCGCGCCGCCGTCGATCGAAAACCGATCATTGGCAGATATGTTGTTCATGTCATAGGCAGAGCCGGAGTTTCCAACCACGTTCCACGTCACGCTGTTATGCGCCAACGGCGCGTCCGCGTGACCGAAGGTTTGCCCAACCAGGGCAGAGGCGTTTTCGGCGACATTGTTGCCCTCGGCGATATCGATATCGGCAAGTTTGCCCAACGAAATGGCTGTGAAAGACTGCGGCACGGAACCCCCGAAACTTGGACGTTTCGGTTTTTAACCGCACTTTCGTTTACAAACGGATAAACGATACACCTCATGAAGGGGCGGAGCGCTGAAACGAAAAAGACCGCCCGAAATGGGCGGTCTTTTAAGAAAAACCTTAAAGGTCTTAGCCAGCCAGTTGGTTGTGCTTGCGGCCCACGAAATCCTTGGCGGTTTCCACTGCAACTGCAGCGTCACGGCAGTAGGCGTCTGCACCGATGGCTTTGCCGAACTCTTCGTTCAGCGGCGCGCCACCGACCAGAACAATGTAATTGTCGCGCACGCCCTGTTCGACCAGAGTGTCGATAACGACTTTCATGTAGGGCATCGTGGTGGTCAGCAGTGCGGACATGCCCAGAATGTCGGGCTGTTCCGTCTCCAGTGCTTCCAGGTAATTCTCGACCGGGTTGTTGATTCCCAGATCGACAACCTCGAATCCTGCACCTTCCATCATCATCGACACAAGGTTCTTGCCGATATCGTGGATGTCACCCTTCACGGTGCCGATGACCATCTTGCCAACACGCGGAGCACCGGTTTCGGCCAGCAGCGGCTTGAGGATCGACATGCCGCCTTTCATCGCGTTGGCTGCCAGCAGAACCTCGGGAACGAACAGAATGCCGTCGCGGAAGTCATGGCCCACAATGGTCATGCCGCCAACCAGAGCTTTGGTCAGGATGTCATACGGCGTCCATCCGCGTTCCAGCAGGATATTGGTGCCTTCTTCGATCTCTTCTTTCAATCCGTCATAGAGATCGTCGAACATCTGATCGACCAGTTCGTCATCATTCAGTTCGGACAGGACGATATCTTCTTCGTCGGACATGGGGTATTCCCTGTGCTGGGCGGGCCATCGGCCCGTGGTGGCATTTTTTCCGTTTTGGCCAAAACGTCGCATTCTGACTGTGACGATTGCGACGTTGGTCGTTTCGGGACCGACCTATATGCCAAAAATGGCACCGGCTCGATTGAAAAGTCTGCAATATTATCCTGTTTATTTTTCATCAATGCTTCCCGGTTTCTTCGCGGTGCTGGCTTGCACAGGATTCGTTTCAGGCTTATCGTGCGATAAGAACAAAAAGGGAACAAATGTGCCGTGAGCATCGGGCATATCATCAAATCAAGGGGGGTGACGTCCAATACGACCGGGCGGTTTGAACGGTTTGCAACGCAGGCTGTTGATGACGGGTGGGACATCGATGAAGACTTGCCGCCCTTGCGAACCGAGACGCGGGATGAGGTGGCGCGCAGTGCTATCACCTATAACCGTTCACCTGATTTGCCTTTTGATCGTTCGATCAACCCATATCGGGGCTGTGAGCATGGCTGTGTCTATTGTTTCGCCAGACCAAGCCATGCCTATCTGGGCTTGTCCGCAGGACTGGATTTCGAAACCCGCCTTATTGCGCGCCCCAACATGAGCATCGTTCTGCGCAAGGAACTGTCGGCAAAGTCCTACAAGGTCGCCACGCTCGCGATCGGGACAAACACTGACCCTTACCAGCCCATCGAAAAAAACCGCCTGATTACAAGGTCGTGCCTTGAGGTCTTGCAAGAATTCAACCACCCGGTCGCAATCGTGACCAAAGGAACATTGATCGAGCGTGATCTGGATATTCTGGCTGACATGGCCAGCCGGGGATTGGCGCGGGTTGGTATATCGCTCACCACGCTGGATGCAGGTCTGTCCCGGCGGATGGAGCCTCGCGCACCGTCTCCGGCGCGTCGGTTGCAGACGATCAGAGCGTTGACCGATGCGGGCGTTCCGGTTCGCGTGATGACCTCGCCTATTGTGCCTGGGCTGACAGATCATGAGTTGGAGAGCCTGTTGGACGCTGGAAAAGAGGCGGGCGCAGATGCGGCAAGCTGGATCATGTTGCGATTGCCCCGCGAAGTCTCTCATCTTTGGCAGGACTGGCTGGCAGAGCACGAACCCGCCCGTGCAGAAAAGGTCATGTCCAAGCTGCGTGAAATGCATGGCGGGCGCGACTATGATCCGCGCTGGGGGCACAGGATGCGGGGTGAGGGGGAATACGCCGAGCTCATCGCCCTGAGGTTTGCTAAAACCTGCAAAAGACTGGGGCTTTCGATCAAATCCGCTCCGTTAAGATGCGGCCTGTTTGCAGTTCCGCCGCAACCCGGGGATCAAATGAGCTTGTTCTGAAACCAAATGCCGAACCGTCCGCTGCTTCAGTAACGAAAGCAAAAGACCCCGGATTAACCGGGGCCTTCTGGATTGATTGCGAACCCTAATGGCTCAGCGGTTTTCGATGTCCACGTAGTCGCGCAGTGTCTCACCCAGATACAGCTGACGCGGACGGCCGATTTTGTTCTGTGGATCTTCAATCATCTCTTTCCACTGGCTAACCCAGCCAACGGTCCGTGAAAGTGCGAAGATTGGTGTGAACATTGAGGTCGGGAAACCCATCGCCTCGAGGATGATACCCGAATAGAAGTCAACGTTCGGGAACAGCTTTTTGTCGGCGAAATACGGGTCTTCCAGCGCTTCGCGTTCCAGCTCTTTAGCGACCTGCAGTTTCGGGTTGTCTTCAATGCCCAGAAGATCCAGAACCTCGTCGGCCGACTGCTTCATCACCTTAGCCCGTGGGTCAAAGTTTTTGTACACGCGGTGGCCAAAGCCCATCAGGCGGAACGGGTCGTTCTTGTCTTTGGCGCGGGCGATGAATTCGGGAATGCGATCAACGGTACCGATCTCTTCTAACATCTCCAGACATGCTTGGTTGGCGCCACCATGGGACGGTCCCCACAAGCAAGCAATGCCGGCGGCGATGCATGCAAACGGATTTGCGCCCGATGACGATGCCAAACGCACGGTAGACGTTGACGCATTTTGCTCGTGGTCCGCGTGAAGCGTGAAGATACGGTCCATCGCGCGGCTGAGGATCGGGTTGACCTCATATTCTTCGGCGGGAACGCTGAAACACATGCGCAGGAAGTTCGACGCATAGTCCAAGTCATTGCGCGGATACACGAAGGGCTGCCCTGTGTGGTATTTGAAAGCCCATGCTGCGATTGTCGGCATTTTGGCGATCAGGCGATGCGAGGCGACCTCGCGCTGGTGCGGGTCCGCGATATCGGTCGAATCGTGATAGAAGGCCGACATCGCGCCGACAACACCGACCATGATGGCCATCGGGTGCGCGTCGCGGCGGAAACCACGGTAGAAATACTGCATCTGCTCATGCAGCATGGTGTGGCGGGTGATTGTGGTTTCGAATTTCTCCAGATCTTTTGCGACCGGCAGCTCTCCGTAGAGCAGAAGGTAGCAGACCTCAAGAAAGTGCGATTTTTCGGCCAGTTGGTCGATTGGATAGCCGCGGTGCAGCAACTCGCCTTTTTCACCATCGATAAAGGTTATGGTGCTGTCGCAGCTTGCTGTCGAAGTGAAACCGGGGTCATAGGTGAATACACCTGCCTGACCGTAAAGCTTTCGAATATCAATGACATCCGGACCGGCGGTCGGGGAATGAACCGGCAACTCATACTCTTTGCCGTGAACGGTCAGAGTGGCTGTTTTGTTGCTGTCAGTCATGGGTATCCCTTCTTCATTCATGCGCACGCCAAAGGAACCTCGGGCAGTGCGGGCAACGACTGCGCGCTTTCGCGCAGTCCGGGTGTTAGCGGAGCAGCGTTACCCGTTTATGAAATTCGGGTTACTTCGCTGCTTCTGAAAGCCGCGCCAGGGTTTCATCCCGTCCCAGCACAAGCATCATGTCAAAAACCGAAGGCGTTACGGCCCGACCAGCCAACGCGGCCCTGAGCGGGCCAGCCAGCTTGCCGAACGTGAGCTCCTTTGACTCGGCAAAGGAATTCAGGGTCTCCTCCAGTTCGTTCCGAGACCAGCTAGCATTTTGCAGCTGCGGCGTCAATTCTTCCAGTATACCGTCGGATACAGATGCCAGCGCCTTTGCCGCTTTCCCGTCGGGAACAATCGGGCGACCTGCCAGAACAAAATAAGCCTTTTCAAGGAGTTCAGGAAAAGTCCGTGCCCGATCCTTGAGGCAATACATCGCACGTTCCAAATCACTGGATTGTGAATCTGTCAGGGGCGGTAAAGCGGCTGCGGCCAAGTACGCTTCGATTTCACGCCGCAGCGCAGCATCATCAGAGATGGCGATGTGTTGACCACACAGGTTTTCCAATTTTTTCAGGTCAAACCGGGCAGGGCTTTTGCCGATGCCGTTCAGATCAAACCAGTCCTTTGCCTGTGCATCCGTAAAGAATTCATCGTCACCATGACTCCAGCCCAAGCGGGCCAGATAGTTGCGCATTCCAGCGGCGGGATAGCCCATGGCCTGATATTCCTGCGCGCCAAGCGCGCCATGGCGTTTGGACAGTTTCTTACCGTCTGGCCCGTGGATCAGCGGAATATGGGCCCAGACCGGAACATCCCAGCCCATCGCCTCGTAAATCATCATCTGGCGCGCCGCGTTATTGAGGTGATCGTCGCCGCGAATGACATGGGTAACACCCATATCATGATCGTCGACCACCACCGCCAGCATGTAGACCGGTGTCCCGTCGGAACGCAGCAAAACCATGTCATCCAGTTGGTCGTTGCGAATGGTCACGTTGCCCTGAACCTGATCGCGGATCACTGTTGTGCCGTCTTGCGGAGCCTTGATGCGAACGACAAATGGCAGGTCGGGATGTGCTGAAGGATCAGCGTCACGCCAGGGGCTGCGGAACAGGGTCGACTTGCCTTCGGCCCGTGCCTGTTCCCGAAAGGCGGCAATTTCGTCCTGCGTCGAGAAGCATTTATATGCCTTTCCCTCGGCCAGAAGCTGGTGCGCGACTTCAGCATGCCGGGCAGCTCCTTCGAACTGGCTGATTACATCGCCATCATGATCCAGTCCAAGCCATTCCATGCCCTGAAGGATCGCGGCGGTCGCCTCGGGGGTCGAGCGTTCCCGGTCGGTGTCTTCGATCCGCAGCAGGAACTTTCCACCACGTCCGCGGGCGTAAAGCCAGTTGAACAATGCGGTGCGCGCGCCACCGATGTGCAGAAAACCTGTGGGCGAGGGGGCAAAACGTGTGACGACCTGTTCGGACATGTTGAGGATTAACCTTTTGGTAACCGTATCTGGCATAGTTTGACGCCTGTCTAACGAGCCCGAAGGACGGGGGCAACCATGCGTGTTCTTGCACGGGTCGAGGCCGCGCTGCTGCACCAGACAGGGTACCTGTTTCCGTGGACGCCAGTCATGCTGGCAACGGGGATCGGTCTCTATTTCGGTGCCCGGAGCGAGCCCGGCTGGCCGGTATATGCAGGTCTGTTTTGCTTGGTCCTGGCTCTTTTTGCCTTAAGCCGCCGGCTGCCACCGGGGGTGGGAACGTTAGCGACCGGGGGGGCGCTGATTGCGGTCGGTGTCATACTGGCAGGTACTCGCGCCCATATGGTGGCAGAACCGGTTCTGTCCTGGCGGTACTATGGCCCTGTCGAGGGGAGGGTCGTCGCTATGGATCGGTCTGCCTCGGATGCGTTGCGGTTGACGCTCGATCAGGTGCGCGTAGGGGACGTACCGAATGAGCGCAGGCCGCGACGCATCCGTCTTTCTGTTCATGGCGCGACAGACCCTTTTGCGCCTGGGCAACGTATCATGACCACAGCGCATCTTTCGCCGCCGCAGGGCCCGGTTGAACCTGGCGGGTTCGATTTTCGTCGCCATGCCTGGTTTCAGGGGCTGGGTGCAGTCGGGTATACCCGCGTTCCTGTTTTGACGATTGCGCCAGCCAAAGACGGTATTGGCGGTGTTCGGATTACCGCAATCCGAATGGCGATATCGCGGCGAGTGAAACAAATCCTGCCCGGAGAAATCGGTGGGTTTGCTGCTGCCGTCACCACAGGTGATCGCAGTGGTATGGGGCAAGAGACGCTCTTGTCCCTGCGCGCGTCGAACCTGGCGCATTTGCTTGCCATTTCCGGACTTCACATGGGGTTACTGACGGGTTTTGTTGTTGTGGCCTGTCGCATTGGTTTTTCACTGATCCCCTACGTGGCATTGAGGCTACCTGTTCGAAAAGTTGCGGCTGTGTTCGCGCTGATCGCGGCAACGCTTTATTTACTGCTGTCCGGTGGGAATATTGCAACCGAACGCGCCTATGTCATGGTCAGTGTCATGCTGGGGGCCGTGTTGATCGACAGGCGTGCGATTTCATTGCGTGCGGTTTCTGTTGCTGCGCTGATCGTTCTGGTTCTTTGGCCCGAGTCGCTGCTTAGCCCAGGGTTTCAGATGTCCTTTGCCGCAACGACAGCATTGGTCGCCGTCTTCGGTGCATTGCAAAAGGTGGGTCCGTTACCGGGCCCGAATTGGTTAAAACCGATTGCTGGCGTGGTTATGTCCTCGGCGATAGCCGGGCTTGCCACGGCCCCAATTGGCGCTGCGCATTTCAATACGATGTCTCACTATGGATTGTTGGCGAATCTGCTGTCAGTGCCCGTGATGGGCCTTGTTGTTGTACCTGCGGCAGTTGTCGCCGCACTGGCGGCCCCTTTTGGGTTGGAGGCTGTCCCACTGACCGTAATGGGCTGGGCTCTGCATTGGATCCTGTGGGTGTCAAACTGGGTGTCGCATCTCGGCGGTGCTCAGGGTTTTGTAGTCAGTCCGCCCTGGTATGTATTGCCACTTGTTGCTGTTGGGGCTTTGTGGCTGGCCTTGTGGCAAGGGCGCGCGCGTTGGTACGGGGTCGGGCCCGTCATTCTGTCATTTTTGCTTTGGAACTCGGGCCACAGGCCAGATGTTCTGATTGCAGAAAACGGGGGGTTGGTCGGTGTGATGACCCCTCAGGGCCGGGCCCTGAGTAAAAGCAAAGGCAGTGGGTTTGTCGCCAGCGTCTGGCTGGAGAATGACGGTGACGGTGTTGATCAGATTGCGGCAGCAGGCCGATGGCCGGATAGCAGCACCGTTCAGCGGTACCCTTATCTGGACAAGGAAATTATCCATATCTCGGGCAAAAGGGCTGCGCGCGCGTTCGACGAATGCAAACACAACCAGATCATTGTTTCGACGGTCGCGCTGCCCCTTGCGGGCGCGTGCGCCATCTTCGATCCGGATCACCTGAGCGAAACCGGCAGCCTGTCATTGTCGGACGGAAAGCTGACTTCCAGCGCAGAACTGACAGGCCAACGGCTCTGGTCCCCGAAGCCCGCCGGGGACCGTCGTTTGAAGCAAGATTAATAGGTCCGGATCAGACCGACTAGGCGACCCTGAACCTTGACCATTTCTTCGGGAAGAACGCGCGTCTCATAAGCCGGGTTGGCCGCTTCGAGTGCAATAGCGTTGCCGCGGCGGAAAAAGCGTTTCAGCGTCGCTTCCTGATCTTCTACCAGTGCAACCACGATATCACCGTTATCAGCAGTCGCGGTTTCGCGGATGACGACCACATCCCCGTCATTGATGCCCGCGTCGATCATCGAGTCGCCGCGAACCTCTAGCGCATAGTGCTCGCCTTTTCCGGAAACCATGGGGCCGGGGACCGCTACGTGATGAGACACGTGGCTGATCGCCTCAATGGGGACACCCGCCGCGATCCGACCCATCACCGGCAATTCCAGCGCATCCACAGCAACTGGCTCAATATTGGTCGGGCGGGGGCCCTTGGGCCTGTCACCCTCGATCACGCGGGGTGAAAAACCGGCAGTTGGTTCGCCGCCAAGGCTTTCGGGAAGTTTCACAATTTCAATCGCGCGGGCACGATGCGCGAGGCGACGAATAAAGCCACGTTCCTCCAGTGCAGTGATAAGCCTGTGGATGCCGGATTTCGACCGCAGGTCAAGCGCGGCCTTCATTTCATCGAAACTGGGCGGAACACCGTCCGTCTGCACGCGTTTTTGGATGAATTTCAACAAATCCAATTGCTTCTTGGTCAGCATTGCTCACACCTCGTCGCTCATGCGTTTTCTTTTGTTCTACGCATGTTCACGTTTTGTGTCAATGAATTTGGGAGAAGTTCAGATCGGCAGGTACTGAACCGTTTCCCCGGTCTTGCGGGCGGGATCGTTCGGGGGACGGACCAAAAGGGCGTTTGCCTGCGCCAGAACGCTAAGGAGAGAGCTGTCCTGATCTGCACAGGCCCGGATACCCGTTTCGCCCAGAACCGCGCGCATGTAATGCTCGCGCGGGCCGTTTTCTGTCAGTGGTTCGGTCAAGTGGGCAGACCGAAAGGGCGGCAGAACCAATTCCAACCCCAGCATCCGGCGCACCATCGGGGCAAGGAACAGATAGCCACAGACCATCGCGCTGACCGGGTTCCCAGGAAGTCCGACCATCGCGGTGCCACCCATGCGACCAGCCATCAGGGGTTTTCCGGGGCGCATTCGGATCTTGTAGAAAGACCGATCCATCCCCAAACCCTGCGATACATCAGATACAAGGTCGTAGTCACCAACCGACGCACCGCCAATCGTCACAACGAGATCGGCCCCTCGCGCCAGGTCAAACGCAGTCTCAAGCGATGAAACCGTGTCCCGTGCAATCGGAAGGACACGAACCACAGCGCCGAGCCCCTCAAGCAATGCCCGCAATCCAAACGTGTTCGACGCGATAATCTGGTCCGGTCCCGGTTCTTCGCCGGGCATGACAAGTTCGTCGCCGGTCGAGATCAGGGCAATCACGGGTTTTCGAGAAACCGGGACCTGCGCGATATTCATCGCAGCCATCAGGGCAACGTCTTCGGCGCGGATCATACGCGGTGCCGTGATGGGCGTGCCTGCCATGAAATCCACACCGGCAGGGCGGATGTTTGTTTTGGGGCCGGGGTCGTCTGTGATCGTGATCAGATCGCAACGCCGGTCGGTATCTTCCTGAATCACAACGAAGTCTGAGCCCTCGGGAACCGGAGCGCCGGTAAAGATACGTACGGCCTGACCGGGGCCTACTGAGCCGTCGAAACGACGGCCCGCGGCGGATTCTCCCACCACTTTGAACATGGCATGAAGCTCGACTTCGTCGGCTTTGACGGCATAGCCATCCATCGATGATGCGGCGAAAGGAGGCTGGTTGCGCGTTGCCACAACCTCGTGCGACAGAACACGTCCCGCAGACTGGGCCAGTGGAACCTGTTCCGAAGGTAAAGGGCCGACAAGATCGAACAGCAGGGCGCGCGCTTCTTCGACGGTAATCATTTCGCCTCGTAACGTCCTGATTTCCCGCCGTCTTTAAGACTTACATGAATGCCGCCAATTTCCATCGCTTTGTCGACCGCCTTGGTCATATCGTACACAGTCAAGGCTGCGGTGGAAACGGCGGTCAGGGCCTCCATTTCAACTCCGGTTTGACCTGACGTCTTGACTGTCGCTTCGATCTGAACACCCGGCAGATCCGGGTCGAGGGTCAGTTCAACGGCAACCTTGGTCACTGGCAAAGGATGGCAGAGCGGGATCAGATCCGGCGTCTTCTTTGCACCCATGATACCGGCCAGGCGGGCAACGCCCAAAACATCGCCCTTTGCTGCGCGTTGTTCTGAAATGATTCCATAGGTTTCCGGCGCCATTTTCACGTGACCTACAGCTACGGCTATGCGATCTGTGACCTCTTTGCCCGAGACGTCGACCATATGCGCCTGACCTTGAGCATCGAAATGGGTCAGCGGCATCACATCACTCCGGGGATAAGCGGATTGGACAGGATGAGGCGGGTGGCCGCTTCGACATCGTCCTGGCGCATCAGGCTTTCGCCGATCAAAAAACACCGGGCGCCGTAGCGCGCAATATCCCGCAAATCTTCCGGGCTGCCCAACCCGCTTTCGCACACGATAGTACGGTCCGCTGGCACCAGTTTGGACAGGCGGCGTGTAGTATCAAGAGTGGTCTCGAAGGTTTTGAGATTGCGGTTATTTATGCCAATCAATGGGCTTTTCAGTTGGGCTGCGCGTTCAAGCTCGGCTTCGTCGTGCACCTCAATCAGAACATCCATCTCCCAATCGAAAGCGGTTTGTTCCAACTCGGCTGCCTGATCATCGCTGACGGATGCCATGATAATCAGAATACAGTCGGCTTCCAAAGCACGTGCCTCGACCACCTGATAAGGGTCATACATGAAATCTTTGCGCAAAGCGGGCAGAGATGTCGCGTTACGCGCTTGTGTCAAATATTCCTTGGCACCCTGAAAGCTGGGCGTGTCGGTGAGCACGGACAAACACGCAGCACCGCCTTCTTCATATGCCTTGGCCAAGGAAGGCGGATCAAAATCAGGCCGGATCAAACCCTTGGAGGGGCTGGCTTTCTTGACCTCAGCGATCAGGCCGTAACCTTGCCGGGACGCAGCTTGAAGCGCTGCGGCAAACCCGCGGGTTTCCGAAGCGGCACGTGCTTCACTTTCCAGCGTTTCCAAGGACTTCTGAGCCTTGTCTGCTGCGATTTCTTCCAGTTTGTAGGCTTTGATCTTGTCCAGAACGGTTTCGGTCATGCGGCCTCCTGAGTCTTGGCGGCCAAGGCCGTAATTTTGTTTTTGGCTTCACCGCTGTCGATGCTCTCGGCGGCCATGGCCACACCTTCGCGCAGATCACTTGCCGCATCAGCGACAACCAATGCCGCGGCAGAGTTCAGCAACACTGCGTCACGATACGCGGACGGGGTGCCGTCCAGCAGCGCACGAAATGCGATGGCGTTCTCTTCAGGGGTTCCGCCGAGGATGTGTTCGAAAGGGTGCACAGGCAGACCAGCATCCTCGGGGTGCAGCTCGACCTCTTTGATCACGTCATCTTCCAAAGCGGCAACCCAGCTGATACCGGTGATCGTCAACTCGTCTGTCCCGTCCGATCCGTGTACCAGCCACGCGCGGTCTGACCCCAGCAAGCCTAGTGTTTCAGCCATGGGGCGGATCAGCTCGCGGCTAAAGGCACCCGTCAGTTGCCGTTTGACACCGGCAGGGTTGGTCAGCGGGCCCAGGATATTGAAAATCGTGCGCGTTCCCAGTTCCTGCCGTGAGGGCATAACATGCGCAATGGCCGGGTGATGCATCGGTGCCATCATGAAACCGATACCGACATCTTTCAGAGCACTTTCAACAACTTGTGGTCCAACCATAACGTTGATACCCATTTGCCCCAATGCATCCGCTGCGCCGGATTTGGAGCTTAGGTTGCGGTTGCCGTGTTTTGCGACTGTCACGCCAGCACCTGCGACGACAAATGCAGTCGCGGTCGAGATGTTCAGGGTGCCTTTCCCGTCTCCGCCCGTGCCAACGATGTCGATCGCCCCTTCGGGCGCCCGCACGGCATTGCACTTGGCGCGCATCACAGCCGCGGCCGCGGCATATTCATCAACCGTTTCCCCCCTTGTACGCATGGCCATCAACAGCCCGCCAATCTGGCTTGGCGTGGCTTCGCCGTTGAACAGGATGCCAAAGGCGGTCTCGGCCTCTTTACGGGTCAGCGGACGATCGGCGGCTGCTCCGATCAACGGTTTCAGCGCGTCGCTCATGCGGGGACTTTCAGTTCTTGCAGGAAGTTCTTGAGAAGGGCGTGACCATGCTCGGAAGCAATCGATTCAGGGTGGAACTGAACACCGTGAATAGGCAGTTCCTTGTGTTGCAGCCCCATGATCGTGCCGTCTTCCAGCTCGGCTGTGATCTCAAGACAGTCGGGCAGCGTCTCACGCTCGACCACCAGCGAATGGTAGCGTGTGGCTTCAAAGGGCGATGGAAGGCCAGCAAAGACGCCTTTTCCGGTGTGGTGCATGATGCCCATTTTGCCGTGCACAATTTCGTGGCACCGAACCACCTTGCCACCGAACGCCTGTCCAATGGTCTGATGCCCAAGACAAACCCCCAAAAGGGGTGTTTTGGTCTCGGCCGCCGCTTCGGTCAGAGCCAGACAGATGCCCGCCTGATCTGGGTCGCAGGGGCCGGGACTTAGCAGGATCCCAGCCGGGTTCATGGCCATTGCTTCTTGCACATCCAGCGCATCATTGCGGCGAATGACCATTTCGGCACCAAGTTCGCCCAAATAATGTACCAAATTGTAGGTAAACGAGTCGTAGTTGTCGATCAGCAGCAGCATATGGGCACTTATCTTCGCTTGGGCATTTCGGGCTGGCGATGCAACCCCGGGCCACGGTATAATGTCCGCACATACATGCTCAGGCTTGGACGGCAGCGTCAAGAGGACATACGGTTTCTGACGCCTCCAATTGACCGAGCGCCACACCAGATGGCGCAGAGCAGGGCGAGGCAGGGAAAAGAGGCGAAAGGCAGGAAATATGGGCGGATTTTTCGGAGGAATGGTCGCAGGGGCGATCGTTGTTTTGATCTTGGGTGCGGTCGTGTCGCTCAACACGCCGATGGTCAACACACCGGTTGTTGCGACCGAAGCACCAGCGCCGACGATTTCAGAAACACCAGAGGCGCCTACTGAACTTGCCGAGGATGTTTCTGATGCCGATCTGGTGGAACTGGCCCCGCGTGCGCCAGAAGCCGCCGATAATGCCAGCGAAGATCTGGCCGACTTGTCCGGGTTGGAAGCGTCATCCGAGCCGCAGCCCGAGGTTGGCAAAGCGGCTGAGGCCCCGAACGAGCCCGCTGCATCGGTCGCGACCGAAGTGTCTGTCATGACCGAAGCCCCCGCTGCGCCGCCCGAGCCTAGCCAGGTACCCGCAGTTCAGCAGGAACAGTCCGTGCCGGTTGTAATTGATGAAACCCCCACGCCGCCGACCGAGTCTGACACAACCGAGGTCGCAGTTCTTGAGCCCGAACCAAATCCGTTGCCACAGGTCGAGGCTGAACCACAAACAAAAGACACTACGACTGATAATTCATTTGAAAGCAGTCCGATTGCGGTGGAAGGGGATGAAGATACCTTGCCCCGAGAGCTTCCGCGTATTGCTGCGCTGCCTCAGATCGGGGGAGAACAGGAAGAAAGTGCCAGTTCGATTGTCGGAAAACGTATCCTGCCTTTGACGGAACGCGATGATGAGCCTGTTGCAGAACAGGCGATTTCCGAACAGCCATCTGCGGAAAAACCGATTGAACGTTTTGCCGCCAAGTTCGAGAACCCGGAATCTAAGCCGCTGATGTCGATCATTCTGATTGATGACGAAGGCGCGTTCGGGGCCGAAGCGTTGCAGGATTTCCCTTACCCGATCAGCTTTGCCGTGAACCCGTCTGATCCGGATGCGGCGGAAAAGATGGCACGGCACCGCGCGGCGGGGTTCGAAGTTCTGGCCCTTGCGGACCTGCCCGAGGCAGCAAGCGCGCAGGATGCCGAAGTTTCCCTGTCCGTGTGGCTGGATACATTGCCTGAAACAGTGGGTATTCTGGAAGGCGTGAACAGTGGCATTCAGGGAAACCGCAAGCTGGCCGATCAGGTCGCGGCAATTGCTGCCGGAACCGGACGCGGGTTGATCACACAGGACAATGGGCTGAACACTGTCCAGAAGTTGGCGGTTCGCAATGGCATTCCGTCCAGCGTTGTGTTCCGCGATATCGATGGGGCGCGACAGGATCCCAGAATCATGCGCCGGTTCCTGGATCAGGCCGCGTTCCGGGCTGGTCAGGAAGGAACCGTTGTCATGCTGGGGCGCGTACGGCCCGAGACAATCTCGGCCCTGTTGCTGTGGGGTCTTGAGGATCGCGGCAGCCGGGTAGCGATGGCGCCGATCTCGGCCGTCTTGATGAAACAGGTACAGTGACAGCTTGAAACAGGGCGGTGATCAATTGATCAGCCGCCCTTTTTTTTAACTGTTGCCGTTTCCGGTGAACCGAGCGGCATCTTCCGCCGCACGCCGTATGGCGTTTGACTTATGAACAGTCTCCATGAACTCGGCCTCGGGGTCGCTGTCATAGACAACACCGCCACCAGCCTGAATATAGAGTTTCTGATCCTTCACGATGGCCGTGCGCAGGGCAATGCACATGTCCATGTCACCGCCTGCGCTGAAATAACCAACACCACCGCCGTAGACGCCGCGTTTTTCCGGCTCAAGCTCGTCAATGATCTCCATCGCCCGCACTTTCGGCGCACCCGAGACGGTGCCCGCAGGCATCCCGGCAAAGAAGGCGTCCAGCGCATCTTTGTCTTCCGCCAGCTCACCCACCACGTTCGACACGATGTGCATCACATGGCTGTAGCGTTCGATGATGAACTCTTCGGTCGGGCGAACTGTGCCGATTTTGGACACGCGGCCGGTATCATTGCGCCCGAGGTCCAGAAGCATGAGATGTTCGGCCAGCTCTTTCTTATCGGCCAGCAGGTCAAGCTCGTTCGCCTTGTCTTCCTCGGGGGTCGCGCCACGGGGACGTGTGCCTGCAATCGGGCGAATGGTGACTTCGCTGCCGAACACCCGCACCAGAATCTCGGGGCTGGCCCCAACGACCTGAAAACCGCCGAAGTTGAAGTAGAACATAAATGGCGAGGGGTTGGTGCGCCGCAGCGAACGATAAAGCGCGAAAGGCGGCAGCGGAAAATCCTGCGTCCAACGCTGCGCTGGAACTACCTGGAAGATATCGCCAGCACGGATGTATTCCTTGGCCTTTTCAACCGCTTCCATATAGCCGGATTTGGTGAAGTTCGACACCGGCGCCGCAATTTCGCGGGCGTCGCCCAGATCACGGGTTTCGGCGGGCATCGCACGTTCCAGATCGCGGACCGCATCCATCACACGCTCGGCCGCCTGCGCATAGGCAGCTTTGGCAGATTGACCGTCGCTGGCCCAGGCGGGTGAAACCACCGTCACCTCGCCTTTGACGCCATCCAATACTGCGACAACAGACGGGCGCAACATGATCGCATCTGGCAGTCCCAGCGGATCGGGGTTCACGTCCGGCAGGTATTCGACCAGCCGGACCATGTCATAACCCAGATATCCAAACAGCCCGGCGGCAGCCTGAGGCAGGTCGTCTGGCAGTTCAATACGGCTTTCGGCCAGCAAGGCACGCAGATTGTCCATCGGATTGCCGCCCTGCGCGGCAAAGGCGTCGGCGTCGAACCGCGCCGAACGGTTCAACTCGGACGTTTCACCGTGACAGCGCCAGATCAGGTCCGGTTTCATGCCGATGATTGAATAGCGGCCACGCACCTCACCGCCCGTAACCGACTCCAGCATGAACGCATCTTTCTGCGCGCCCGTCAGTTTGAGCATCAACGACACGGGTGTGTCCAGATCGGCGGCGAGACGTGTGTAAACCACCTGGTTTTCGCCCGCTTCATAGGCGCGTGCGAAGGTATCGAAATCGGGTGTCAGGGCCATCTTGGTCTCGCTTAAAAGCTCGCCTGCACGGCGTTTAGCGCCTGCTGATCCACGACCGGGCGGGCGCGGGTCTGAGCGTCCCGTACGTATGCGTCAAAAATATTCTGCGACAGCGCCTGATCCATCTGCGTTGCCAGTGCGTCGCGCAACCGGCGCAGCTCGTCGGAATCCTCGGGGGGCAGAACCTCGTCCAGACGCACCAGCAAGGCTGCACCATTTCCACCAATGACGCGCAACTCACCGAGTTCCATCTGAAACACTTCATTCATGAAACTGGCGGGGACGTCATCAAGAAACGCGGTACGCGTCAGTGCGTTTTCAACGCGGAAGGGCAGGCCAGTCGCAGCGAAGTCACCATCAGTGGCCAGTTGGCTCAGTGCGGCGTTTGCTTTGTCCAGCAAGGCTTTGTTGGTCTCTGCCTGTACCCAGGCAGCGGCGACACGGTCGCGTGCGCTTTCCAGCGGTTCAGGGCGACGCGGCAGAACGTCGTTCAGGCGCAAGGCAAAGATCGATCCATCTTCGAGAAATGCGATTTCTGGGAAATCTCCTTCTTGCACGGCTTCGGCGGCGGCGCGGAACCCGTCATAGGCCGCTATGTCCTCGGCGCTGTCTCGGGTCCAGTCGATCTGACCCAGTTCCATTTCGGTTTCACTTGCCAGTTCTTCCAGGGTCGCACCGCCAGCCAGCATGTCGTTTATGTCTTCGGACTGAGACTCGATCAAGCGGCGGGCGCGTTCTGTCGCCAGTTCTTCGCGCAGGGCCGGTTCGGCCTCCTCAAAGGGAACGCTGTTTGCAGCCAGGGATCCGTTGACACGGAACAGGGCGGGGCCAAATACCGAAGGCAGAGGGCCAACAACAGCGTCAAGCTCTGCCGCGAACACGGCGTCGGCGGCCTCGCCCAGATCCTCACGTGTCAGGTCGCCGAGATCGATATCGGAAAGTTCCAGATCACGATCGCGAACCAGTTGTTCAAAGGTCGTTCCGCCGACCTCAAGTTGCGCCTTGGCGTCGTTGGCTGCTTGCTCATCCGGGAAATTCAGGCGCTCGACCAGACGGCGTTCCGGTTGATTATATTCGTCCGACCGCTCTTCAAAAAGCTTGCGAAGGGATTCTTCGTCAACCTCAACCGTGTCCACCAACATGGCCGGAGACAGAATCGCATAAGTCAGCTGTTTGGTACGGGGCAGGGTGAACTGTTCAGCGTTTTCGTCATAGAAGGTCTGAATCTGAGCGTCAGTCGGTTCGGCCATGGGGGTTTCCAATGCCTCGGCCCCTGCCGTCGCAACGGTAAAGCTGCGACGGGCGCCAATGTAGTTGGCCATCGTGTCTGTCACGGTGGCAGGCATTTCCACACCCCCCATGATCGCACCTTGAACGATCGTACGGGCGGATTCTTTGCGCAGGTCCGTCTCGAACTCGGAATCCGTCATGCCGACTTGTTCAAGCTGAAAGCGGTATGCCTCGCGGTCGAAACTGCCGTCTACGCCCTGAAAGGCCGGAACTGACACGATCTCTTTTTGCAGGTTCTCATCCCCTATGGAAATCCCAAGCTGGCTCACCTCGTTGTCCAGCGCCGCCAAGGCCGTCAGGCGGGCAAGCGCGTTTCGGTCCAGCCCCAGATCGCGTGCCTGCGACATTTGCAGGGGCTGACCCGATTGCGCCTCAACCGCGCGGATCTCGCGCTGCAACTCGCGGACAAAATCATCGATCGAGATGCTTTCATCACCAACTTGCGCCACTGTACGGACTGTACCGCTCAGGTTGACGGCGCCGAACCCCGCGAGCCCCAGCATGAGCATGCCCATCAGAATCCAGACAAAGGTTTTCGAAAGACTTTTAGCGCCTGCGGCCATGGTGCCCTCTTGTTATTTCGGCAGCGTTCTGCCCTGTCGGTTGCCGCCTTGAATACGACGCACACCGCCGGGGGGCAAGCTTAGAAGGACAGGCCCTGCAACCGTTCGAACAATTGGCCCAAACCTGTGCGGTCGAGGTTGGCAAAGGCAATGCGCACTTGCCGTTTCCCGTCCGGGTGGTGATCGGGCATGAACATGGTGCCGGGCAATAGCAGAACACCGGCTTCACGCACCAAACGCCGGGCAAGTTCGTCGGACGGAATGTCAAACGGGTGCTCCAGATAGGCGAAATACGCCCCAAGTCCCAAAAGACGCCAGCCTTTAGCTTCCAGTGCGGGTATCCTCTCAAGGATGGCAGCGCGACGGTCGAGTATTTCGTCGCGTTCGCCTGCCAGCCATTGCGACAAGTTTTGCATACCCCAAAGCGCGGCGAACTGTCCGATCTGACCGGGGCAAATGGCAACAGTGTCGAGAAACTTCTCGACCTCAGCCAGAAGTGCGGTGCCCGTTGCAATTGCGCCGACCCTGTGGCCCGTCAGCCTGTAGGCCTTGGAGAAGGAATAAAGGTGGATCAGCGTCTGATCCCAGTCTGGTTGCTGGAACAGGTCATGTGGTGGCCCGCTGCGACTGTCGAAGTCACGGTAGGTTTCGTCGACGATCAGGTGTATCCCGGTTTCGCTCGCAAGCTCAAAGAAGGCGCGGACAAGGTCTGCCGGGTATTCAACGCCGCCGGGATTGTTGGGCGTGACCAGAGCGATGGCACGTGTTTTGTCCGTGACCAGCGCGCGCGCGCGCTCAGGGTCGGGCAGCAAATCGTCGCCGGTCTTCAGGTCCACAGCGTGGACACCTGACATATCCAGCCACATTTTATGATTGAAATACCAAGGGGTTGGTAGAATGACCTCATCCCCTTCACCGGTGATGGCCGATATCACTGCTGAAAACGCCTGATTGCAGCCTGAGGTGATAGCAACCTGAGGTGCCCCAACCCTTGCTGCGTAGTGCGTGCTGATCTGCGCAGCCAGTTCCGCGCGAAGATCGTCATCTCCCAGCACAGGGCCATAAAGATGCGCATGGTCTTCGCGCACGGTAAATTCGGCCATAGCCTCGCGCAAGGCCAGCGGCGGCGGGTCAACCGGCGCCGCCTGGCTTACGTTGATCAGCGGGCGTTCGGGTGGGAACGTAACGCCTTCGAGCCATCGGCGCGCTTCCATCACTGGCGGCGCGAATGTTGCGGCGGTACGGCTGAGCGTCATGTGCTGCCTACTGATCTGAATTCAATCGGTGCCGCGATAGGGCTCGACATATTGAAGGGCCATGTCCCACGGGAAAAAGATCCATGTGTCCTGACTGACTTCGGTGATGAACGTATCCACCATAGGGCGTCCCTTGGGCTTGGCATAAACCGTCGCAAAATGCGCGTTCGGATACATCTCTCGAACCAGTTCCAGGGTTTTCCCGCTGTCCACAAGATCGTCGATGATCAAAATTCCGGTTCCGTCGCCCATTAACTTGGCATCGGGTGCTTTCAGAACTTCCGCCTCACCCTGAGCTTGATGGTGGTAGGATTTGACGCTGACCGTATCGACGGTACGAATATCCAGTTCCCGGCTGACGATCATCGCAGGGGCCATGCCGCCACGGGTGATCGCCACAACAGCACGCCAGCTGCCATCATCGGGGCCTTGCCCGTCCAGACGCCACGCCAATGCGCGCGAGTCGCGGTGGATCTGGTCCCAGCTGATGTGAAATCCTTTTTCGTGCGGCAGGCGGTCCTTAGCGCTCATGTTCTTAACCTTTTTCCACGTCAGGGGCGTCAACGGCCTTCATTCCGACAATATGGTAACCCGAATCCACGTGCAGATTCTCTCCGGTGACGCCGCTGCTGAGGTCCGACAGCAGGTACAGGGCCGACTTGCCGACATCGTCAATGGTCACGTTGCGGCGCAGCGGAGAGTTGTACTCGTTCCATTTCATGATGTAGCGAAAATCGCCAATGCCACTGGCAGCCAGGGTTTTGATCGGGCCGGCCGAGATCGCGTTCACGCGAATACCGTCCTTGCCCAGGTCCTCGGCCAGGTATTTGACCGACGCTTCCAGAGCGGCCTTTGCAACACCCATCACGTTATAGTGGGGCATCACCTGCTCGGCGCCGTAATAGGTCAGTGTTATGGCACTGCCGCCTTCGGACATCATCTTTTCCGCGCGCTGCATAACCGCGGTGAACGAATAGACGGAGACATCCATCGTCAGCGTGAAATTGGCCCGGCTGGTATCCACATAACGTCCACGTAATTCGTTCTTGTCAGAAAAACCGATGGCGTGAACGATAAAGTCCAGCTTGCCCCACTTCTCTTCCAGCGCCGAGAAAAGCCCATCAATTGAAGCCTCATCGCTCACGTCGCAGGGCAGAACGATTTCGCTGCCTAATTGCGCAGCCAGCGGGTCCACACGTTTTTTCAAAGCGTCACCCTGATAAGAAAAGGCAAGTTCAGCTCCGGCTTCGGACAAGGCGCGGGCGATTCCCCATGCGATTGATTTGTCATTGGCCAGTCCCATGATGAGGCCACGTTTGCCGGCCATCAACTGATTTGACATGTTTGGTTCTCCGCCTGTCTTCGCGTTAGATTGGCATGGTTTATGCCATTGGTAGCGCTGCATCAAGGCCGTGCGCTCTTGCTCGCAGCGGGTTCTCGCCTTAGGCTCGTCATTAATACTTTCCAGGGGATGGAAATGACCGAGCGTGATGGCATCTTTGCTGGCTCCGATCCGTTTGAAATTGCGGCCCGGTGGTTAGCTGAGGCTGAAGAGACTGAATTGAATGATCCGAATGCGATTGCGCTTGCAACCGTTGACCCGGACGGTTTGCCAAATGCACGCATGGTTCTGCTGAAAGAAATCGAAGCGGATTCATTTGTATTCTATACAAACTACGAAAGCGTCAAAGCGAACGAGCTGGATACGTCGGAAAAAGCTGCATTTGTAATGCATTGGAAATCTTTGCGGCGTCAACTTCGTGTTCGTGGTACAGTATGTCGTGAAAACGGGCCCCAGGCTGATGCGTATTATGCATCAAGGTCATTGAAAAGCCGGTTGGGTGCCTGGGCTTCAAAGCAGTCACAACCGCTTTCAAGTCGGACAGCTTTGATGGCAGAGGTCGCGAAAGTGACCGCTAAACTTGGGCCGAATCCACCTCGTCCTCCATTCTGGGGCGGGTACCGATTAACGCCGACAGAGATTGAGTTCTGGGCTGATGGAGCATTTCGCTTGCATGACCGGTTCAGATGGAAACGAATTGAGCCGGGATCGGCATGGCATGTTGAAAGGTTGAATCCATGACGTTCACGTGTCGTGAAATGCAACAGGCAGAAAGTAAACGATTTTTTCAGCTTGAATTTGCCCGCCAATCCCATAAACAACAGACCCTTAACGAACTGCTAAAATTCGCGATGGGAAAACCGTGCCAGAAGACCTGAACAACATGTATCGCGTCCGTGGACACGTGAAATGGTTCGATCCCGCCAAGGGATACGGCTTTGTTGTGTCTGACGAAGGCGGCCCGGATATTCTGTTGCACGTGAACGTATTGCGCAATTTCGGTCAGAGTTCCGTCGCGGACGGAGCGGGTATCGAGATCATGACACACCGCACGGACAGAGGTGTTCAGGCGGTTGAGGTTGTTGCAATTGACCCGCCAGCGCGCGCCGAGTCGATGATGTTGGCCGATTTCGCCGAGTTGGATCCGGACGCTATCGCAGAAGCCCCTCTGGAGGCCGCGCGGGTGAAGTGGTTCGACAAAGGCAAGGGCTTCGGGTTCGCAAATGTTTTTGGGCGCGGTGAAGACGTGTTCTTGCATATCGAAGTGTTGCGGCGCTCGGGGCTTGCTGACCTCCAGCCCGGAGAGGCGCTTGCGATGCGCGTAATTGATGGCAAGCGCGGCCGAATGGCGGCGCAGGTTCTCGCCTGGGAAGCCGCGCTGGACGGCTGACACTTCGATGACTCGTTTTCTGGTATTCTGGACACTTCTGATCACACTGTGGACAGGGGGGGCGTTTGCTGCGTGCAGCGTTGATCATATCACTCTCCGAAACGACAGCGCGACAATCCGATTTGACGTGGAAATGGCGGTTACGCCTCAGGAACGGTCAAAGGGGTTGATGTTTCGCGAGTCGTTGCCGAATCGATCCGGTATGCTGTTCGTGTTCGATCCGCCGCAACCTGTCGCGTTTTGGATGAAGAACACACTGATTCCGCTCGACATGATATTTCTGGACCGTACGGGCACAGTGTCACACGTGCATGAGAGTGCGATTCCCGGCGATCTGACACCGATTGAAGGTGGGGATGCCGTTTTTGCGGTACTGGAAATCAATGCCGGATTGTCCGCGCGCTACTCTATCGGCGTCGGCACTCAGATGCAGCACGAAATTTTTTCGCAAGGTCCTGCGATTTGGCCCTGTTAGGGCTTTTCAAATCAGATTGTCATCGTTAGGAAGGCGCACGGTCCGGGGCGTGGCGCAGTCTGGTAGCGCACCTGTTTTGGGTACAGGGGGTCGTAGGTTCGAATCCTGCCGCCCCGACCACTTCCTTCACACTCTCATGTAGGCGTTCCGCCCATCGCCAGATACAACGAGCTGATCGCCTGATCCAGCGCGTCACTTTCCAGTGGAACCTCAACGATTGCTCCGGTTTTCTGCGGCACTTTAAAGTACGATCGTGCGTCGACGCGATAGCCGGAACCTGTTTTTGACGATGTCAGGCGCATGACACTTTGGGGCAGGTCCTGCGGAAATCCGTCATAGTTCAGAATCAAATAGGCTGCCGCTTTTGGGGGCAGGTATTCGCTGCACTCAAAAGCCTGTTTGCCGATTTTCTCAAATACCTTGCCGGGTCCAGAACAACTGGATTCAAATGCCTCAAACAACCTTTGAGGCTGCGTTTCGAACAGCGCGCTACGTGACGGGGTGGGCGTTTCTTGTGGCGTGCAGGCCACGATACAGGCCAACGCGGGGATAAAGCGAAGCAACTTCATTCATTTGGCCTTTCTCATTCCGAAGTGAACCTTTGGTCGTTCAGCGTGGGTTCGACAGACCCGGCGAAGATGATTCCTTTACAGCCTAACCAGCGCGGCGTTGGTTGATCAAATACAGATAACTATGCTGGTAAAAACGGTAATTCGATTTGAGACTTCGAGATGTGACCGAGAATTTATCGAAGGCGAGCCTGTGGAGGAATCGGACCTTGAGTTTCACACCCCTCGTGTCTGGGTCTGGTCAACAAAAAAGATTTCAAATTTGGCTGAAAAAGGGCGTTGACCTTCTATGGCAATATACGTCAAATTGTATGAGCCGAAGAGATTGCCACAATATCTGGTGTTCAAGCCGGGACGGCAACAGGCGAGGGTCGGATAAGCACAGTCTATTAACGTGCAGCCGTTGTAACGGCTTTTTCGCTGTCCAAAACAGCGACCAGTACCTTTGCGCGCTTCTGTCGGCGTTGCGGGTGGTGCTCCGCAACTCAAAATGTAGTGCCGTGAACCGAAAATTAGGCGGAATTTAACTAGGGCTGCGGACATGAAGATTGAAAGAAAATTCACCAAACCAGATCAGGATGCCTATTCGGAACTGGATTTTGTGTCTGCGACATCTGAAATCCGAAACCCCGATGGAACCATTGTGTTCCGCCTGGAAGGGATCGAAGTTCCGTCAACCTGGTCGCAGGTGGCAAGCGACGTGATTGCCCAGAAGTACTTTCGCAAAGCTGGTGTTCCGTCCAAACTGACCAAAGTTAAGGAAAAAGACGTTCCTGAATTCCTGTGGCGGTCGGTTCCCGCTGAAGATGCTGAATTCGAGGGCGAAATTTCCTCCAAGCAGGTCTTTGACCGGCTGGCCGGTGCGTGGGCATACTGGGGGTGGAAAGGTGGCTACTTTTCGACCGAAGAGGATGCGCGCGCCTATTTCGACGAGATGCGGTACATGCTGGCGACTCAGCGCGCCGCCCCAAACAGCCCGCAATGGTTCAATACTGGCCTGCACTGGGCCTATGGAATCGACGGTCCGGCGCAAGGGCACCACTATGTCGACTACAAGACCGGCAAACTGACCAAATCCAAATCCGCCTACGAACATCCGCAGCCACATGCCTGCTTCATCCAGTCCGTCGATGATGATCTGGTGAACGAAGGCGGCATCATGGATCTGTGGGTGCGCGAAGCACGGTTGTTCAAATACGGCTCGGGCACCGGGACCAACTTCAGCCATCTGCGTGCGGAAGGTGAGGCACTGTCGGGTGGCGGCAAATCCTCGGGCCTGATGGGCTTTCTCAAGATCGGCGACCGCGCCGCTGGCGCAATCAAATCAGGCGGAACAACCCGTCGGGCAGCGAAGATGGTTATTGTCGATGCGGATCACCCCGACATCGAACAATTCATCGAATGGAAGGTGATCGAAGAGCAGAAAGTGGCCTCGATCGTTGCCGGATCGAAGATGCACGAGAAGATGCTGAACGGCATTTTCGAGGCCATCCGTTCGTGGGACGGTGCGCAGGACGACGCGTATGATCCCAATAAGAATGACAGCCTGAAGAAAGCGGTTCGCGAGGCGAAAAAGGTAGCGATCCCAGAGACTTATATCAAACGCGTGCTGGACTATACCAAGCAGGGTCACGACAGTATCGAATTTCCGACCTATGACACGGACTGGGATTCGGAAGCCTATAGCTCGGTTTCGGGCCAGAACTCGAACAACTCCATCCGTGTCACCAATGCGTTTCTGACCGCTGTTGAGAAAGACGCCGATTGGGAACTGATCAACCGAACTGACGGTAAGGTCGCCAAGACGGTCAAGGCGAGGGACCTGTGGGAGAAAGTCGGTCACGCTGCATGGGCCTGTGCCGATCCAGGTATCCAGTTCCACGACACGGTCAACGAATGGCACACATGCCCCGAAGATGGCGAGATTCGCGGTTCGAACCCGTGCTCGGAATACATGTTCCTGGATGACACGGCCTGTAACCTGGCCTCGATGAACCTGCTGACCTTCCTCAAGGATGGTGAGTTCCAGGCAGCCGACTACATGCACGCCTCGCGCCTGTGGACCCTGACGCTGGAAATCTCGGTGACCATGGCGCAATTCCCGTCAAAGGAAATCGCGCAGCTGTCGTATGACTTCCGCACTCTGGGCCTTGGTTACGCAAACATTGGCGGCCTGCTGATGAACATGGGCTACAGTTATGACTCGGATGAGGGGCGGGCGATCTGCGGTGCCCTGACCGCGATCATGACCGGTGTAGCCTATGCCACTTCAGCTGAAATTGCCGGTGAGCTTGGCCCGTTCAAGGGATACAAGCGCAATGCCGACCATATGCTGCGCGTTATCCGCAACCATCGCCGCGCGGCGCAGGGTGTGACCGAGGGGTATGAGAAGCTGGCCGTCAAGCCGGTGCCTCTGGACCATGGTAACTGCCCCGACAAGCGTTTGGTCGATCTGGCCATGTCGGCGTGGGACGAAGCGCTGAGCCTTGGCGAGCAGAACGGTTACCGCAACGCACAGGCCACTGTGATTGCCCCCACCGGCACCATCGGTCTGGTGATGGACTGCGACACCACGGGAATCGAGCCCGATTTTGCGCTGGTGAAGTTCAAGAAGCTGGCAGGCGGCGGTTACTTCAAGATCATCAACCGCTCGGTACCTTCTGCGCTGGAAAAGCTTGGCTATTCCTCGTCGCAGATCGAAGAGATTGTATCCTATGCGGTCGGCCACGGCACCATCGGCAACGCGCCGGGGATCAACCACACCTCACTGACGGGTCATGGCTTTGGCCCGAACGAGTTGGCCAAGGTGGACGCCGCGCTGGAAAGCGCCTTTGACATCCGGTTCGTCTTCAACCAGTGGACCTTGGGTGAAGATTTCTGCACCGGCGTTCTGGGTATTCCGGCGACAAAGCTGAATGACCCGACCTTCGATTTGCTGCGCCATCTGGGTTTCACCCGCGCGGATATCGATGCGGCCAACGACCATGTCTGCGGAACCATGACATTGGAAGGTGCACCGCATCTGAAGGAAGAACACTACGCGATCTTCGACTGCGCCAACCCGTGCGGTAAGAAAGGCAAGCGTTTCCTTGGGGTTGACAGCCACATCACCATGATGGCCGCAGCGCAAAGCTTTATTTCGGGCGCGATCAGCAAAACAATCAACATGCCGAATGATGCGACAATCGAGGATTGCCAGAAGGCCTATGAGCTTAGCTGGTCGCTGGGTGTAAAGGCCAACGCGCTGTACCGCGACGGCTCGAAACTGTCTCAGCCCCTTGCGGCTGCGCTGGTCGAGGATGATGACGAGGCGGCCGAGGTGCTGGAAAGCGGCTCTGCACAGGAAAAAGCCGTCGTTCTCGCCGAGAAGGTGATCGAGAAAGTTGTGGTCAAGGAAATCATCCGCAGCCATCGCGAGAAACTGCCGCATCGCCGCAAGGGGTATACTCAGAAGGCAATCGTTGGCGGCCACAAGGTGTACTTGCGCACGGGTGAGTTTGAAGACGGTCAATTGGGCGAGATTTTCATCGACATGCACAAGGAAGGCGCTGGCTTCCGGGCGATGATGAACAACTTTGCCATCGCCGTGTCGGTCGGCCTGCAATATGGCGTGCCGCTGGAGGAGTTTGTCGACGCCTTCACCTTTACCAAGTTCGAACCGGCAGGGATGGTGCAAGGCAACGACTCGATCAAGAACGCGACTTCGATCCTGGATTACATCTTCCGCGAACTGGCCGTGTCTTATCTGGACCGTACCGATCTCGCCCATGTGAAACCCGAGGGTGCTACCTTTGATGATCTTGGCCGCGGAGAAGAGGAAGGCGTTTCCAATGTCTCGGAAATCAGTGAAACTGCGGCGTCCAAGTCTTTGGAAGTGTTGAAACAAATCAGCTCGACCGGGTATCTGCGCAAGCGTCTGCCGCAGGATTTGATGGTGTTAAACGGCAGTTATGGCGACGTGGCCGGAATGTCGGAAACAGCAACTGTGTTCGAAGCGCCTGCCACCGAAACGGCAGTGGCAACCGGAATGGACGCCCGCACCAAAGCCAAGATGCAGGGCTATGAGGGCGACCCCTGTGGCGAATGCGGAAACTACACGCTGGTGCGTAACGGCACTTGCATGAAGTGCAACACCTGCGGCGCGACAAGCGGGTGTAGCTGACTTTAACGCCCCGGCACCCCGGGGCGTAGGGGTCGGACGCTGCCCTAAGTAACCGACCCCGACGAATACGGAGAACAGGTCTGAGACTTACCGACTGACCTTTCTCCACTCGGCCGACATGCCCGTGTTGGCCGGGAACAGGGTGGGGCGGAATATTTGCTCCCTCCCACTCTTTCACGGGGCGGGTGCGCTCGCCCCATGCGCAGTCCAGGCCGCAGGCAAAAAAACACCGGGCGGTCAACGAAATGAGCCTGGAAGGCGAAACTGACAGGGGGCTTCGGCCCCCTTTCTTTTTACCCGCCGAGTCGTCCCGGATAAGCGCCACATTGCCGGATTAAGGTGGTCCTGTCGGGCAAGAGCCGCCGACAACGGTTTCATGGCTTTCTTCAGGCGGTGAACCGCAAACCCGACTCGGGCAAACACGCAAAGATTGGCGTGAAATCACGAAGTTCTACCAAAACGCGTGACGCGCAGGGGCGTCCATGTGCTTCTGGGCGCTGTCCGGACGTAAACACAAACACACCTTTCAGGAGGCACTGAAATGAAATCGCATTATTTGATCGGGCTTTCCATGGCCGTTCTGGGCTTGCCCGGCGTTGCTTCGGCCCAATCCTCAGCCGATACCAACGGCGATGGTCTGCTGACCATCGAGGAAATTCAGGCGGTCGTACCGGAAGTCAACGCCGACACCTTCTCGGCCATGGATGCCAATGGTGACGGAGCGTTGGATGCAGACGAGGTTGCGATCGCGCAGGAGGCAGGATTGCTGCCGCCCAGTGACGGGTAGGCATTATACTAACAGGCGGCCCGATCCCTTTCGGGCCGCCTTTTCCATCACCTTAGGCGGGAAGATGGATTTTGAATTTTCTCCGAAGCTCCGCGTCCAGAATCGGGTCGAACCTTGCAGGGGAAGGGGTGGAAAGGATTTCCTCTTTCCTTGCCACGGCTTTTTCCACCAGATCGGGCTTGCCAAGCTCAACCCACTCTTTCGGCGAGGAGCGATCTCCGAATGTCGGATAGACGTAATCTGACTGCATCCGGCTCAGCGTTGCGTCAGTCCCCAGATAGTGGCCTGGGCCGCCCATGCAGACCGCCGCCATTTGATCCAGTGCCAGCGTGTCATCCGTCACTTCGATTCCACGTACACAGCGTTGCGCCTGTCCGATCAGATCGTCGCTGAGGATCAGGCTTTCCAGGCAGAACCCCAGCAACGAGGCATGCATCCCGGCCGCCTCATATACCATGTTCAGACCGGACAGACCTGCCATGACATTCGAACACATCTGTTCCCAGCCGGCTTGCATATCGGGCAGTTTCGAATCCGATGCGCCAGCCGCAGCTCCGCCCGGAAGGTCGTAGAACCGGTGCATCTGGGCACATCCGGCGGTCAGAAGGGCCTGTTCCCCTGAACCGATCGACATGGCACCGGTTCGCAGGTCCAAACCAAACGGCCAGGTGCCAAAAATCGCCGGAGCACCGGGACTTACGGCATTAACATAAACCAATCCCGCCAGGCATTCCGCAGTTGCTTGCGTGATCGCACCGGCGATGGTCGACGGCGCTGTAGCTCCGGCCATACCAGCAGATAGCAGCAAGACTGGCATTCCGGCCTTGATGCACGCTTCCATCACTTCGCAGCTTTCTGTCGCGAATTTCATTGGAGGAACAACAAAGCAGTTCGAGTTGGAAACGAAGGGCCGCTCGCGAAATTTGTCTTCACCGCCCGCAATCATATAGATCATCTCCATCGCCGGAGCGACGTGGCTTGGCTCGGTGAAGGATGTCCCGACATGTTTGAAGGACCCCGAACAGCAGGCGTAAATCGTGTTGAGGTCCATTTCGAGGTTGTCGGCGATGTCACGACAAACCATTGGCCGTTGCACAAAGTGGATGTTATCAAGCTGTTGGCAGATACGTGCGGCATCGTGCAGATCTTGCACGGTGGAATGACGATATTCCCGACCGTGGACGTCAACCATGGACACGGCGGCTCCGGCCGTACCGTAGTGCACTTTGGTGCCGGACAATTCCAGATCGGTGTTTCCATCCCGGCTGTACAAAGTGACCGAGCGGTTCGCCTTAGCAATCGTGTCCTCGACAAGGGCACGCGGGAAACGGATACGGCCATCGTCGCCCAAAGTGCAGCCCGCACCGACCAGATAGTCAATGCCACTTTGCGGGGCGTCCGCCAGGCCAATGGTTTCAAGCGCGGTCAGTGCTGCTTCGTGGATGCGTTCGATCTGCGCCTGCGTCAGTACATTCAGGACGCCGCCTTCCATTCCGGGGCGGACTGGTCGCAGGTGCTCGGGCAGTGCGGTTGCACGGGCAGCACGGCGCGCGGCGCGGCCGCCACTGCGCGATGAATTGCGGGGTTGGTCGTTCATTTCAAGAATCCGGTCGTTGAGTGATGTCTTAAGGTGTCAGCAAGCACACCTTTACGGCCGTCCCCGTGCGGCACGTCCGCGATCCGCCCCAATGGTGCGGCTGATCAGGCTGATTTTCCAGTCGTCGTCTGCCATTTTGTCCCTCAACGTCTTGCGCGACCATTCCAAAACGCGGCGACACAATCTGTTCTATTTGCGACCTTTGATAATTATTCACATGGACAATTCTTAGGGCTTTTGGGGTCAAAGAACAAAACGCCGAGATTTTCACCCGTTTTGGAAGAAATCTGTTATACTGCATTCACTTACTTCCAAGGTCTGCTGAGCGGAGTTGAATTATGACCAGCAGGTCACAGATTGAATTGAAGTCATGCCTCTGATCGAAACCAGAGCGGTGTTGCATTGAGCCCGACTATGAACCCTTTTTCCGTCCTTGTTGTTGCGATATTGATCGCCGGAGCTGGCCCTGTTGCGGCTGAGGATTGGACTGGCGGGTATGCAGGGTTCAGTTTTGGATTTGCAGATGCCGACGGTCCGGGCGGTGCGAATGGTGATGATACGGCCTTTGGTGCGCATCTGGGCTATGATCAGGACTTTGGGAATTTCGTTCTGGGCGGTGAGTTGGAATATAACCGGCTGTCCCTGAACCTTGGCCAGTCTCAGGGCAGTCTCGACAGCATGACCAGCTTGAAACTGCGTGGCGGATATGATTTTGGTAACGCTCTGGGATACGTGGTCGTGGGCGCGGCGCGGGCTGATACCTCGGTCGACAGTGACACGGCCGCGGTTTACGGAATCGGATTGGCCTATCCGATTGGCGAGAATTTCATCATCAGCGGTGAAGCGCTGCGGCAGAATTTCGACGATGTCACCCGATCCAGCGGCAGTCTGGACACCAATGTTTTCAACCTGCGTACGACATTTCGGTTTTGAATGCGGCTATTCAGCCGCGTTTCGCTTGGCGAGCTGCGCTGAAAATGCGCACAGGGTTCTCAAGGCACTAACAAATTTCTCATCATCCACGGTCATGGCAACCCGAATGTGACCCGCTGCGGCTTTGCCAAAGCTTTCGCCCGGCATGACGGCAATCGCATGAGTGTCCAGCAGGGCGTTCGCAAACCCTTCGCCCGTCAGCCCGGTCGCCCGTATATCCAGCATCAGATACATAGAACCCTGCGCCGGGACGAGCCCCACTGTGTTCTGTGCCGCCAATACGTCTATCGCCAATGAACGGCGGCGACGGAATGGCGCGGCGATCTTGTTTTCAAGTTCCTGTCCTGCGGTCAGTGCAAAGCTGGCCGCGTCCTGAATGAACCCCGGAACGCCATAAGTTGTATGAGTAGCCAGATCTATCAGGTGGCGGATCACGTATTCCGGACCAACGATCCACCCGCATCGGGACCCGGTCATGGCATGTGATTTGGACATTGATCCAACCACCAAGGTACGATCGGCCATTCCGGGCAGCGCGCGGGCGGACAGGTGCTCGCCCTCCCAGATCTGGGTGTCATAGACTTCGTCTGATATCAGCCACAGGTCACGGCGTTGGCAAACATCGGCAATGGCTTCAAGTGACTGATGGGAATACACCACTCCGGTCGGATTGTTCGGTGTGTTGATCAACAGCGAAACCGCGCCTTCCGCCGCCGCATCAATCAAGTCTGCGCGCGGTTGAAATGCATCTTCTGCGGTGGTTCGAACAGCGCGGGCAATGGCCCCGGCACCGCGAATCGTTCCGGGGTAGGTGGCATAATACGGGTCCAGATACAGCCCGGTGTCGCCGGGATCGCACACCGCCATATGCGCGGCGAAAAGGGCGGACTGCCCACCGGGCGTGATCAGTACATTGTTACGCGTCGTTGGGATACCTGTGCGGGACTGAACCCGGGCAGCAACCGTATCGCGCAGCAAATCTGTTCCGGGCACCGTGGCATAACCGGTGTGACCGTTGCGGGCCGACAGGTCCATAGCGTGCAGGATCGACGAGTCGGTACGAACGTCATGCTCGCCGATTGTCAATTCTGTCACAGCATGCCCTTCATTCAGCATCCGTCGGGCCCGATTGAACACCTCCCACCCGTCGCTGCCGCCGGTGATCTGCGTGATGCGCTTGGACAATTCCATGACAAGGGCCCCGGTTACTCTGCGCTGAATGGGACAGAGCGGCAGGCGTTTGTCAATCAGCTTCGCGGCGCTATCGAGGCCTGAAGTTTTTTGGTCAATGATGCGCGGACAAGGTCATAGGACACAGTCAAACGATGGCGCATTTCGTCTGCACCGGTGTCAAACGGAAGACGCACCCAGCTGCGGTGGAAATAGGGGGCTTTTATGCCGATCCCAGTGTCTATCAGCATCTGCGCCGTTTCGATATCGGGCGTTTTTACGGAAACACCGTCATTTGCGATCCCGATACAGGCGAACATTTTGCCACCAATTTTCCAGGCGTCATGGCCACCGCCCCAGGGATCGGACAGTTCAGCGCCGGGCAGCGTTTTGCAGATGGAATTGACGAAATCTCGGTCCATGTTCGGCACTGTGCCGAACGGGGATGGCAAACTCAACACTTGGCTTGGGAATGATCCCATGCTAACCGATGTCCCATGAACCCGGTGACCTGCATCATTATTATCTGCTGCATTACCTGCTGATTTATCAAGCGGGCCGGTTTCTTTCGTTTTCATCCCTGAGACAAGTTGCTAAGCCCGCGCCAACGCGCAAGCCTTTGCTGTTTCTTAGGAGCCCGACCGATGACGACGATCAAGCTGCACAACACACGGACGCGGACGAAGGAAGACTTCGTACCGATCGATCCTGAAAACGTGCGGATGTATGTCTGTGGCCCAACGGTCTATGATCGTGCCCATTTGGGTAATGCCCGCCCGGTGGTTGTGTTCGATGTGCTCTACCGCCTGTTGCGTCACGTCTACGGCACAGATCACGTGACCTATGTGCGCAACTTCACCGACGTGGACGACAAGATCAACGCAACGGCATTGGCGCGCAAACAGGCGGGTGCAGAAGGCACGCTTGAGCAACTGGTGCAGGAGCGGTCGGACGAGACCATCGATTGGTACTTGCACGACATGGGCGCGTTGGGAGCGTTGGAACCCAACCAGATGCCACGCGCGACCCAGTATATCGCCCAGATGATCGCGATGATCGAAGACCTGATTGCAAAGGGTCACGCCTATGCCGCCAAAGGTCATGTTCTGTTCGCGGTCGACAGCTGGAAAGAAAGCTATGGCAAACTGTCTGGCCGGTCGGTCGATGACATGATTGCGGGGGCGCGGGTCGAGGTCGCGCCATACAAGAAAAACCCGATGGACTTCGTGTTGTGGAAGCCTTCGACTGATGATCTGCCGGGCTGGGACAGCCCGTGGGACCGGGGACGTCCGGGCTGGCACATCGAATGCTCGGCCATGAGCTATGAACTGCTGGGCGAGAGCTTTGATATCCACGGGGGTGGCAATGACCTGATGTTCCCGCATCATGAGAACGAGATCGCCCAGAGCAAATGCGCTCACCCGCATGGGGAGTTTGCGCGGGTGTGGATGCACAACGAGATGTTGCAGGTTGAGGGCAAGAAGATGTCCAAATCTCTGGGCAATTTCTTTACCGTGCATGATCTGTTGGAGCAGGGTGTGCCGGGCGAGGTAATCCGCTTCGTCTTTCTGCAGACGCATTATCGCAAGCCAATGGATTGGACCGAAAAGAAGGCGCGTGAGGCCGAGGCGACGCTGCGCAAGTGGCGGGCGCTGACAGCGGGCATCGAGCCCGCAGCCAACGCGGCACCTGAAGTCATCGCAGCACTAAGTGACGATCTGAATACGGCAGGTGCCATGAGCGAGCTTTATCGTCTGGCTTCAGACGGTGACGCCGCAGGTCTGCTGGCCAGTGCGCAACTGCTGGGTTTGCTTTTACCTGAGATGAGCGACTGGGCAGATACCGCATCTGTCGATTTGACCTCTCATGCGGACCGTTTAGCGAAGGCACGCGAAATCGCAATGCAAAGCAAGGACTTCTCGGAAGTTGATCGCTTGAAGGCAGCTTATGTTGCGGCAGGGCTTGAGGTTCGAATGAGCAAGGACAGTGTCGAACTGGTGCCCGGCACCGGTTTTGATGCTGCCAAGCTGGAGGAGGTCTGATGACTAAGGAACGCCTCTACCTCTACGACACAACCCTGCGCGATGGGCAGCAAACGCAGGGCGTGCAGTTCTCGACCGCAGAAAAAGTGCAGATCGCGCAGGCGCTGGACACTTTGGGTGTGGATTACATCGAAGGCGGTTGGCCCGGCGCTAACCCAACCGATAGCGCGTTTTTCGAGGTGGCACCAAAGACCGCGGCCCGGTTGACGGCGTTCGGCATGACCAAACGCGCAGGACGATCAGCCGAGAATGACGATGTGCTGGCAGCCGTGATGAATGCGGGAACGCAGGCTGTTTGTCTGGTCGGCAAGTCGCATGATTATCACGTCACCCACGCGCTTGGCATTTCACTGGAAGAAAACACGGAAAACGTGCGCGCCTCGGTCGCGCATATCGTCGCGCAGGGGCGAGAAGCGCTGTTTGATGCGGAACATTTCTTTGATGGCTACAAGGACAATCCGGAATATGCCGTGGATGTTTGTCGCGCAGCGCTTGAGGCTGGCGCGCGGTGGGTTGTCCTGTGTGACACCAATGGTGGCGCTTTGCCGTCCGAGGTTGGGCGAATTGTATCCGAGGTGATCGCAGCCGGGCTGCCCGGTGATCGGCTGGGCATTCACACCCATAACGATACCGAAAATGCCGTTGCCTGTTCTCTGGCTGCTGTTGAGGCCGGTGCACGGCAAATTCAGGGAACATTGAATGGTTTGGGCGAACGTTGCGGTAATGCGAACCTGACCGCTTTGATCCCGACGCTGTTATTGAAGGAACCCTATGCGTCGCAGTTTGATATTGGTGTCAGCCGTGAGGCTTTGGCTGGTTTGACCCGGATCAGCCGGATGCTGGATGATGTCCTGAATCGGGTGCCCAGCAAGCAGGCGGCTTATGTCGGGGCGTCGGCTTTTGCACATAAGGCCGGACTGCACGCCAGCGCGATCCTCAAGGACCCATCGACATATGAGCATGTGGACCCCGCAAGCGTCGGGAACGCCCGCATCATTCCGATGTCGAACCAGGCTGGTCAGTCAAACCTGCGCAAGCGTTTGACCGAGGCTGGTTTGCGTGTTGAGGCAGGTGACCCCGCACTTGGCCGCATCCTTGACCAGATAAAGGCCCGCGAGGCGGATGGATATTCCTATGACACCGCTCAGGCCAGTTTTGAACTGCTGGCGCGGGAAGAGCTGGGTCAATTGCCTGAGTTCTTCGAGGTCAAGCGTTACAAAGTCACCGTTGAACGGCGTAAGAACAAATACAACAAGATGGTCAGCCTGTCCGAGGCCGTTGTTGTCGTAAGAGTGGATGGTGAAAAGAAGCTGTCTGTCAGCGAATCCATGGACGAGTCAGGCAGCGACAGGGGGCCGGTGAACGCCTTAGCCAAAGCCTTGGCCAAGGATCTGGGCCAGTATTCACAGGTGTTGTCAGATATGCGTCTGGTCGACTTCAAGGTGCGGATTACGCAAGGCGGCACCGAAGCGGTCACGCGTGTCATCATCGACAGCGAAGACGGGCAGGGGCGGCGCTGGTCCACCGTGGGCGTCAGCGCGAATATAGTCGATGCGTCTTTCGAGGCGCTTCTGGATGCGATTCAATGGAAACTGGTGCGCGATTGTGATCCGAAAAAGGCAGCAGCCGAGTGAGCGTGGTCTTTGACCAAGACGTCAAGGCCTGCGCGGAACTTGTGCAACGGGCTGATCCAGATCGTTTCCGCGCTGCGATGGCTGCACCGGTGGCAGACCGTGCAGTCCTGTTCCCGATTTACGCGTTAAACGTCGAAGTTGCCCGCGCGCCCTGGGTGACGCAAGAGCCGATGATCGCCGAGATGCGGCTGCAATGGTGGCGTGACGCGCTACAGGAAATTGCTGAAGGGGCAACCGTACGGCGGCACGAGGTAGTAACACCCTTGTCACAGGTTCTTTCGCCCCATCTGGCTGGTGTTTTGGATGAATATGTGGCCGTAAGGCGTTGGGATATATATCGTGATCCGTTCGAGGATCAGGAGCACTTTGACGCCTACATCGATCACAGCACGGGCTCATTGGTTGTTGCATCAGCCCAGGCGCTGGGGGTGGCCGATGAAACTGTGTTGCGTGACTTTGGATATGCGGTTGGGGTGGCGAACTGGCTCAGGGCTATTCCTGAACTGGAACAACGCGGGCGGATACCGCTTTTCGACGGTACCCTTGAAGGGGTGCGTGCCTTGGCCGGAACCGCCTTGAATCGCCTGCAAAAAGCCAGATCGCATCGGGCTGAAATTTCGGCCGAGGCACGGCCGGCATTATATTCCGGGTGGTTGGCCGAACGGATTTTGAAGCAAGCAATAGCTAGCCCAGAACGTGTTGCCTCCGGTGATCTTGTTCCGGGAGAAATACAGCAACGGCTGTCCTTGATGTGGACTGCGGGCAGCGGGCGCTGGTGATCAGGCCCGTTCCGGGTCGGCCGGTCGCAGAACCAGCCACAACAGGGCCCCGCCTGCCAATGTCAGCAACGGAATCATGGCAAGGTTGACTGCTGTCCACCCTTCAACCGGGGAACCGCCCGAGCAGTTCATCAATCCACCCGAAGCCAGCGAGGCCATAGTCACTCCGCCAAACACCAGCAGGTCGTTGAGGCCCTGCATCCGGCCGCGTTCCTGCGGTTCATGCGATGCGGCCAGCATCGTGGTCGCGCCGATAAAGCCAAAGTTCCACCCAACACCAAGAAGAATGAGAGCGACGAAAAAGTTCCCTAAATCAACGCCCTGCAAAGCGACCAGGCCAGCGGCTGCAAGAATTGCCAGACCCAGCGCCACAATCCTTTCGATGCCAAACCGGGCGATCAGGTGACCCGTAAAGAAACTGGGCACATACATGGCAAGCACGTGGCTGGTGACGATGTCAGCGGCGTCATTGGCCGAGTAACCACAACCTACCACGGCCAACGGCGTCGAAGTCATCACAAGATTCATCAGCGCGTAAGATACCATGGCACATATGATGGCCACGGCGATGCGGGGTGTTTTCAGCAATTCCAGTCGCGATCGTCCCTTGGGCTCGGTGCCGGTGGGTTTTGCAGGTGTTGGGATATCAAGGAAGAAGAACAGGGCGGACCCCAGAACATTGATCCCAATGACAGCCAGATAGGTGCCCAGAAACGGGATGACGTAGGCTTCGGACGTGAGCTTTACGATCTGCGGGCCAATGATGGCAGCTGCCAATCCACCAGCCATGACATAGGAAATCGCTTTGGGGCGGAACTCGTCCGATGCGGTGTCCGCTGCGGCGAACCGGTAGAATCCGTGGGCGCTCATGTAGATGCCTGTTAACAGGCTGCCGACCAAGAAGACGGGGAAAGAGCCAAGAAACAGGCCATAGGCTCCGATCAGCCCGCCCAACGCACCGGATGTCGCGCCAACAAGGAACCCGACCCGACGCCCCCATTTTTGCATGATGGCCGAGATTGGCGTGGCTGCCAGCATTGATCCCAGAACAATCAGCGAAATGGGCAATGTTGCCAGGCAAGGATTGGTCGCCAGCGACTGACCCGCCAGCCCTCCGACGATGAACATCATTGGCATCTGCGCGCCCAGAATGGCCTGCGCCGCCACCAAGACGGCAACGTTGCGTTTGGCCTGACGGTCATCGGGAAGGGTCGAGATCATGGTCATGGCGGAATGGTTATCGGCTAAGTGTTTGCGGCACAAGCCGGTTGCATCTGCGGCACATGCGCCTAACGTGCCAGTGACAACCGAGCAGGGAGGCTACATGCCCGTTGGCCGCATCATCGAAACGCCGGATTGTGTGGCGGAAGGGGCTGAATGGCTGGCCCAGAGCTGTCCGCGCATGGCCTATGCAATGGAACAGACTGGCCCATTGCCGTTACGTCGCCGTCCCGATGGGTTCGCGCAGTTGCTGAGTGCCATTGTCAGCCAACAGGTCAGTGTGGCTTCGGCCAATGCAATATGGAAACGCCTGCAAGATGCCAAATTGACGGGTCCGCGAAAGATCATGTGGGCAACGGATGACGATCTGCGGGCCGTAGGGTTAAGCCGTCAGAAGATCCGCTATGCAAAGGCGTTGGCAGAAGCGCGTATAGATTACAAAGCGTTACGTGATGCTCCTGATGCAGAAGTTGTGGCCACGCTGACGCAGGTGTCTGGCATCGGCGTCTGGACTGCGGAGATATACGCCATGTTCTCGCTTGGTCGCGCTGATGTGATCGCCCCCGGCGACCTGGCGCTGCAAGAGGCCGCGCGCATCCTTTATGACCTGCCCAACCGCCCAACAGATAAAGAACTGCGCAAGATGGCCGAGGCCTGGTCGCCCTGGCGCTCGGTTGCGGCGCGGGTGCTGTGGGCCTATTACCGGGTTGCAAAGCAAAGAGAAGGGATCAGATGACACGGGTTTTGAATGCGCTCCGGAAAGAACCTGTTTCGGGCGACACGCGCTCGGTTGTGGTGTTCGTACATGGCTATGGCGCAAACGGTGCCGATCTGCTGGGTTTGGCCGACCCGCTGGGTGAACATCTGCCCGACACATTGTTCGTGGCCCCGGACGCGCCCGAGCAGATCCCCGGAATGCCCAATGGTTTTCAGTGGTTTCCCATTCCCTGGATTGACGGGTCGTCCGAAGAAGAGGCGCGCAGGGGCATGGAAATGGCGGTCGAGGATTTCAACGCCTTTCTGGATGCTCTGATGGTGGATGAAGACCTGTTGCCAGAACAGGTTGTCCTGTTTGGTTTCAGCCAGGGCACGATGATGAGCCTGTATGTCGCGCCCCGCCGCGAAGACCCCGTGGCCGGAATTGTCGCTTTCTCAGGCCGTTTGCTAGAGGCGGACCTTCTGGCAGACGAAACCGTCAGCCGGATGCCTGTACTGCTGGTGCATGGCGATGCCGACGACGTCGTCCCGCCGCAATCCTTGCCCGAAGCGGCAGAGGCCCTGCAATCCGCCGGTTTCAAAGAGGTCTATGCCCATGTCATGAAGGGCACTGGGCACGGCATCGCCCCGGACGGGCTGAGTGTGGCTCTGGCCTTCATGCGCGACAAGCTGAGCCTTTAGCCAGTAAGGTCAGTTCAGCGGAACACGGTCGTTTTGTATTGGTTCAAGACCAAAGATGGGCTTCCGCAAATTCGACTGAGTTTCCGGCCGGGTCGCGCACGTACAAGGAACGTGCGCCTCCGGGCCAGTCAAACTCTGCATCTACGGGGACATTCCAGTCCAGAAGGTGCTTGCGCATTACCGCGATTTCATCTCGGGTCAGTACAAGACACACGTGTCCTGCACCACGGGCGCCGTGGGACGGAACAGGCATGTTCGGGTTGAGGGGCGGCTGTTCCGTCTGTTCCGGGTTAAAGATCAGCAGCACCGATCCGCCAATTCGGTAAAACACGTGGCGGTCGGCGACACGCTGAATGCGTTCCAGGCCCAGTACTTCGCCGTAAAACTGTTCCGCTGCGTCCAGATCATCGACATAAAGCGACGCTTCCAGAATCGCCGAAGGGGCCGGTATTCCGGGAGTTAGTTTCATGACCCGAGTTTAGCAGATCAGGGCAGGGTATGTCACCGGCGCGGTCGACGGTCGCGTTTTCGTTGCGGTGTGGAGTTCAGGGACGGCATGGGCAGGCTGTCCCACTGGCCCGGTTCCAGGTCGTCCAATGTCCAGTCACCGATGCGGCAGCGGATCAGGCGCAGGGTCGGCAGGCCCACGGCGGCCGTCATTCGACGCACCTGACGGTTTTTGCCCTCGCGTATGGACAGTTCTATCCAACTGTCTGGTACAGTCTCGCGTTCGCGGATTGGCGGGGTGCGGGGCCACAGGTTGTCTGGCTCGTCGATCTGCCGCACCTTCGCCGGACGGGTCAGGCCGTCTTTCAACTCGACGCCGTTTCGCAGCGCTTTCAGGGCGGTTTCGTCCGGAATACCTTCGACCTGAACCCAATAGGTTTTTGCCATCTTGTGCTTGGGGTCCGAGATCTGCGCCTGCAACTTGCCGTGGTCGGTCAGCAGCATCAAACCTTCGCTGTCACGGTCCAGTCGACCGGCGGGATAAACCCCGGGCAGATCGATGAAATCGGACAGTGTACTGCGCGGCGTATCCGCATTGTCGCGGTCGGTGAACTGCGGCAGCACATCGTAAGGTTTGTTGAAGCGAATGAACCAGGACATGACGTGCGCATACCCCGAAGAGTACAGCCCGCGCAAGCTGTGGATAACTGTCATGTGCCTGTTACGGATTCGCATTACCCAGTTTGCGACATATTGTGGAAAATCAGGGCTTGTCAGAGTATTAACACGATATATAGTTATATTAAGGCCGGGGCGGGTGTTCCCCGCTCTGATGTCAAAAACGGGCAGAGCAGAGCGAGGAGCGATTCTGATATGGACGGAGACTTCAGGACCGAATTTGTCAGGGAGCCAGGTGCATTGAAGCATCATCCGGCATTGGTTTTGAACGCCGATTATCGCCCCCTGTCTTATTACCCGTTGTCCCTGTGGCCCTGGCAAGAGGCGATCAAGGCCGCTTGGCTGGATCGGGTCGACATCGTGGCCGAATACGACGAAGTGGTTCGCAGCCCAAGTACGCAGATCCGAATACCTTCGGTCGTTGTTTTGAAAGACTATGTAAAACCCAGAAAGCGCGTGGCCTTCACGCGCTTTAATTTATTTCTGAGAGACGAGTTCCGATGCCAGTATTGTGGCAGTCGCGGTGACCTGACCTTTGATCATGTGGTGCCACGCGCCGCTGGCGGGGTGACCAGTTGGCAGAACGTTGTGGCGGCGTGCAGCCCGTGCAACCTGCGCAAAGGGTCGAAATCACTGCGTCAGGCAGGAATGAACCTGCGTAAGCCGCCCCGCCAGCCTGACGCCGAAGCACTGCGCAATGTTGGTCGGAAATTCCCCCCCAATCACTTGCACGAAAGCTGGATCGATTTTCTGTATTGGGATGCGGAACTGGACGAATTCTAGGCCCGCTCTGACTTCCACGCCGCGAGCCAGATCAGCACCAGAACAGCCGAGGCAATGGCATTCCACCCAGCCATCGAGATGTTGAACAATTCCCACGGGATATCGTCGCAGCGAACCAAAGGCGCGGACATAATCTGATCGAACAGATCGTCATTCGACATCCCACTGATGCTGCCGGATGTGCAACTGGTCGGACCTTCCCACCACCCTTGCTCAACGCCGGCGTGATAGAACCCGATGCCCGAAGTGGCGGCGGCGGCCATTGCGCCACAGAGGGGCAGGAAACTTAGCCTTGGTAAGGCCAGCGCCAAAACGCCAATTGCGATTGCGACCCCATGCGGGTAGCGCTGCCAGATACACATTTTACACGGGGCAAGGCCGCCCAGATGCTGAAAGCCAAAAGCTGCCAGCAGAAGGGCCAGGGACCCAAGACTTGCCAGTGCGATAAGTTGTGAACGTCTCGTCATAGGTATTTCACCACCAGGAAGCCGCCAAACAACAGGATGATGAACAAGGTGAACATCAGCCCCAGGCGTTTTTCGATAAACTCACGGATCGGCTCGCCAAAGCCCCAAAGCAGGGCCGCAACAAGAAAGAACCTGAGCGCGCGTGCCAGTATCGACGTTGCGATGAATGTTCCAAGCGGCATTCCTGTCCAGCCGGACATAATGGTGATGACCTTGTACGGGAAAGGCGTCACACCGGCGGCCAGAACCGCCCAGAACCCGAAATCGTTGAAGCGGGTGTTGAATTCTTCCATCGCATGAGCCTTGCCCATGGATTCAAGAATGGGCTGCCCCAGACTTTCATAGAAAAACGCACCAATCGCGTAGCCCAGCATCCCGCCCAGAACCGAAGCCACCAGGGCAACAGATGCAATCAGCCAAGCGCGCGAGGGGCGCGCAAGGATCATCGGAATCATCAGAACGTCGGGGGGGATTGGAAAGAACGAGCTTTCGACAAAAGCCACTACGGCCAGCGCCCACAGCGCATGAGGGTGTTCCGCCAGACGAATTGTCCAGTCATAAAGCGATCGCAACATTTAGCACTCAAATCCCGTTCTCGACCCGGGAAAGCCAAACCACGCACCTGACGGCCCGTCAACCATCGCAGTGGAAACAAATGGATTATTGGATGATTTTTGCCTCTGGACCTTCCCTTTGATGGGCGCTAATCCAGTGTCCGTGGCCCAAGTGGCGGAATGGTAGACGCAGGGGATTCAAAATCCCCCGGTAGTGATACCGTGCCGGTTCGAGTCCGGCCTTGGGTACCAAAGTAAAAACAGGGAGTTAGGGGAACCTGCTTCCTGTTTTTTCTTTTCGGGCCACTTGCGTGTTCGCACACTTAATTCTTACTTTTCGATCTGGTCTGGTTCCCTTCAGTCCTCTGGTATCAACTTTTCCCTGCGAAAGGGCACCATATGCGACCCGCTGTTGAACCGACCTGAACATATTTGGGAGCAAAGATCAGGAAGACCGATCTGGCGGGTATTCCTGTGTGCCAGAGGGGAAAATTCGAAATTTGCGCTCATATATGCGGATTGATGCGAGTCAGGCTGGCGCTGGCCTTGACATTGAAAGTATCTGAATGAACCCTCAAAGGGGTTGGGAGAAACTGGAAAATTCAACAGGTTGCACCTGCTGTAAGGCGGGCCGATCATCGTTATCGGCACAGTTTTATGGGCAGATGATCGATTTGAATTCCAACTGCCAGACAAAAAATGTGGGAGTATTGAAATGAGAAACAGCAGCAAATTGAGCCTCGGCGCGTTTGTAACCGCAGCCATGTTGGCTCCGGCGGCGTATGCCGAAGAGTTCATTACAATCGGTACCGGCGGCGTGACCGGTGTTTACTATCCGACAGGTGGCGCGATCTGCCGTCTGGTAAACAAGGGCCGGAAGGAACACGGTGTCCGCTGCTCGGTCGAATCGACCGGTGGCTCGGTCTACAACATCAACACAATTCGCGAAGGCGAGCTGGAATTCGGTGTTGCCCAGTCCGACTGGCAGTATCACGCGTATAACGGCACCTCGAAATTTGAAGAGGCCGGTCCTTTCGAAAACCTGCGTGCGGTGTTCTCGGTCCACCCCGAGCCCTTTACCGTTGTGGCCCGCGCCGATGCAGGCATCACAAACTTTGAAGACCTGAAAGGCAAGCGCGTGAACATCGGGAACCCCGGTTCCGGTCAGCGCGGCACCATGGAAGTTCTTCTGGGCGAAATGGGCTGGACCACCGATGATTTCGAACTGGCGACAGAGCTGAAAGCGGCTGAACAATCGGCTGCCCTGTGCGACAACCAGATCGATGCTATGGTTTATACCGTTGGTCACCCGTCTGGTTCGATCCAGGAAGCCACCACAGCCTGTGACTCGGTTCTGGTGAATGTCAGCGGTGAAGCCGTGGACAAGCTGGTCAACGACAATTCGTTCTACCGTACTGCAACCATCCCCGGTGGCATGTACCGTGGTTCTGACGGCGACACCCAGACGTTTGGCGTAGGTGCGACTTTTGTGACTTCGGCAGATGTGTCGGACGACGCGGTATATGCGGTGGTCAGCTCGGTCTTTGAAAACTTCGAAGACTTCAAAAAACTGCACCCGGCGTTTGCCAACCTCAAGCCCAAAGAAATGATCGCAGATGGCCTGTCTGCACCGCTGCATCCGGGGGCCGAGAAGTATTACAAAGAAAAAGGCTGGATTCAGTAAACCAGACCTGAAGCAGGGCGCTTTTTAGGGCGCCCTGCACAACGCCTGTACCAAGCAGGTGAGTTAGAAGGTCAAAAATGGCCGCGACGGGGAGACATTTGATGAATTCCGACACTCAATCCAATCGTCCGCTTTCCGAAGAAGAGCTTCAGGATCTGGTCGCATCATCCGACGCGGGCGGGCGTAATCCGGTCGGGAATGTAGGTGTCTTCCTGGCGATTGTAGCCGCGATCTGGTCGATTTTTCAGGTTATCCTGGCGTCGCCGCTCGCAAACTACGTGTTGCCGGGCAGCGTAGTAAACAATGCGCGGCAATTCCATCTTGCCTTCGCTCTGTTTCTGGCATTTGCGGCATATCCAGCGCTGAAAACCAGCCCGCGTGGCTTTATCCCGATTCAGGATTGGATCATGGGCTTGGTCGGTGCGTTCGTCGCGCTGTATGGCTATTTTTTCTATGACAAGATCGTAAATGCGGGCGGTTTGGCCGACGATACGGACAAATGGGTCGCGTTGCTTGGCTTGGTGCTACTGTTCGAGGCCGCGCGACGCGCGCTTGGCCCGGCCATGGCAATTATCGCGACGATCTTTTTGGCCTATGTCTTCTTTGGCGCATCTGAATGGGTGCCGGAAGTGATCCGCTGGAAAGGTGCGAGTCTCAAAAAGGCGATGAGCCATATGTGGATCACGTCTGAAGGCGTGTTTGGCATCGCATTGGGCGTTTCCACGAAGTTTGTGTTCCTGTTCGTGCTGTTTGGCGCGTTACTCGATAAGGCCGGGGCAGGGAACTATTTCATCAAGATGGCCTTTGGTGCGCTCGGGCATCTGCGCGGTGGTCCGGCAAAGGCGGCCGTTGTTGGTTCTGCCGCAACCGGCCTGATCTCGGGCTCGTCGATTGCCAACGTTGTGACGACCGGAACATTTACCATTCCGCTGATGAAGCGTGTGGGCTTTAGCAGTGAACAGGCCGGATCGGTCGAAGTGGCCTCATCGGTCAACGGTCAGATCATGCCACCTGTGATGGGCGCGGCTGCCTTCCTGATGGTGGAATATGTGGGCATCTCATATGTCGAGGTGATCACCCACGCCTTCCTCCCTGCGGCGATTTCTTACATCGCGCTTGTCTATATCGTGCATTTGGAAGCCGTGAAGCGAAACATGCCGACTTTGGGCGACCGTGACGTGCATCTGGCGCGAACCGTTGTGGGTATGTTGGCTTTCTTCCTGGTGTTTGCAGGGCTTTGTTACGGCTCGCAATTCCCGGTCGATGCTGTAACAAGCTGGGTACCGTCTGCGGCAGGCCTGGTGCTGAGCTTGATCGTCTGCGCGGTTTATGTCGGATTGCTCTATCTGGCCGCTCAGGTGCCGGACCTTGAGCCGGACGACCCGAATGCAAAAGAGGTCACGCTTCCTGTTATCGCTGATATTTATAAGGCAGGTTTGCATTACCTGCTGCCGATCATCGTTCTGGTTTACTTCCTGATGATCGAACAGAAATCGCCGGGACTGTCGGCGTTCTGGGCGACCGCTTTGCTGTTCGTAATCCTGCTGACGCAGAAACCGCTCAAGGCTCTTTTCCGGGGGCAGAGCAATCTCAAGAACACCTTTGTCGATGGCATCGCTGACCTGTGGCAGGGGTTGATTGATGGTGCACGGAACATGATCGGTATCGCGCTGGCAACTGCCACTGCGGGCGTGATCGTCGGCACAGTGACTTTGACGGGTGTTGGGCAAGTAATGGCTGACCTGGTCGAGTTCCTTTCAGGCGGCAATCTTATCCTTATGCTGGTTATGGTTGGGCTGCTAAGTCTGATTCTGGGCATGGGTCTGCCGACCACGGCGAATTATATCGTTGTCAGCTCGTTGATGGCCGGGGTCGTCGTTGAACTGGGCGCGCAAAGCGGGCTGATTGTACCGTTGATCGCTGTGCACCTGTTTGTGTTTTACTTCGGGATTATGGCCGATGTTACACCGCCTGTTGGGCTTGCAAGCTTCGCGGCGGCTGCTGTGTCGGGCGGTGATGCGATCAAAACCGGTTTCACGGCGTTCTTCTACAGCCTGCGCACCGTGGCACTGCCTTTTGTGTTCATCTTCAACACTGATCTTCTTTTGATCGACGTTACATGGCTTGAAGGGATCACGGTGGCCGTTTTCGCGACCATAGCGATTCTGGTCTTCACGGCGGGTACGATGGGGTATTTCCTGACCCGCAGCCGTATCTATGAAAGTGTCGCGCTCGTTTTGGTGGCATTTGCCCTATTCCGACCGGACTTTTTCATGGATCGCATCTCGCCTCCGTTCAAATCGGTTGAACCTGCTGCATTTGAAGAGACCATTGGTCAGACACGGCCGGGAACAGATGTCCGCCTGGTCGTCGCGGGCCCCGATTTCGATACGCTCGAGATGGTGGATACAACCGTTGTTGTCACTGTGGGCGACGAAGAAGGAGGGGCCGCGCGAGTCGAGGCGATGGGCTTGCTTCTGGTCCCCGAGGACGGGTTGGTCAAGCTTGACGAGCCGCTGTTCGGCACGCCGGTGGCCGACGATCTGGGCATCTTCGACTACTATGGCGATGAACCCGTACGCCTGGCCTCGGTCAGCTTACCGTCCGACCAGCTGCCCAAGCAGTTGGTGTATATCCCAGCGATGATCCTTTTGGGTCTCATCGCGTTCCTGCAACGCGGCCGTGCCGCCAGACAAGGGGTGCCCGCATGACACGTTCTGTTCTGTGTGCCATTGATATCAGCAATGGCGAGATTGATGCTCCGGTCCTGCAAAAAGCCGCCGCTTTGGCGGATCTGGAAGGGGCACAGTTGGATGTTGTGACTGTGTTGCCCGATTTCGGGGAAAGCTGGGTGTCCGGGTTCTTTGAATCCGATTTTCACGACAAGGCTTTGGCCGAGGCGCAGGCCAAACTGACGGCGCTGTGTATTTCGGCATTGGGGGCCGAGCGCAATGAAAGCATCCGCCATGTCGTTGCGACAGGCACAGCCTATCAGGAGATTCTGAAAACCGCCGAAAGCGCCGGTTCCGATCTGATAGTGATCGGCGCGCATAAGCCGGATTTTAAGGACTACCTGCTTGGTCCGAATGCCGCGCGAGTGGTGCGGCATTCCAACGTCTCGGTGTATGTCGTTCGCTGACTGATTTTCCAGCACGCAAAAGATCGCGTCGCTGGTCGTGAACAAATATCGGGTTGGTTCAGTAGCCTGTCATCTCAAGATAGCCAACGCCTTCATGGCTGCCGGTTACGGTGACAGGACCTTCCCAGTATTCGAAACTGGTACCCATCCACGCATCAGGTGTCAGGGCTGAGACCTGAATATCTATGCCCCGGTCCACAAGGTCGACTTGCCAGTGTGTCGGGATGTCACGCCCGGCAACCTCGTTGGTACTCAGCGGCAAAAGGCTGATTGAGCCGTTGGGGATGGCCTCAGTACTGCCGTCTGAATTGATCCAGGTGGCCGAAGTGAAGTCGCTTCGGTCCCCGCGCAGGCGAAAAGCCATCAGCTTATCGCCGCCCTCAAAGCTGAGCGAGAACCAATCCCAACCCCTCTGATCTGCCGCCAAGGGTTGTGAGGACCATTCCCGATCCAGCCAGCCCTGACCGGTTACACGGACTTCGCTATCCGGCAAATGCAGCACGCCTTCGACTGTATAGAAGGGCTGCGAGTAGTAGTAACTTGCCTGCCCATCAGAAGATTTGACCGAATAGCCCGCGTCGCCGTGAAGAACCAATGGCCCTTGCGCAGTCAGCGAAAGGTCATAGCCGAAGTCATCACCATTGGCCGACAGCGACAGGCCGTCCAAATCCGATCCGGCCATGCGCCATTCATCAATCCAGGCCTCAAACGGTTGGACTGTCACACCGGCCTGCCCAATCCCCCCGCGTGATAATCGCTCGGTAAAAAAATGAGCCTTGGGGGTCGTAACAGCAGCATGACCCATCCAAAGTTGCGGGCTTTGCCATCCGTAGCTGTCATAGGGCTTCAGGGCTGACCGGAACAGGGTCCATTGAATGCCATAGTCCAGGCCGTCGTCCCCTTGGAGATTGGCCGTCAGATACCACCATTCGATGCGGTACGCCGGGTGGGGGCCATGGTCCCTTGGGATATCAAACTCATACCCGGCTACTGGCACGTCAAAGCCTTCGGCCGACCCGCCGAGACCTGCGTAGCCCTGCGCCCAAAGCGGTATCGGGTAGAGCCACATAAGAAGGAACAGGAGGGTCCTAACGTTCATTGGCGAACACTCTCAGCAGATCGGCGGGTGGCAGGCGCAGCATCCGTAGCGCGGGCAAGGCGGCGGCAAGCAGGGCAGCAAGAAGGGTCAGTAGAAACAGCCACAGCCAATCCCAGGGGAAAACGAACATCGGCAGGCGCCAACCAAAAGCCTGAACGTTGATCACCGTCAGCAGAACCCATGCCAGAACAAGCCCAAGTGGCAACGCCAGACAGGCGGTCAATGCCGCCAGCAATAAGCTGCGCAACAGTTCCAGCCCTGCAAGTTGCGCCCTGTTCAGCCCCAGCGCCCAGACCGGTGCGATCTGTGGCAGGCGCTGGGTCCACAGGGTCAGCAGACTGGTGAGAATGGCAAATCCCGCCACGCCGAGGGTCAGCACATTCAAGGCCGAGGTCACGACAAAAGTCTTCTCAAATATCGACAGCGACTGCGCCTTCATTGCAGCTTGCTGTACGACAGCCTGACGTGGAAGGTTGAACCGTTCCCTCAAGGTTTGCGCCATTTCGGTTGCGTTTTCGGGGTTTAGACGAATGCCAAAACGGCGGGCCTCCGTACCCGGAGCGATCTGGTTCAGTTGGTCCATCGAGACGATGGCTTGCCCGGTAGGATTCCCATAATCCGAATAGACCCCGGCGATGGTCAGGATGTGGTCCGGCGATAAGGCCAAAGCACCGCCGGGCCAGAGATCGGCACGCCGGGCCAGTTGCTCGTTGATCAGAACCGCACGTCCGGCCATGACGTCATCCCATGCATTCGGGCTTGAGGTGATCACTGGCCAGTTCTGCCGATAGACCGGATCGTCCACGACACCGTAAAGAAACAGAGGCCCCGTTTCGTGCGACATTTCCATATTTCGGATTGGCAGAATAGCTTCGACCTGAGGGCGCAGCCAGTCGGTAATCTCCTGCCCCTGATCGTCGTCGCTGGCTGTCAGGTAGAGTTCTGACGTCAGGCGCTGGTCAAGCCACCCGACGAATGTCAGCCGGAAGCTGGACACCATCGTGCCTACGCCGACATTCGCTGCCAAAGCCAGCAACAGGGCCATCAGGGCAAGTGACAATCCGGGCAGTTGTGCCCGCATATCCGCCCAGACCCATTGGGCAATAGGCCCCCGCGCTGTGCTGGCGCAGAATGAAAGCATTACTGACAAAAGCGCAGGCAGCATCAGCGCTGCACCGGTCAGCAAGCCAGCCAACAGGGCAAACCCGGCGATCAGCCCCCCGAAACTGACATAGGCCAAACCGCCACCCAGGATCATCACCAATCCGAATGCCGCTGCAAGATGGCGCGCACGGGGGTCGCCCCGCCACGCTTGAACGCCCGGACTTGTCAGAAGGGGCATACGCGACAGGCGCCACAATGCGTGGCCGCTGGCCAGCAATGTGCCAAAGACTGCCATGGCGATCCCAGCCAAAACCCATTCCGGTTGCAGCGTCAGTTGCCCTGTTACTGGTGCGCCGTAAAGGCCACGCAACGTGGCCGCGACATCGGGCAGAAGTGCTCCGGCCAGAAAGAAGCCCAAAAGCAACCCGACGAGCCCACCGATCAAGGCCAGAAATGTCAGCTCGGCAAGGATCAGCCAGACCAGTAATCGCATCGAGATACCCAGTGCCCGCAGCGTGCGGATAATGCCCCTGCGTTGGGCAAATGCCAGCCCGACTGTGCCGTTCACGATAAAAAGGCCGACCGCGAAGGACAGCAATCCAAAGGCTGACAGGTTCAGGTGGAAACTGTCGGTCAGTCGAGCAGTGTCGATCTTTTGTGAGGGGCTGATGCGTTCCAGCTCTGGCGCGATCGCGGTCAGGGGCTGAATCCCGCGGGGTTGATCAGGCAGGATAATGAGCCGCGAGATTGCACCGGGCTGATTCAGAAGACGTTCGGCAACGCCGATATCCGTCAGGATCACATCTGGCGGTAGTGCAGAGGTACTGAGAACCGGGGGCAGAGTATCGTGACCGCGCAACAAGTGCTCCAACTCTGTCGAAACCAGCAGGCGGCCCGGAGCAGTCAATATGTCCGCCGGGTCGGGCGGCGCACCGCTTTGCTGGGCCTCGGCAATTGCGGGCAGCGCGGGATAGGCCACCATATCCACGCCCATCAAACGCAACGTACGTCCAGCGACCCGATAAGGGCCTTCCAGTACGGCGGCCACCTGCCATCCCGCGCGACGCAGATCGACATAGCGGGACATGGGGATGAAACCGGCTGGATCTCGCAACTCGTCAAACTGCCCAAGTGCCAGCTGGGCGTTGGCGCGGGAATAGCTGGCGCGGGCCTCGGCGTTGATGGCCTGAACAGCGGACCACAGACCAGTTGCCAAGGCGATACCGATTAGCAGTGTTGCCAGTTGCAACCGGTGCATCCGCCAATGGGACAGCAGGGCCTGGACGACGGCCAATGTCATTGGATGCACCCGCCGCTCAGCCGTAGGTGCGTGTCCAGACGGGCCGCGATTTGCGGGGAATGCGTCACCAGCAGCAAAGCTGCGCCAGTATCAGACACAAGTGACAGCATCAGGTCCAGCACTTTGGCGCTGGCGGTTTCGTCAAGATTGCCCGTCGGCTCGTCCGCCAGCAACAGTTTCGGGCGCGCTGCCATGGCGCGTCCGATGGCCACCCGCTGCTGCTGTCCGCCCGACAAGCTTTCGGGGTAGCGGTCCAGCAGATCCAAAAGCCCAAGCCGTTCGGCCAGTTGCCCGGACCATTGGGCATCTTCGGTACCTGCAAGGCGGGCATGAAAGGACAGGTTTTGCCTCACGGTCAGCGATGGGATGAGGTTGAACTGCTGGAACACCAGCGAAACCTTACTGCGCCGCAACCCGGCCCGCCCGGCATCGTCCAACGGGGACAGTGGCGTGCCATCCAGCGTGATCTCGCCCCCGTCGAAATCGTCCAGGGCGGCTGCCAGGTTCAACAAGGTGCTTTTTCCGCTGCCGCTTTCACCGGTCAGTGCAAGCGTTTGTCCCTGATCCAGTGTCAGAGACACATCGCGCAGAACGGGCCGCCCGCCGGGATAAGTCTTTTGAACTCGGTCGATGATCAACAGCATGAAGCGCCCTTTTTGCACAGGATGTGCGTCGGACTTCCCAACTGTCCAGTGCAGACCTTACTCCGGTTCCTTTCGCCGCAGGCTACTTCATCTGGCGGCGGGGTTGTGCCTTGTGGTTCTAAAGGTCATTGTGCCCGGGCAATCCATGGTCGAAATTCAGGGTGAGAATACATGACGTTGCTGCATCAGATCGTTTGGGGCAGTACCTTTCTGGGTATTTGCATCCTGATCGAGATTCTCTTTCTGACCTGGTGCACGATATTCATTATCAAGATGGACAAAAAATGGGTCACACGCGGGGTGTTTGTGGCAACGGCGGGGCCGATTTCTGTTGCCCTGGGGTTCATTATCGCGACGCATACCATTCAGGTCTGGATCTGGGCTATCGTCTGGGTATTGCTGAATGTGCTGCCGGACTGGAACTCGGCCATCTATTTCTCTTTGGTGACGTTTACGACGCTCGGATACGGCGACATCGTTTTGGGTGAAGGGCTGCGCATCTTCGGCTCGTTTGCCTCGGTCACCGGGCTGTTGGCGTTTGGATTGTCGACCGCGTATCTGGTCGCACTGATGACACGCGTTTTTCAGGAGAAGTTCTTTTCCTAAAGGATCGGTGCAAACAACCGCGCCAGCGGCGCACCAAAGCGGATGTGGGCCGGTTGTTGACGCAACCTGCGGGTCAGTTCGTAGCTAGATTCGAAATCTTCTTGTAGCATCTGGTCGACGGCCTGCGCAGCCCGGGCATCAAAGAACAGCGCCATTGCTTCGAAATTCAGACGGAAGGATCGGTTGTCGAGGTTTGTTGTTCCAACAGCGGCCAGCGTATCGTCGACAACGAACGCCTTTTGATGCATGAACCCGCCGGTATAGCGGAACACGCGTACGCCGCAGTCGCGGATTTCATCGAAATAGGCAAACGCGGCCAGCCAGGGCAGGCGATGGTCGATCATGTCAGGAACAAGGATGCGCACATCCACACCGCGCATCGCGGCATGTTGCAGGGCTGTCATGACATCGATGTCGGGTACGAAGTAAGGCGACGCAATCCACAACCGTTCTTTTGCCTCGGCGATTGCCGCAAAGAACATCATGGCGCCAGTTTCGGTTTCGTCTCCGGGCCCGGTCGCAACCAGCAGGGCATTCATGTTCTGTTCGGATTCACTGCCCGCCCAGTCAAGTTCATCAATCAGGTCTTCGTTATGTGCCCAATGCCAGTCTTCGGTGAAGATAAGCTGCAATTGCCGGACGACATGACCGGACATCATTATGTGAGTGTCGCGCCAGTGGCCGAAATGCGGATGTTTGCCCAGATATTCCTCACCCACATTGTGACCACCGATAAAGCCTGTCTCGCCATCGATAATGACGGTTTTGCGGTGGTTTCGGTAATTCAGCTGAAACCGGAAATTCGGGCCGCGTTGCTGACGCGGGTCGGCGACATCAATCCCGGCTTCACGCATGGTATCCAGATACGCGCGCGGCAAACCATAACTGCCAACTGCATCGGTCATGAAACGGACGTGAACCCCACGCTTCGTCGCCTCGATCAGCTTGGATTGCAGTTTGCGGCCCAGTGCGTCGTCTCTGATGATGTAGAACTGAATGAGGATATAGTTCTTCGCCTTGTCGATGGCGTCGAAAATGGCGTCGAATGTGGCGTGCCCGTCAACCAGCAGCCGGGCACCGTTTCCGCTGGACACAGGAAGATGCGCCAGAAACTCGAACGGGCGCGGATTGATCGACATAGACGAGGGATCGGGCCTTGAGTAATCGGCAAAGGTTTTGATCCCTTCAACAACCCGCTCACTTTTCTGGCGCGCGATGCGATATCCGTGAAAGCGATGGTGTCCCAGAAAAAGATACAACGGCACCGCCAGGAAAGGTGCTGATACCAGAAAGACCACCCACCCAACTGCACCTTGCGGTGTTCGCGCGGTTTGTGCTGCTCGGATCGAAAACACAAATGCAGCCACGTACAACGTGAATACAAAGATAGATACCAGCGCTGTCCACATGGGGTCTTACATCTTTCGGGCCGTTCAGTTTGCCCCAGTGTAGATGCGTGACCAGTCTTGCGCCATATCGACAATGATCCATCCCTTGTCAGGACCCTGATCCAGCCCGTCTGCCAGCTTTCCTATCGGGCTTTCGCGGTCATAGGCCCATTCGCGTTCGGCGTCCGTGTGGTGGATCAGAATTCCCAAACGCGGGCCATCACCCGACGTTGTCCAATCCAGCATAGCGAAATCTCCGTCCGAGTTGCCTGCGGCCAGAATCGGGCGTCTGCCAATCGTACGTTCGATGTTGATCGGCTTGCCTTCCTTGTCGTCAATGAAGGCTAACCCCGGTGCCTTGATGATCGTCGGGTTGCCGTCGATCACCTTATAGGTGCTGTCTGCATAGCTCCCCAATATCTGTTCCGGCGGGATACCATAGGCATCCTCGGCGAAGGCGCGCATGAAATGAATGCCGCCGCCGGATACGATGTAGGTCTTGAAACCCTCATCACGCAAGTAACGCAGCAACTCGACCATCGGCTGATAGGTCATCTGGTCATAGGGCAGGCCGGTGCCAGGGTGGCGTTCGGTTTCCAGCCACTGCGCAACACCTGCCTGAAAGTCATCGACGCTGGTGCCAGAATGCGATGCGTTGACAACTTCGATCAGCGCCTCATGCCCGCCTTCAAGAACGGCCGCTAGTTCACCCTTTGCTGCAGCTTCCAAAGCAGGCGTTGTCAGGATCGACGGGTCCCGCTCGGCCAGATCGGCCAGTCGGTCCATGGCAAAAACAAACTGGAAATACACGGGCTGTTCGGCCCAAAGCGTTCCGTCATTGTCGAATACGGCGATCCGGTCATCGGGCGTCACGTAGTGAGCTGAGGCAGGGTCGGTCACTTCGTCAACAAACGAAACGATTTTCGCTTTGGATTCTAGATTGTTCCAAGAGGGCAAGGGGTCGGCGATGGCGACCGTCGCTTCTAGCACACTGTACAATATCAAAAACAGACGCACGGGTTATTCCTCAATTTTCAACCGCCAATGAGAAGTGCCGGGGCCCCGGTATCGGGACTCCGGCTTTGAGGTGTCTTGGATCAAACAGCCAGCATCACGGTGCGCCCGGAGGTGACGTCAACTTCTCCATCACCTTGTCGAGGCTGAAGCTCGCCGCTTCTTGTCGGGGTGGGTATTCCTTGAAGGTTTCAAGGAACTGCGCGACATAGGCCTGTGCAGGCACCAGCATGTAGGCACGGTCGAGCATCCAGTCATAGTAGGTGTTCGACGTGCGATAGCCACGCTCGTAAGGGTCACGTCGCAAGTTGGCGATCAATGGCACACGCAGAGGGGTCAGAGGCTCCATCCAGGCGCGCAATGTTGCCCATGCCTTCTGTTCAAGGAAGGTGATCTTCCAATCACCGAAGCGCAGCGCGGCAAGGTCACCATCGTCGGTGAAATAGAAGATTTCCCTGCGCGGGCTCTCGTCTGTTTCGCCGGTCAGCATCGGCAGGATGTTGTAGCCATCCAGATGCACGCGGTAGTCACGCCCGCCGCCAACTTCGGCCACGGTGACGCCTTCCAGAAGATCTTCTTTCACGGTTTCGTTGCCAGCCGCCGCCAAGAATGTTGGCAACCAATCCATATGGTGCACGATCTCGTTCGACACAGCGCCTTCGGCAATCTTGCCGGGCCACCGAACCATGGCGGGTACGCGCCATGCGCCTTCCCATTGGGTGTTTTTCTCACCCCAGAACGGTGTCATCGCGGCATCTGGCCACGTATTCATGTGCGGACCATTGTCGGTCGAATAAAACACGATGGTTTTATCGGCGATGCCCAGCTCGTCCAGCGCAGTAAGGAAGTCACCGATATGCATGTCGTGTTCGATCATGCCAGCCGTATACTCATCCACCTGCTTGCCCACGATTTCATTGGCTTTTGCCCATTTCTCTTCGGAAACATGCGTGCGGAAATGCATCCGGGTGCCTGACCACCAGACGAACCACGGTGTGCCGCTTTCCTCTTGTTTGCGGATGAATTCAATCGCCGCCGCTGCGGTTTCATCGTCGACCGTTTCCATGCGCTTCTTGGTCAGCGGGCCGGTATCCTCGATTTCACCACCTGCTGTCGACTTGATCACGCCACGTGGTCCGAAAGCTTGTCGGAAGGTTCTGCCATCGGGCAGATTAGCATCATTGGGATAGTCGATGTTTTCCGGCTCCTCCTCGGCGTTGAGATGGTAGAGATTGCCAAAAAACTCGTCAAAACCGTGGTTTGTTGGAAGATGTTCATCCCGGTCACCCAGGTGGTTTTTTCCGAACTGACCTGTGGCATAGCCTTCTGCTTTCAGAAGGCCCGCAATGGTCGGGTCTTCGATCTGCATGCCTTCCTCAGCGCCGGGCAGGCCAACTTTGGACAGGCCCGTACGGAAAACGGATTGCCCCATGATGAAAGATGATCGCCCGGCCGTGCACGACTGTTCACCGTAGTAATCCGTGAACATCATGCCTTCTTCGGCAATACGGTCGATATTGGGTGTCTGATACCCCATCAGACCCCGCGTGTAGGCCGAGATGTTGGACTGGCCGACATCGTCGCCCCAGATCACAAGGATATTCGGTTTCTGGTGCTGCGCCCAGGCGGGTATGGCCAGTGTCAGTGTGGCGGTTACCACGGCAAGTCGGCACAAGTTACTGCGCCAGGTGCCGGATAGCGAACATGGAGGTAACATGGTTTGCTCCTGATCTGATAGGATCTTAGTGACCCTTGGAAAATTAAATCTCCGGCGTTCAAACGCATGAACAACACGGCAGCAATGTGTTGATTCCCATGTCGAAAATATCAGATTCTGGGAATCGAACGTTTTCAGCATAGGTCAGTTCTTGCGTCGGAAACTCATCATATGATTATATCTCAAAGTACAAATGTGAGACAAAATGAATAATCTGAAGCTATTACGAAACACCGGATGGTTCAGTGACCGCTCGTCAGAGTTTCAAGCCGATTTGGCAGCTCTTGGCATACTGAAATCGGTTGAGGCGGGTGAGACACTGTACCACTACGGTGATTCGGCAAATGGAATCTACGCGATTCTCAGCGGTGGTGTGCAGATAACGGCCCCCGCGGATGACGGTCAGGAGTTCGTTTTGCACCGCGATGGCGCTGGGTTCTGGATTGGCGATCTTGCATTGTTTGCAGGTGCACTGCGTCTGGTCAGTGTTGTCACGACGCAAGCCACTCAAGCCTTGTTTTTCCCTAACCTGAGCATCTCGCGGTTGATTCAGAACAATCCTGACTACATCCGGGATTTCTATGCGTTAACGCATGAGAATATGCGGACCGCTTTGCGCATCATGGCAAATCTGGCCGTGACGGGAACGGAAAAGCGGCTGGTCCTGAGGTTGCTTCATTTGGACGAAGGGACCACGAAAACCGAGGGCTGGATTGATGTTTCCCAAGACGATCTGGCGGCGATGATTGCTGTATCGCAACCGACATTGCACAGGAACCTTCACCGGCTTGTGGATTTGGGGTTAATCGAACTGGGGTATGGCCGGGTTCGACTGCTGGATCGGGGCGCATTGATAGCCAGTTGTCAGACCTGAGGTTTCGGGTCGCGACACCGGTATATGGTTCAAAATACGCGGACAGGCTGGCCGCAGTGTACGGCGCCCGACGAGCTTAAATCAACGCTGCTTCGTGGTTCAGTTTTTCGCACGCGCCTGACCGTCCTCTTCGCCCAATTGGCCGTCCAGAGACATCATGATTGCGACCGGGCGTAAAGCAGGGATGTGGCTGAACACGATCAGGATGCAGACCGTCAGTGGCACGCTCAGGAAAGCGCCGATCAGGCCCCAGACAGTTGTCCAAAAGGTCAATGCCAGAATAACTAGGAATGTCGACATGTTCAGCGAACGTCCCAGCATGGCCGGATCAAGGAAGTTACCGATCAGGAATTGTAGGGTGCCGCACCCAAATAAGATAATCAGAAACGGAACGATCGTATCAAACTGAACAAGCGCGATCATGGCTGGGAAAAACACCGCTATGATCGACCCGATCGAGGGTATGAAGTTCAGAGCAAAGGTCAAAACGGCCCAGGTTTCCGCATATTCCAAACCAAGAACCCTGAATACAAAATAACTAATGCCCGCTGTGATCAGGCTGATCAGCGTCTTTACCCCTACATATCGTTGCAGGCTGATCGATATGGCATCAAGCATGGTCGCAAAATCTGCGCCGGTTTGGGGGTCGCCAGCCGCAAGTTGAATTTTCTTGCGAAAGGCCAGACGCTCGGCCATCAGGAACGCGACATAGAGGCTGATCAGAAAGAACTGGTTTAGCAGGGACGTAGCGCTGCCCAGCAACAGGCGTGCGACATAGGTCATGTCGATGCTGACCAGATTGTCGCGGATGAAAGTGGTGACATCGTTGCCGACAAGACCGGTTATGCGCTCAACCGCCCCGTCGAACTGGTTTTCGTAGGTGCTGACGGACCGAGCAAACTGCGTTGCCTGACTGCCCAGCACGTACATGATCATGAACAATCCCACCAGAACCACGGTCACTCCGGCGATATTGGCCAACCAGACCGGAGCACGGGTCAGCGCGGTAACGCGGTCGCTCAGCGCAATGATCAGAACGTTGACCAGCAGCGCCATGGCAAGTGGGATCAGGAAGTTCGCCCCGGCATAAAGCCCCAACACTATCAGCGTCGCGATAATGCAGGTGTCGCGGACAACAGACAGTTTTAGCCTGGGGCGAGCCGTGAAATCTTCCTGATCCGGGATCATTCAGTATCCTGTTTATCTGTTCTTACGCAGGCTGGTGATCGCCCCGCTTTATCCAATCCTGCACCTGCAATCCGTTTTTAGCAATGCAGTCAGCCGTTTGCAGATCGGCATTTGTCACTTTGATACCGATGACGGGTTTTGTGTTTTATTTCTGCAGGTTAGGGTTGCAGGATGACAAAGCCCACGATTCCCCCGTTTGGCCGCCCGCTTCAGGCACTGTGGCTGGCACTTCGCCGGTTCGTCAGGAAAAACGGACCTGTCATGAGCAGCCACGTCGCCATGTCGTTGATGATGGCCCTGTTTCCCTTTGTGTTGTTCACCGTGGCGCTGGCCGGGGCATTGTCGCAGGACTATGTCACTGATGAGTTGATTGATCTGCTGTTCGGGGCATGGCCCAAGGATGTTGCGGACCCTATCGTGGCCGAATTGCGTGCCGTTCTGGCCGGGGCAGGGTCGGGTGTGATTACGCTGGGTGGCTTACTTGCGATCTACTTTGCCTCCAACGGGGTTGCCGCAGTACGCGCTGCGATGAATCAGGCCTATCACGATCAGGACAGTTGGCCTTTTTGGAAGACCCGGCTGTTGTGTCTGGTTCTGGTTATCCTTGGCGGTTCGGCAATCCTTGTTATTGCAACGGTCGAGGTGGTCTTGCCGGTCTACACGAAACTGGTGGCAGAGCATACCGAAGCTCCGGTAGCGGACTGGCTGTCCGTAGATCGCCTGCGGTGGACGTTTACCGTGGCCGTTCCGGCAGGCACCGTCCTGCTGGCTCATCTAATTCTGCCAACCCGCAGGCACAGCCTGACCCAGATCCTGCCCGGCGTCGTACTGACATTGGTTTTGTGGGCAGCTGGCGGATGGGCTTTTTCAGTCTATATCAGCCAGTTCGCCACCTACAGTGCCACATATGCGGGTTTGGCCGGGGCAATGGCTGCGCTGATCTTCCTGTATCTGTGTTCTGCGATGCTGATCCTTGGCGCTGAATACAACGGCGCATTGATCGACCTTCGGAACGCCGCTGAAGGAGATATGGCATGAGATTTGCCATTCTGGCGGCTTGCTTAACCCTCGCAAGTGAAGGGCAGGCGCAGTCACTGGAATATGTTGGATCGGATCAATGTTCGGACTGCCATCAACGCGAGGCCGAGGCATGGGCTTCGTCTCATCATGCCTTGGCCTGGACGGAAGTTGGCGACGGCCATCTGGTCGCCGATTTCGATGGAACCCGGTTCGTGCAGAACGGGATGACGGTTGAGTTTACTAAACAGGCAGACAGGTTCACAGCTCGTGTAACGGAAAAAGACGGTGCGACGACGGCATATGATGTGCATTCGGTCGTTGGGATCGCACCCCTGCAACAATATCTGTTTGAAACCGAACCGGGGCGGTTGCAAAGTTTTGATGTGGTTTGGGATACTCAGCAGAAGCGCTGGTACCACTTATACCCCGATCAGGATCTGCCACCAGAAGACGGGCTGCACTGGACGGGCCCTTACAAGAACTGGAACGCGCGCTGCGCCGAGTGTCACGCCACAGGGTTTGAAAAGAACTACGACGCGCAATCCAGAACATACTCTTCCCGACAGGCCGAGATTAGTGTTGGCTGCGAAGCCTGCCATGGACCGGGGTCGGCACATATCGATTGGACCAAGGGGCAGGGCGTTGCCGGGGGTCTGAGTAATACAGGCTTTTCGATGAGCTGGGGCAAGGGCCAGACCGAGGCCGGGATCCAGCAATGCGCCGGATGTCATTCGCGGCGCGAGGCGCACGGCAACGGAAATCCTTTGCCGGGAACCCCGTATCATGATGCCTATAACCTGGCTGTGTTGCGGCCCGGTTCGTATCATCCGGACGGGCAGATACTTGATGAGGTCTACGTTTACGGCTCGTTCCTGCAATCCAAAATGTATGCCCGAGGGGTCGGGTGCATGAACTGCCACGAGCCACACAGCGCGCAGTTGAAGGCCGAAGGCAACGGTATTTGCACGCAATGTCATTCCACGGCCGCAAACCCTGAATTCCCGACGCTAGCGAAACAGGAATACGATACCCCCAGTCACCATCATCACGTTATGGATAGCGCGGGTGCCCAGTGCAAAAGCTGCCACATGACCGAACGCACTTATATGGGAGTGGACGGTCGCCGGGATCACAGCTTTCGCGTGCCGCGACCGGATTTGGGATTAGGGGCTGATGCCTGCACTGATTGCCACCAGAATAAGGATCAGGTCTGGGCTGCCAGCCGGATCAAAGGGTGGTTTCCTGACACAGCCAATCGGGGCGCACATTTTGGTACGGTATTCAAAGCTGCTGCCGATGGTCAGTTGAAAACGCCAGAGGGTTTGATTGCTGTCGCAATGAATCCCTCGCAACCCGCTATCGTGCGCGCAACAGCGGCGTATCTGCTGCAACCCTTCGGCTCGCCCGAAGTTGCCGCGCACACAGCGCGACTGTTGCAGGAAGACGATCCGCTGATACGCGCAAATGCAGCAGCCTTGCAGCGTCAGGCGAGCCCAACGGATCGTGTGCAAAGGTTAGAGCCCCTTTTGTCTGATCCTTTTCGCAACGTTCGCATTGCCGCCGCCAAGGAGTATCTGAGTATCCCTCCTCAAGCCCTGACACCTCAACAACAGGATCTGGCCGGGCAGGGGATGGCCGAGTGGCAAGCGGCGATCTCGAACAGGCTGGATGCCCCGGAAACGCATCTGGTTCTGGGGGGGATGGCCTTGACGCTGCGCAACGCCCCGGCTGCCGAACGGGCCTTTCGCGAGGTTGTAGCGCTGGACCCTCAACGTGCCGAAGCGTGGCCCATGGTGGTACAGCTGGCACAGATCAATCGCGGCCCGGAAGCCGCACGTATAGCCCTGCGCGAAGCCTTGGGTAGGTTGCCCGATGACCCGGCCTTGCTGCAATTGTTGCAACAACTGGGCCCCTGATCCGGCACAGGCTTGCCCGATTTGTTCCATCTTCACGGCAAGATTTTACGATAACAGCATTTCAGAACTGTTGTTTTAAGGTGATGCATGTCCACTGAGTCAACAAGACAGAAAGCAACCGGGCCGAACCCTGCTACGCTGGCGCAGCGCATTGAAGAGCTGCGCAATCGCGAGCCTGTATATGTTTCGCACGGGGATACTCTGATGTTGCAGGGTATGGCGGCCACGTCGTTGCGTGAACAACGTCTGACCGGAAACCGTATCCGTTTGGAAGATTAAGTTCAGCCGCGAAACCCGGTTGCTATAACGAATTTCTCGGAGCTGTCCGAGCGGGATGCGGGCGGTTTCACATGCGCCACTTTCTGAAATTTCTGCTTCAGAAGTTTTTGCAAATCGCCCTCGGCACCGCCGGCAAGAACCTTGGCTACGAATGTGCCACCTTCTTCCAGCACGTCAAACGCGAAATGGGCCGCAGTTTCACACAGTGCGATGATCCGCAGATGGTCGGTCTGCTTGTGACCCGAGGACGCCGCGGCCATATCCGACATTACCACATCCGCCTTGCCACCCAGCCAGTCCTTGACCTTCTGGTCGGCGTCATCCTCCATGAAGTCCAGCACATGGGTATCGGCACCCGCAACCGGTTCCACTTCCTGCAAGTCGATACCCAGCACCGTTCCGATCCGTTTCCCCGATTTTTCGCCAAGCGCGTTTACCCGTTTGACAGCAACCTGGCACCAGCCACCAGGCGCGCACCCCAGATCAACAACCCGTGCTCCGGGAACGAGAAAGCGGAACTTGTCGTCAAGCTCCATGATCTTATACGCGGCGCGCCCACGGTATCCTTCGGTCTGGGCGCGCTTGACATAGGGGTCGTTCAACTGCCGTTCGAGCCAACGGGTCGAACTCAGCTTGCGACCCCGTGCGGTCTTTACCTTTACCTTCAAGTCACGCTGCCCGCGCCCCGAGTTGTTTTTGCCAGTTGGTGTCTTCGCCATCAGAACGGTCCGTCTTCCAGTACCCCGTCCGCGCTCATCTGCGCATAAAGCAGGCCCTCGCGCAGCCCCCGATCTGCCACGGAAAGGCGATCAGTGGGCCAACAGCGCAACAATGCCTGCAAAATGGCCGAGCCGGACATGATCAGGGCCTGCCGGTCTTCCCCAATCCGAGGATCCCGGCGGCGCCCATGAGGGCCGAGTTCTAAATACCCGCGTATGACTTTGTCAATCTGATCGCTGGTCATGCGCAGCCCGTCAACTTTGGTCCGGTCATACCGCTTGAGGCCCAGATGCGATGCCGCAACCGTTGTGACAGTTCCGCTGGTGCCGACGATCTGAAAACCTTCACGGGTCTGTTCGTCTTTGTAAGGTGCGAAATCGGCCAGGTTTTCTTCGAAAAACCAGCTCATCAACGCAAACCGCGCGGCGTCGTTTTCGACATCATTGAACTGATCCCGCAACGTGGCAACGCCCAGTGGCACGCTGATCCAGTCCACAACTTTTGCAGCCGGAAAAGGGCTGTCGACCGTGTGAAATCCGTTATGCAAACGCATGATCGCAGCCGGGCGGTCACGGCGAGGGACGGACGAAATGTCGATCCAGACCAGCTCGGTCGAACCGCCGCCAATATCGACAACCAACAGCTGTTCGGTCTTGGTGGACACCAGCGGGGCGCAGGAAATCACCGCCAAACGGGCTTCTTCTTCGGGTTGGATGATTTCAAGCGTCAGCCCGGTTTCGCGTTTGACCTGCCGGATGAATTCGCGGGAATTCTTGGCGCGGCGGCAGGCCTCGGTCGCGATCAGACGCATCCGTTTCACTTTGTTCCGCTTGAGCTTCTGTTGACAGATTCGCAGCGCCTGAACGGTGCGTGCCATCGACGCCCGCGACAGACGTCCGGTGCGTTCCAGACCCGCGCCCAGCTGCACGGACTTGGAGAAGCTGTCAACCACATGAAACCCGCTGCCCTTGGGCTGGGCTATCAACATGCGGCAACTATTTGTTCCCAAATCCAGAGCCGCATACAGGGCATCCGGATCGGGTCTTGCCGGCGCGGGGCTTTCGACCGCTTGCGGGAACGCGCCCGCACCTTTGGGACGCTTGGGCGCCATCGTAACGCCCTCCGATTTTCGAGTTGATTTGACCCTAGGCGGCGCATCGCCGACGTGCAAGCGATTTCCATTTCGAATTTAGTCTGGATGTCACACGTCGTTCATACTGAGGTGCGATTTGAACTTTGATCCCGGTTGAGGGATTCTTGATCGCAATTAGCCGCAGACGGAGCCTGCCATGAAAGATGAACGTGTCCTGACCTTTGACGAATTCGATGAAGTGGTGAATCCGCGCCCAGAGGAATGTGAGTTTGACCGCGTCGTTGAGCGTGCCTTGTCACGTCGTGGATTTCTGGGCGGCGTATTGGCGATGGGAAGTTTCACGGCCTTGGGTGGGGCGCTGCTTCCGACTGGTGTGCGTGCAGCCGCGGATCGCTTTGCGTTTGAGGCGATTCCGGCGTCAACTGCCGATGACGTCATTGTACCGCCGGGCTACAAGGCCGAGGTGATGGTGCGCTGGGGTGATCCGCTTTGGTCTGATGCGCCCGAATTCGATCCGGCCACCCGTGGAACTGCCGCCAGTCAGGAACGTGCATTCGGTGATAACACCGACGGTCAGGATGTGTTTCTACACGAGGGTCACGTTCTGCTGGTCGTAAACAACGAATACACCAATCGCGATATCCTTTGGGGAAACAACCCGGACGCCAAGGCCGCCTCGGATGACGATGTTGCCAAAGGCATGATGGCGCATGGTGTGACGGTGGTCGAGATTGCAGCTACCGATGGCAAGTGGGGCATTGTTAAGGATAGCCCGTATAACCGCCGCATCACGCCGCAGACAGACATGTCACTGACAGGACCTGCTGCGGGCCATGATCTGCTGAAAACTCACGCTGATCCGACGGGAACCGCCACTAAGGGCACCTGGAACAACTGTGGCAACGGCATGACCCCATGGGGGACGTATTTGGCCTGTGAAGAGAATTTCAACGGCTACTTCTCGGCTGAAGACGAAAACCACGAGGTCAGCGCCGAACTTCAGCGCTATGGCGTTTCGACCAAGGACTGGGGATACGGATGGGCCGGAATTGACGAGCGTTTCGATGTCTCGAAAAACCCCAACGAGCCGAACCGCGCAGGCTATGTTGTCGAAATCGACCCAACCGATCCGGCCTCGACGCCTCGCAAGCTGACTGCGCTTGGTCGGATCAAGCATGAAAACGCCGAGGCCATTGTGAACAATGACGGTCGCGTCGTCGTCTACATGGGTGATGATGAACGGGGTGAGTTCCTGTATCGCTTCGTCTCGGAAGGTGTTTATGCCGCTGGTGTGGATACGAATGCGCTGCTTGAGAACGGTACGTTGTCGGTTGCAAAGTTCAACGACGACGGGACTGGTGAGTGGCTGGACCTGACCCCCGAAACAACTGGTATGACGTCGCAGGCCGAAATCTGCATCCATACGCGACAGGCAGCGTCGGCCGTGGGCGCGACCACTATGGATCGCCCGGAATGGGTTGCAGCCAATCCGAACGCGCCCGAGGTCTATTGCTGCCTGACCAACAACAAGAACCGCGGTGTGAAACCGAATGCCGGTGGCGACGACACTTCGGTCAACGGGCCGAATCCGCGCGAGGCGAACAAATACGGTCAGATCGTGCGCTGGCGTCCTGAAGGCGGTGATCATGGCAAATCGGGTTTCGAATGGGACCTGTATGTACTGGCCGGAAACCCGACCGTGCATCAGGATGCGTATGGCGGTTCGGACAATGTCAACGCCGACAACATGTTCAACTCGCCCGATGGGCTGAAGTTTGACAGCAACGGCCTGCTGTGGATCCAGACCGACGGCAAATACAGCAACGAGGGCGACTTCGAAGGGCAGGGGAATAACCAGATGCTGGCAGGCGACCCGGTTACCGGTGAAATCCGTCGTTTTCTGGTTGGACCGAACGAGTGTGAGATCACTGGGCTCAGCTGGTCGCCGGATCGCCGCACCATGTTTGTTGGTATTCAGCACCCCGGTGAAGACGGCAACAGCCACTGGCCCGACGGTGGTAGCTCGGTTCCACGTTCAGCCATCATTGCGGTTACTCGTCAAGACGGCGGGCTGGTCGGTTAACCCTGGCAAGACGCGCTGAATCAAGCCTCGGGCAGGTCATGCCGTCCGGGGCGTTTTGTTCATTATGCAGCGCTCTCATAGTGACAATGAGGATTTTGGTATGCGTTTTCGCCGCGAGACGGGTTAAAACCCCGCCACGCCACCGTGGGCGAAAACGTCGCTTGAAAAGCGCCGGGTGTCGAAAACCGACCGACCCATCCCCACATTGAAGTTTAGAACCGGCCCATCGGGTTAGGAGGAATCACAGTAATGCCTGACGTCACCATCGTGTACTGGCGCGACATTCCCGCTCAGGTCATCGTCGGCAAAGGCCGTCGCGGCGCGAAGCGGCAATTGGAAGAACGGTTCGAGCAAGCCATCGACCGCGCCGCCATGAAGGTAAACGCCAAGGACAGTGATGCCTATCTGGCCGAATGGCGCAAGGCCGAGCCTTTTGCGGTTGATGGCGACCCGGCAGAAGTAGCCGAGGCCGAGGCCCTGCGTCTGGAAAAGGAATACGATCAGGACCGCATCAAAGCGCTGATCGCAAATGACGGTTGGGCATAAGCCCGGATCTTAATGGGAGGCCTCAATGGCTTTGCTGAACTTCAAGAAACGTGATGTGGTCGAAAACAGCCCTGTGAACCCGACCGTCGAAGCCTTCCTGCAAGGCTATTCGATCGAGGTCATGCCGCGGACCGCCGAAAAGGTCGAGGATTTCCGCGCGCTGCTGCCCGAAGGCACACGCGTCTACATTGCCCATATCGAAGGCACCCCGATTGAAGATATGGTCAAGACAGCCAAGCGGATTGCAGCCGAAGGCTATCCTGTCATGCCCCACTTCCCGGCGCGGATCATCAAGGATGCGGCGACGTTGGAAAACTGGATCTCGATGTACCAGGGCGAGGCGGGCGTCGAACAGGCGCTGTTGCTGGCCGGTGGCGTGACAAAGCCGCATGGCGATTTCGACAGTTCCATGCAGCTGATGGAAACCGGTCTGTTCGACAAGGCAGGGTTCACACGTCTTCATGTTGCCGGTCACCCCGAGGGGAACAAGGACATCGATCCCGATGGGTCCACCAAGAATGTCGATGACGCCCTGCGCTGGAAACAGAAATTCAACGAGACCACGGATGCCGAGATGGCGCTGGCAACCCAGTTTGCCTTCGATGCCAAACCGATCATCGCCTGGGCAGATAGTCTGAAAGAGGCGGGTATCGACCTGCCCATCCACATCGGTATCGCCGGTCCGGCCAAACTGCAGACCCTGATCAAGTTCGCAATTGCCTGCGGCGTCGGCCCGTCGCTGAAAGTTCTGCAAAAGCGCGCCATGGATGTGTCGAAGCTTCTGCTGCCCTATGAGCCGAATGATGTTGTGACTGAATTGGCCAACCACAAGGCGGCCAACCCGGATTTCAACATCACCAACGTGCACTTCTTCCCGCTGGGCGGGATCAAAACCAACGCCAACTGGGCGATCAATAATGGCGGCGCCTCGGCGCAGCCTGCAAACTCCTAAGGAACGGACATGACCCGTACAGTCGTAGAATCAAAAACAAAAACCGCCGTTCTGGGCTTTGACGAACCGTTCTGCGTGATCGGCGAGCGGATCAACCCGACCGGTCGGAAAAAGCTGGCGGCCGAACTGGAAGCAGGCGATTTCTCGACCGTCGAGAAAGATGCGCTGGCACAGGTGATGGCGGGCGCAACCGTTCTGGATATCAATGCGGGCGTCGTCTACAACTCGAACCCAAACCCGAACGAGACCGAACCGCCGCTTATGCGCAAGATCGTTGAGCTGGTGCAGGGGCTGGTTGAAGTTCCGCTGTGTATCGACTCGTCGGTTCCCGGTGCTCTGGAAGCGGGTCTTGAGGCGGCGGAAGGTCGCCCGCTGCTGAACTCGGTCACAGGTGAGGAAGAGCGTCTGGAACTGGTTCTGCCGCTGGTCAAAAAATACAATGTTCCTGTTGTGGCAATCTCGAACGACGACACAGGCATCTCGGAAGATCCCGATGTCCGTTTCGAAGTGGCCAAAAAGATCGTTGAACGTGCCGCTGATTTCGGCATCCCTGCGCACGACATCGTTGTTGATCCGCTGGTCATGCCGATCGGTGCGATGGCAACTGCCGGTCAGCAGGTGTTTGCTCTGGTCCGTCGCCTGCGCGAGGAGCTGGGCGTTAACACCACCTGTGGCGCGTCCAACATCTCGTTCGGTCTGCCGAACCGCCACGGCATCAACAATGCCTTCCTGCCGATGGCAATGGGTGCCGGCATGACCTCGGCGATCATGAACCCGGTGGCTCTGCCGGTGACGCAGGCAAAAATCGCCGAGAAAAAAGAAGCCGTTGCCGCAGCTGGCATCATCCTGCCCGAAGGCATGGATGACGAGACGTTCGTTCAGATGTTCGGCCTGGGCTCCACCAAGCCGCGCGCCGGTAAGGAGATGGAGGCCATCCGCGCCGCCAACCTGCTGACCAACAACGACCCGCATGGTGGGGAGTGGATCAGGTTCAACAAATCACCTGACGAGGCCGGTGGCGCAGCCGGTGGTCGTCGCGGCGGTGGCCGTCGTCGCCGCGCCTGATTGCATCAACAAAGACAGCTAAGGCCGGGCACTGTGCCCGGCCTTTTTCGTTTGACCCTGATCAATGTCGATTTTGCGCAAGGGTTCAGGATATCCTGATCCGGGACGCAACGATCAGGTGGCACCATGCGTAAACATCACCCCCCGAAACTCTCAGAAGCGGATCTGACCAAGCGGTTGGGCAAAAAGGAGTATTTCGAGCAACTGATTGATCTTCAGGCCAAGCTGGCCAGGATTCAACAAGCGTATCTGTTTCACGGGCTCAAGGGTGTGCTGGTGTTCGAGGGTTGGGATGCGGCTGGCAAGGGGGGAACCATTCGTAGGGTCAGCCAGGCTTTGGACCCGCGCAGCTTTAAGGTCTGGCCAATTGGGGCGCCCCGGAACTACTACCTCAACCGGCATTACCTGCTGCGGTTTTGGGAACGTTTGCCACCGTCCGGAGCGATATCCGCATTCGACCGCAGCTGGTACGGGCGCGTGTTGGTTGAGCGGATCGAGAACCTGACACCGGAAACACGCTGGCGCGCTGCTTATCAGGAAATCAATGATTTCGAACGCATGCTGGTCGACGATGGTGCCCGGATCGTCAAGCTGTTCTTCCACATCTCTGAAGATGAACAGATGCAGCGGTTTACTGAACGGCTAAGAAACCCGTTGAAGCGCTGGAAATTGACATACGAGGATTTCAGGAATCGCGAGAAATGGGATGATACCGAGATCGCCGTGGATGAAATGCTGGCCCGGACGTCGACCGATCTGGCACCGTGGCACGTGATACCGGCCAATAACAAAAGATACGCGCGCATCAGCGCCATGAAGGCCATTGTCAAAGCCTTTTCAGCCGGGGTCGATCTGAACCCGCAACATCTGGACAGCCGCACGCTTGAGGCGGCCATCCAGGCTTTGGATGTAGATGACTCGCTGATCGACAGTCTTCGTGCGCGGACCGAGTGACTTTTTCCAGGCAACCTGAAACGATCCGGCTTGCGTGTCAGGGAACTCTGGTTATATCTCAGGGGTGCGGCGGGTATGATGTAATGGTAGCCTGTCAGCTTCCCAAGCTGAACGCGCGGGTTCGATTCCCGCTACCCGCTCCAGAACTTTCAGGTCAGACGGTGTTTTCCGGTGAAGGCCTGCTCCGGCAAGAATTGGGGTCGTTTCGGGACGTTCCACCAAATTGACTTGTGCCTGTAGATATTTCCGGTTTTGGGCAGCCCCCTCGCGATTGGTAGGATTCCGGGCGTCTTATGATAGAGTGACCCCATCACTGTTGAGCAGAGCCCAACTATGCGGGAAATTGATCAGACCGGCACGAGTACACCCCAAGAGCCTTGCGCAGGTGATGTTCATGCCTTTCTGGAGAGCCTGACCGGCCCGTCCCGTGGAACGGTTTCCTGGCTTGTTGACAGCGCATTGACTGTTTCTGTTGGCGAAGGCCGTGCGCTAGGTCTGCGCCTGAAAGACAACACACCGCCCCATGACGAAGATATCGCAACGCTTCAGTGGTCCGAGGGGGGCTATGTGCTCAACGCGCTGGCGGGGCAAGACATCTGGGTCAATGGCCACAAGATTGTGTCGGCAACGCTGAAACACGGCGACATGATCGAGTTTGGCGAATTGGGCCCGATCTCCCGATACCGCATTTGTACTCAGAGGTTTCCCATTCGTCACACGGTCGAGGATATCCTAAGTGACGCCTATGCTTATGCGCGGTCAAGTCGCCGACCCTTTGCCCAAAGAATGTCGGGTGCGCTGCGTGAGAGTGGGCGAAGGCTTGTTTCTCAAACCACTATGTTCTTCAGGATTACGGTGGTTGCAGCGATTGCGCTGATCGCAGGTCTGCTGTTCCTGCTTTATCAAAACGACCGTAGACTGGCCGACAGCCTGCAACAGGAAGCCCGCAAGATCGAAGCGGTGTCGGCCATGCTTAGCCAGACGCGGGAAGATGTGCTGACCCCAGAAGACCTTGTGGCGTTGAGGGATGCCTTTCAGAACCAACTGATATCAACTGAGCAGCGGTTGGGTACCCTTGAACAGCGCGCGGGGGCGTCCACGCGGGTTATCACCGCCTCTACTCAATCCGTGGCTTTCATTCAGGGCGCCTACGGATTGCGTCATATCGAAAGCGGTAAACTGCTGCGCCATGTGTTGGGGCCAAACGGAGAGAAGTTGCAAACGCCTTTCGGACAACCCTGGATCGAACCGGACGCAACGGGTGAGCCCGCGGAGTTCCAGTTCACCGGCACTGGATTTCTGCTGGAGGGTACGCCGCTGTTGGCCACCAACCGCCACGTTGCCTTGCCCTGGACATCCGGCGACAAGGCTCAGGCACTGAAAAACGCAGGTCTTGAGGCCGAGATGCTGCGGTTGCTGGCCTATCTGCCAGGTCAGGCCGACCCGATTGAAGCCACTTTGGACCGGTTCAGTGAGACCGCTGATCTGGCACTTTTGTCGGTTGATCCAAACCGTGTCGAAGGGCTGGGATTACGACTGGCCGATGACCTTCCTCGCAGCGGTGACGAAGTCTTTCTTCTGGGGTATCCTACTGGCCTTAAAGCGTTAATCGCGCAGGCGGGGCCGGAATTTCTGAAAACGCTCGAGAAAGACGGGTCCGTCAATTTCTGGACGATCGCCGCACGGTTATCTGCGCAAAACCAGGTTCAACCTCTCGCCAGCCGAGGAATCGTGGCGCAGACAAGTCCAGGTGCAGTCGTTTACGACGCAGAAACAACGTCAGGAGGAAGCGGAGGGCCGGCCCTGAACCGCAAGGGAGAGGTGGTCGCGATTAACGCCGCGATCCTGCCAGAGTTCGGGGGTTCAAACATCGGGGTTCCGGTTTTGCACCTGAAAACCTTGCTGAATGAAACTGTCAGCCAGTGATCAATCACTGGTCTGGAAAGGCGATTTTTGAACAAAGAATACGACCGTCAACGGAACGATCACAGAAATCAGGGCCACGGCGATCAACAGGTGTCCAAGTTGGCCGTAATCGGCAATCGATGTGACGACACCGGTTTCCGGGTCGGTTACCGCGCGCGACACCACGAAAATCTGGTTCATGTATTTCGTTGCCAAACTGCTGGCCGACAAGGCCATGTTGGTGAATGACGCCATGACGGCAAAAAAAGTTGCCTTCAGATGCACAGGAGCATTACGTGCGATCCAGGCCAGCATCGGAACCATCGCGATTTGACCCAGCGGAGATTCAACTGCGGTGTCGAGGATTGCAATGAACCTTGCGTCTACGATCCCGTCGGTATGCGCAGATGTCCATTCATGCACGCCGTAATACAGCGCAAGGTTGGGCAGGGCGAGGACCCCCGACGCGATGGTCAGAATGATAACGACCTGCGCAATCGAGCGGTTGGCCATAAACGGTCTAAGGACGATGAGCCCGACCAGTGCGAGCAGGGACGTCAGAAGCGCCAGGATTGCCAGGAACTGCTCGTCAAACCCCAACTCGTCGATTTCGAACCAGGTCAGCCCCGGCCCGGGCAAGGGAACCGCACGAAACACGAAAATGATTATCGCCGTACCAATCAGAGCCTTTGCCTGATTTGGGTTCAGTTCCTTCACCAAGCGCGACATCAGGTACAAGATCACACTCAGTGAGACTACAAATATAGTTTCCTGGGCAAGTTGGAAATTCGATGTTCCCAATACGATACTCAGTACAACAAATGCGAGACCGCCCAGCAGGATCGGCCATTTGACCTCGGTAGTTTGGTCAGGGGTATGCGGGGGATGACCTAGGCGAAGATGTTGACGCTGTATCAAACCGTGCAAAACCACACCGCTGACGGACAACAGCGGAATGACAAGCGCGATCAGATAGACGTTGCCATACAATGCAAGACGGTCTGATTTCTGCATGCCCTCGGTTCCCGAGAACACCCAGATATTGACCGCGGCTACGGCTGCGAATCCCGAGAAAATGGCGATCCTGCCCAGTGTTTGCATTGTTGTATGCTGCGCACGGGTTTCCTCGGGCGAAAACGGCTGCCCGTCGGGATTGATCTTTGGAACGGCCTCGACCGTCATCGCGTCGGCGACGACATCCTGAATGGCATAGCCGGAAGGCGCCAAGAGCAGGGCGATGATATACCAGTGTTCCAGCGGCATGACATCAGCCATATGTCCGGGAAAGGCTACAAGCCCGTACATGGTGAGCAGGGACAAGGTGATTATGGTCGCCCCCAATAGGATCAGCAATGACTTCCACCGCCAAAACAGATCAACGATATGACCCAGTGGCATTTTCAAGATCCAGGGAAGCCCGGCCCAAAACGCGAGCCCGGCAACAAAGGAAGCGGATAGGTTAAGATAGTCCTTAAGAAAAAAAGCGCCGACGACCGATGTCAGGCCAGAAACCCCGGCGGCAAAGTAGACCATGAGCGGTGGCAGGTAGGACCATCGCATCTGTCGCGCCAGATCAACAAAGGTTCTATGCCACCATGCAGAAAGCGGCGCTCCTGTAGAAGGCTGGTCAGTGGTCATGTTCACGTAAATCGCATCGCAGGATTTCCTTGACCCAATGATACAGGCTTACAGAAACGCGGACGCAAAAAGCAACAAACTGGTCACCACCCCAAAGAGGGGAACAACAAGTGGCACGCGGAACTGCGGTTCTTCGAATTCAGCCCGGGTCTTCAAAAGGATCAGTGAAAGATTGACCAGCACAAAGACCCCCAGAACAATTTGCGACGTGCGCTCGGCCAGAATGGCGATTGGAAGCGTTTGGGTCAGCAACAGGATTATCGCCGTGACCATGATTGTCGCTACCGTTGGTGTCTGAGTGACCTGAGATACCGTAGCCAGAAACTTTGGCAAATGATCCCGATCCGCGAGCCCGTAAATCACGCGGGATGCCATGATCATCTGGATCAGAACACCATTGATCGTGGCTACGATGGCAATGGCCGAAAACCCCTGCTGGATAACCTCGGGCGCGTCCGTGAAGATCAGGGCCAGCGGAGCGGCGGACGTCGAAAGGACATTGATCGGCACCACATTCAGAACAGTCATGGACGTACCAAGATACAAGACCGTGGCCAGAACAAGCGTCAACAGGATCGCTTTCGGGATTGTTCCGGCGGGGTCTTTAACTTCTTCAGCGACATTCGCCATGTCCTCGAAACCCACAAAGGCGAAAAACGCCAGAAGCGAAGCGGCCAATATCCCTCTCCAGGCGTTTGGGTCCAGCCCAGGAACCATCTGGGTGAGCGCATAGCCCTGAGGGTCTGGAAGGGACAGGCCCCAACCAATAACGACAAGTAGCCCGCTGATTTCTATGATGGTAATGACTGCCGCCACCATTACCGACTGCGTGATCCCCCATAGGGCGATCAGCCCCATGACCAGAACAACACCGATTGTCAGACTTGAAATGCCTAAGCCTGTAAGCGTTTGAAGGTACGACGCGGCCCCGATAGCCACGGCCGAGGCCGAGATGATGCCCGAGGCGGCCACCGCGAGACCGACCAGAACGGCCATCCAGCTTTTCTGAAACCCTGCTTCGACATAAGCGGCTTCACCCGCACTCACAGGATATCGGGTTGCCAATTCTGCGTAAGACAGGGCAGTCAGCGCAACAACAAGCGCAGCAATCAGGAACGAAACAGCGGCAAATGGGCCCGCAATCCCGGCCGTCGCACCAACAAGCACGTAAATTCCAGCGCCCACGGTTACCCCAAGCCCATAGAGCGTGAGCAGCGGGGTCGTCAGCGCCCGTCGCAGCTTTGGTGTCTTTTGTTCTACGATGGGCATCATCTATCCGCCAATTGCTTCGCTCCGCGTGTCTTAAGTTGGCTTCGACGTTTCTGTACTTGGCTAGTTGCCTCGATCATATGCAGTGACTGGCGTGCGTTAGGTTCCGAGGAGCCTGAGGGTAGTCGGCAGAAGAGCGCGCCTCGCATTTGCCGCGCCCGTGGAGTGAAACCTTCGCGCCGTTGAAGTACTGATCACCGGTAAATTTGCTTGGGGTCAGGCAGGTGAGCGTCGGGCCCGTTGATATATTCGTACTTCACTATGTGGTCACTTTGCGTGCTTTGATTCAGGTCAATGAAAGCGGATCGTCACACTGAATCGTAGACCGGTGCGCCTTTTACACGCAATGAACCGCCGAACTTTCTGAGCCTTAAGGAATGCGGTCAAGCAAGGAGTCTCGGGTGACCAAATGGGTCGAAAGCTCCAAAGACTGGCCCGCAGAGTTCGTTTCGATCATCCGTATCAGCTCCTGCGCAGCTTTTTGTCCCATTTCACGGTGGGGCACGTGAACTGTTGTCAGGGCAGGGCTGACAATGCGCGCGATTTCGATGTCGTCAAAGCCGGTTATCGACACGTCTTCGGGCACTCGGAGCCCCATTTTCTGCGCCTGCCTCAATGCGCCGACTGCCAGAACATCGTTTCCGCACAAAACTGCGGTCGGTGGCGTGTCAGTCGCCATGAGATCCCTGAACGCCGTCGCGCCATTTTCGAATTCATACGTGGTTTCGATCACCATTAGGTCATCCGGCTGCAGGCCGTGCTCGGCCATGGCGCTTTTTATCCCTGCGATCCTGAGCCGCGCCCGGTCATTACCCGAACTGATACCCGATATCGTCGCAAGACGCGTATGTCCTTGTCTGATGATCTGGTCTGCCAGCGCTTTCATGGCCTTGCGGTTGTCGAACCCAACTGACGGCACAGGTTTATCCGGCAGAAAGGACCAGGCAACCAGCGCGGGCACTTTCCGTCTGTCCAGGTAATCGTAAATATCTGCGTCCCTGTCATGACCGATCAATAACAGCCCATCCGCACCCCGTGCGACCAGGGTTCGGATCTGATCCTTTTCCGCTTCGGGCTCATAGGCTGAACTGGAGACCAGCAACGTGTAACCACGCTGATGTATCTCTTCCTGAAACGCCTGCAACCCCCTTGCGAATATCGCGTTTTCCATGGTGGGGATGATGGCGCCAATGGTAAATGACCGCTTGGCCGCCATCACGCGGGCCGCGAAATTCGGCGTGTACCCCAATTCCTCGACCGTCGACAGGACACGTTTGCGCGTAGCTTCAACAACTTGCTGCGGGTTGTTCAGACACCGGGACACTGTCGCGGTCGAAACACCCGCGGCCTTGGCAACGTCATCCAGTGTCGGAGCAGACCGATGTTTTGACATTCTCGAACTCTCAATTCCAGTTGGCTTAAGTTAATCGCATTTTTCAAATGATGAAAGCACCAATGTAAGCGCTTGCAATATTGATGTAAGCGCTTACAAAGGTGTTGAGCCGATTCTGAATGGGAGTCCCGGAAATGGTCCTTGCTGCATCTGTCGTCGTTTTCGCGATCTATTTCGCCAACGTTGCTTTGGGTGCTTTTGCAGGCCGCGCGTTTCTTGGTGACGTAGGAGAGATGTTGGTTCTGTTCGCGGCGTCGATTTTGTTCGTTGTCGCGATTCTGAAAAAGGAAGCTGACCGAAACGCAACAGACGGCAGCTGAACTTTTGCTTGGGAGGGCAATTCATGAACAACGACGAGATTGAACTGGCGTCAACAGAACGTCGCAACTTTCTGAAGCTGAGCGCGAGTGGCGCGTTCACGGCCGCATTGGTTGCCGGGGCAGGGGGTGTTTTGTGGTCTTCCGAGGCTGCCGCGCAAACCGCAAAAGAAGAGAGTGAGCGCGAAAAGGCCGCAGACCACGTTATGACGGTGGCCACAGCCTATGTGCTGGGTGCGTCGCGCAGCTATCCGATCATGCAGCTGGATCTGAAGGAAAACATCCAGAATGCTACCAACGGCAAGGTCTATGTCAAATTGGCCCCCGGTGGTCAGCTTGGCGCGGGCGGTGCGCTGGTGCAGAAAGTACAGGGTGGAACCATTCAGGCCGCGCAGCACTCGCTGTCGAATTTTGCGCCTTTTGCGTCCACGGTCGACCTGATCAACATGCCGTATCTGTGCGGGTCGAACCAGCGCTTCACCAACCTTGTCCATTCGGACACATGGAAAAGCGAAGTCCACCCCAAGGTCGAGGCGGCAGGCTTCAAGGCCCTGTTCTACGTGAATATCGATCCGCGTGTTGTCGCAGTCCGGCAGGGTGGCAATGCGGTCATAACACCGGGGGACATGGGCGGGATCAAGTTCCGCGTTCCCGGTTCGAAGATGCTGCAACAATACTATCGCATGGTTGGTGCCAACCCGACGCCTGTGGCATGGGGTGAAACACCTTCGGCGATCAAGCAGGGTGTTGCCGACGCGCTCGACCCGTCAGTTGGAGCACTGTATGTCTTTGGTTTCAAGGACATCCTCAGCCATGTGACCTTCACGCAGGCCGTTCCGGACAGTCAGGTTTATTCCTGTAATCTGGAGTGGTTCAACTCGATGCCTGCTGACGTGCAGGAAGGCATTATGTGGGGTGCCGAGATGACTGGCCATCAGAACCTGTCCAAGGTTCCATCGGCGCGTGCTTACGCCATGTCCGAGCTGAACAAGGCTGGTGTTGAATTCCATTCACTCAGCGATGATCAGTTGGCGGAATGGCAGGATGCCGGTGGATATCAGCGTTCGGAATGGGATCCTTTCAAGACGGAACTGGCCGGTTCGATGGACAACTTTGAGAAGCTGGTCGAAGCGGCCGGTACGCAGGGCAAATACTACGTCCACGACGCCTAAGGTGAAACCCGTGGGCGTCTGTCGGCGTCCACGATTCTTGTACCGCGCGGCCGACAGTGGCCCGTCAAGGCAGGTACGGACTGGGCTGTCCCATCGCCGGAGGATCAGATGACCGTTCTTCAGAACATTGACCGAAACGCCGAACGCTGGTTGCTGCTGGTGTTCTACGTGATGCTGGTGATCACCATGGCCATCGAGGTGCTGCGGCGCGAGATATTCGCCTATTCCTCGATCTGGGGCGAGGAAATCGTGCGGTATTCCTTTATCTATCTGGCTTGGATCGGTGCTGCTGCCGCGGTGAAAGAGCGCGCTCATATCCGGATCGATGTGATCATGCACTATGTCGGGCCGCGCCCCAAGGCACTGCTTTATATCTTCGGCGATCTGGTGATGTTCCTGGTGGCGATCATCGCACTCTACTGGTCGTATGAAGCCGTGCACGTTTCGGCCAAGTTTGGTTCCGTTACGGACGGATTGCGGATTTCCAAGGTTTGGTTCCTGATGGCCGTGCCGACCGGGTTTGCCCTGATGATCTGGCGGCTGATCCAATCCCTGTTGCGCGATCTGAAATGCCTTCGCGACGGCACGCCCGTCTTCGAAGGCGACAAACTGTTTGACTGAGGAGAGACCGGATGCTTTGGAACTCCCTCAATCAAACTGTTGAACTGGGCTGGGATTTTTATCTGCCGGTGATCCTGTTTGTTGCCCTGATCGCTTTGGCCGTACCGGTTTGGGCGGCCATTGGAACGGCTGCGATCGTAATGCTGATCATGTCCGGTGACCTTCCTCTCAGCCTTGTCGGAGAGAGCCTGTTTACCGGCATCGATGCTTTTGCCCTGACTGCCGTGCCCCTGTTTATCCTGACCGGGGATGTTCTGGTTCGGACGGGGTTGTCACGCAAGTTTCTGGATGTTGCCGAGGCTTTGACATGCTTCGCCAAGGGCGGCTTCGGATCGGCCACGGTGCTGGTCTGCGGAATGTTTGCCGCGATTTCGGGATCAGACGCCGCCGGGGCTGCTGCGGTTGGCAGGATGACCATCAACCGGTTGGTGGAAAGCGGGTATCCGCGCCCCTACGCGTGTGCTCTGGTCGCGGCCGGTGCCTGCACCGGCATTCTGATACCGCCCTCGATCGCCTATATCATCATCGGCCTTGTGCTGGGTATTTCCGCATCGACGCTTTTTCTGGCAGCTCTGATCCCGGGTCTGGCTATCCTGGTGTCGATCCTGATCACCAATATCATCATGAACCGCCTTTATGCATACGAAGGCGGCGGCATGATGACCACGGGGGAGTGGTTGGCCAATCTGGGCAAAGCGCTCAGGTCTGGCTGGTATGCCTTTATCGTGCCGGGGATTATCTTTTATGGCATCTTTTCGGGCCGACTGACGCCGACTGAGGCTGGTGCCACGGCTGTTGTCGTCACCATCATCATGGGCTTCATCCTGCGTACGCTGACATTGGCGGATTTTCCGTCGATGCTGGTCAGCTCTGCAAAGGTGAACGGGGTGATCCTGCCGATCATCGCGTTTTCCGCTCCGCTGGCCGAGGCGCTGGCGATCATGGGTGTTCCTCAGGGGTTTGTCACTTCGGTGACCTCGCTGACAGACGACCCATATCTGCTGATCCTGTTGATGATCGGCATTCTGATCGCAGCGGGCTGCGTCATGGAGACGACGCCGAATATCGTCATCCTGGCACCTATCCTGAAACCACTGGCGGACAATATCGGCATGAACGAGATCCAGTTCTGCATCATGATGATCACCGCGCTGGGAGTGGGTTTTATCACCCCGCCGCTGGGGCTGAACCTGTTCGTCGTATCTGGCATTACCGGTGAATCCATTCTGAAGATTGCCGCCCGAGCCGTGCCTTTCGTATTGACCATGCTGATCGTGGTGATCCTGATCGCCTACGTGCCAGCCGTGTCGACAACATTGCTCCCTGAAATCTACCAATAGGACTTGCTGAACATGCCTCGTGAATATCTGAAAAAGGCAACTTTAACGGCTCAATCACACGCCTCAGAGGTGCATGATACGGTGAAGACAATTCTGACCGATATCGAGGCGGGCGGTGATGCAAAGGCAAGAGAATACGCCGCCAAGTTCGACAAGTACGAAGGGAATGTCTTGCTGACCCCGGCTGAGATTGAGGCCGCCTGTGCAAAAGTTTCCGAAAAGCTGAAAGCCGACATCCGTTTCGCCCACGACAATGTCAGGCGCTTTGCCGAGACGCAGAAAGCCACCGTTTCGGACGTCCAGACCGAGATTGTGCCAGGCTTCGTTGCTGGGCAGAAGGCGATCCCAGTGGACGCTGCGGGGTGTTACGTGCCGGGGGGGCGATACAGCCACATCGCCAGTGCGATTATGACAGTGACCACCGCGAAAGTTGCGGGATGTCGACACATCACGGCGTGCTCGCCCCCGCGTCCCGGCGAAGGGGTCGCGCCTGCCATCGTTTATGCGGCGCATATCTGCGGGGCCGACAGCATTCTGGCTATGGGGGGCGTGCAGGGCGTTGCCGCCATGACCTACGGCCTGTTTGGTCTACCGCGCGCCAACATCCTTGTGGGCCCCGGCAATCAGTTCGTGGCTGAAGCCAAGCGCATCCTTTACGGCAAGGTCGGTATCGACATGATCGCAGGTCCAACCGACAGTTTGATCCTTGCCGATCAGTCTGCCGATGCGCATGTCGTCGCCACCGATTTGGTCAGTCAGGCCGAGCACGGATACAACTCGCCGGTTTGGCTGGTCACCGATGATCGCGACCTTGCTCGAAAGGTGATGGAACTGGTGCCTGCGCTGATCGCCGATCTGCCGGAACTGAACCGCGAAAACGCCTCGGCCGCATGGCGCGATTATGCTGAGGTTATCGTCTGTTCCAACCGCGAAGAGATGGCCGCCTGTTCCGACGAATACGCACCTGAGCATCTTACGGTTCAGGCTGAGGATCTGGATTGGTGGCTGGAACGGCTGACCTGTTACGGATCGCTGTTTCTGGGCGAGGAAACAACCGTGTCATACGGAGATAAGGCGACCGGTACGAACCATGTTCTGCCAACCTCGGGCGCGGCCAGCTATACTGGCGGGCTGAGTGTCCATAAATACATGAAGATCGTGACGTGGCAGAGGGCCACCCGCGAAGGGTCAAAGCCCATCGCCGAAGCGACCGCGCGGATATCGCGGTTGGAAGGAATGGAAGGTCACGCCCGTGCCGCAGATGTGCGTCTTGCAAAGTATTTCCCGGACGAGCAATTCGACTTGACCGCCGATGGATGACCCGCGCTCATTGTTTGACCTGACTGGCCGGGTGGCGTGTATCACCGGTGCCAGCTCGGGACTTGGGCGGCAAGTGGCACGGACTCTTGCCGCGGCAGGTGCGCGTGTTGTCGGCGTGGCCCGGCGCGGCGAGGCATTGGCGCAGATGCAGGCCGAGATTGGCGCGCGCGCTGCAACGGTTGTTGCAGACGTTGCAGATCGAGATGGGGTAAATGCGTTGACACAGGACGTCGCTTCCAAGTTTGGCCCCCCCGACATTCTGGTCCATGCGGCTGGGCTGAACACGCGTGAGGCCGCCGATGATGTTACTCCTGAGGGGTGGGACGCAACGCTTGCCCTGAACCTGAGCGCGCCGTTCTTCCTTAGCCAAGCCATGGTGCCAACAATGAAGGAAAAGGGGTGGGGGCGAATTGTCAATTTCGCCTCGCTGCAAACAACGCGCGCTTTTCCAGGTGGTATCGCCTATGGCGCGTCCAAAGCGGGGATCGGGCAGTTGACACGCGCCATGGCCGAGGCGTGGTCGCCCTTTGGCATAAACGCCAACGCCATCGGACCGGGGTTCTTTCCCACCGAACTGACGCAGGCTGTGTTCGACGACCCCAAGCGCGCGGAACGGAACGCCGCGCAAACCTGTATCGGACGCAATGGGCGGATGCAGGATATCGACGGGCCGATCCTGTTCTTATGCTCTCGGGCGTCTGACTATGTCACGGGACAGGTTCTGATGGTTGACGGAGGGTTTACTGCCAAATGAAGGCTCTGGTTTACAAAGGTGTTGAACACATGGTGTTTGACGATGTGCCGAATGCCGAACCGGGCGCATCGGAACACCTGATCCGGGTCGAGGCGGTTGGCATCTGCGGATCGGACATGCACGCCTATCTGGGCCATGATGCACGTCGCCCAGCGCCCCTGATCCTCGGGCACGAGGCAGCCGGTGTCATAGCTGATGGTATCCGCGCCGGTGACCGGGTGACGATCAACCCGCTGGTAACCTGTGGCCAATGCGCGGCATGTCGGGCGGGTCGCGAGAACCTGTGCCCGGACCGCCAGATCATCTCGATGCCACCGCGCGAAGGGGCGTTCGCGCAATATGTCTCGATGCCAGGCAGAAATCTTGTCGACGTGCCCGATGATGTCCCTTTCGCCAAGGCTGCGCTGGCTGAACCTCTGGCTGTAAGCTGGCACGCAGTCAGACTGGGGATCGAGGCTCTGCATTCTGCGATGGACCGCCGCGCCTTGGTGATTGGCGCAGGGGCCATTGGCCTTGCGGCGGCCTTGGCCCTGCGGGCGCAGGGTATTGAAGACGTTACAATCGCGGAACCAAACGCGTTGCGCCGGACTTATCTGGCGGAAATCGATAGTTTTGCACTTGTGGATGCGCCCAATGGGTCTTTCCCGTTGGTCATTGATGCTGTTGGATATGCCGCGACACGGTCGGTCGCTTCGGCCCTGGTCGCGCCGGGTGGCGTGATCGCGCATGTCGGATTGGGTGAAGATGCCAGAGGTCTGGACGTGCGTCGCATGACCTTGCAGGAAATCACCTTTATCGGAACCTACACCTACACCGCGCAGGATTTCCGCGACACGGCTCAGGCGATCTTTGACGGCCGTCTTGGCGCCCTGAATTGGGTCGATGAGCGTGCACTGGCCGATGGCGCGCAGGCGTTTCGCGATATCCGCTCTGGCTCTGTAGCCGCACCAAAGATTATCCTGAGACCCTGGGGATAAACCTGACAGAACTGGAGGCCACCATGTACAAGAAAATTCTGGTCCCGATGGCTTTGGATCACGGCATATCACAACACACGCTGGAGGTCGCGCGTGCCTTGTCCGAAAACGGGGCCGAGATCATCGGATTGCATGTCTACGAAATGCCACAGGGATCAGTCAGCGCCTATCTCGACAAATCCGCAGTGGCCGAAGGGTTCGAACGCGCGAGGCGGGCATTGTTGCAAAAAGTTGACGGGCTGGATGGTGTGAAAGCCGAAATTATCAAAGGACACACCGCCCGCACCATCATTGACTACGCGACCAGCAACAATGTGGACTGCATTGTTATAGGTTCGCACAAACCGGACCTGAGCGACTACTTTCTGGGATCGACAGCGTCACGCGTTGTTCGTCATGCCCCCTGCGCTGTACATGTGCACCGCAGAACCTGATTTCCTTAATCGCGCCAAGCGCCCCAACAGGACCAACAGCCCGACCATGAACATAGACAAGAAGATAACCGACGATCTGGTGGCCAACGATATCTCGTTCGTCACCACCGTCCCGTGCAAGCAACTGGCGGGTGTCATCGCTGAAATCGACCAGCGAGAGGGCATCCATCACATCCCGTCCAACAAGGAAGACGAGGGGATGGGCCTGTGCGCCGGGGCATGGATGGGCGGCAAGCGTCCCGCGATCATCATGCAAAACACCGCAATCGGTGTGACGATTAACACACTGGCGACACTGATCCAGTTTTATCGCATGCCATTGCCGATGCTGATTTCCTATCGCGGAGAGCTGCGCGAACCGGTTGCCTGCCAGGTTGAAATGGCTGTGCATACCAAAGCGCTGCTGGCTCAGCTGAATATCCCGACTTATCACTTCCACCATCAGTCAGATGTTGAGGAACTCGACGCGATCCTCAAATACACCTTTATGTGCAACAAACCGGTCGCCATTCTGACCGATGCCAGTTTCTGGGGAGGCTATGGCGACCAATGATCCGCTCTGAAATTCTGAAAGAAATCGCTCCGATCCTGCGCGATCAGCTTGTTGTTTGTAACATCGGCATTCCAAGCCAGGAGCTGCATGCCATCGACGACCAGCCTACCAATTTTTACATGCTGGGCACGATGGGGCTGGCCTCATCCATCGGTCTAGGTCTGGCCTTGTCGCAGCCCAAGCCGGTTATCGTGATCGATGGGGATGGGTCGGTCCTGACCAATCTGGGTACCTTGCCGACCATCGCCAATAACGTGGCGGACAACTATATCCTGTTGATCGTCGACAATGGCTCTTACGGGTCCACTGGGGATCAGCCGACTTATGCCGGGCAGAAGACCTCTCTGGCGAAAATGGCGGAAGCCGCGGGATGCGAGCGAGTAATCGAATGTCAGGCCGAAGACACCGGCCGCGTGCTGCAAGAAGCGCTGGATTCGAAACAGATGACCATCATCGTGGCCAAGTGCGAAAGCGGAAACGCCAAGATGCCTGTTATCACGATGGATCCGGTGGTGATCCGCGACCGGTTCATGAAGGCCGTACAGGCCTGATGCTATCCAGCGCTATCCACAGTTCCGAAGACGCCCGCCGCCTGGCGCGGCGGCGTCTGCCGTGGATGGTGTTTGACTATATCGATGGGTCTGCCGGGGCCGAGGTTGGCGCAGCCCGAAACAGGGCTGCACTGGATAAGCTGATCCTTCGCCCTCGGATTCTGAAAGATGTAAGTGAAAGGTCGCTGGCTTGTTCCGTCTTTGGCAGGTCGACCCAGCGCCCGTTTGGCATCGCACCGATGGGTATGTGCAACCTGTCGGCCCCCGGTGCAGATCTGATGCTGGCACGTCTTGCGGCGCGGTACGAGGTGCCGCTTGGGGTGTCAACCGTCGCATCGACCCCGTTGGAAGACCTGATTGTCGAGGCAGAAGGACATGCCTGGTTTCAACTGTATTTCAGCGGCGATGGCAGTGGCACGTTCAAGCTGGTCGAGCGTGCAAAGGCTGCGGGGTACGAAACGCTGGTACTGACGGTCGACGTGCCCGAAGTGGGACGTCGCCCGCGCGAATTGCGCCATGGGTTCAGGATGCCGTTCAAAATGGGTCCGAAACAGGTGCTTGATTTTGCGCTTCATCCGCGGTGGTCGCTGTCGACGCTGCTGCGGGGCAAGCCCGAAATGGCGAATTTCCTGATGGACGGATATGATTTTGATCGCCGGGAAAGCCGGGCCAGGGCGACTTGGGAGACTTTGGCCCGTCTGCGCGACCAGTGGGCCGGGAAACTGGTGGTCAAGGGCGTTCTGGATGCAGAGGACGCGCTGAGCCTCAGGTCGGCAGGTGTCGATGCCATTCAGGTCTCAAGCCACGGTGGGCGCCAGTTGGACAGTGCGCCAGCGCCGATTGCCGTATTGCCAGAAATTCGGAACGCCGTCGGTCCGGATTATCCGCTGTTTTACGACAGCGGTTTGCGCTCGGGCGAGGATGTTTTGAAAGCGTTGGCAAACGGGGCAGATTTTGCCTTCTTCGGCCGCATCCTGCAATTTGCAATCGCGGCAGAAGGGGAAGAAGGGCTTGAGCAGCTGTGGTCTGTGCTGAGTGATGAAATGAGTATTGCCATGGCGCAGATGGGCGTTTCGTCGCTGGGCGAGGTGCGACGCGCAACCTGAAACCAGTTTGGGGAACGACCCAAGGCGTACCTGCGAGTCGTTCCTTTGCTGGTTTAACCGCGACGTCTGCGACGGCGTCCACCGCCTGTTTCGCTTTCTCCGCCCGTGTTGAAGCTTGGATTGGGCAGCGTGACAACCTGCGTCAGTTCCGGGAACGGATCGGTTTTGTGCGGGATCGCGTTGGCGGCCACGAAATGATCCTGGAACTTCGGCTCAATTGCGGTTTCGATCTTGGTGATCTCGCGCACGACGCGTTCGATTTCAGCGCGTGATCCGATATTGCACAGCGCAATCCGCGCGCCTGTACCAGCGGCATTACCCGCGCTGGTGACCTTGTCCAGCGGTGCATCAGGGATCATGCCCAGAACCATGGCGTGTTTGGTCGAAATATGAGCTCCAAAGGCACCGGCCAGAACCACACGATCCACCTTGTCAACTTCCATCTCGTCCATCAGCAGACGCGCACCGGCATATAGCGCGGATTTTGCCAGCTGGATGGCGCGGATGTCGCCCTGCGTGACGGTGATGCGGGGGCCACCTTCGGCGCTGGCATCGTGAATCAGGTAAGCGTGTGTGCGGCCTTCAGGAATGCAGCGGGCCGTTCCAGTCTGTTCGGCCGATCCGATCAGGCCGCTTTCATCCAGAAGGCCAGCCATGCGCATCTCGGCCACAGCTTCGATAATGCCCGAGCCGCAGATGCCGGTGATACCAGTGGTGGCGACATCAAGGTCAAAGCCGTCTTCGTCCGACCATTTCTCGGACCCGATGATGCGAAAGCGGGGTTCCTTGGTGAGGGGATCGATTTCGATCCGCTCGATCGCGCCGGGTGCTGCGCGCTGGCCAGAACTGATCTGAGCGCCTTCAAACGCAGGCCCGGTTGGTGAGGAACAGGCCAGAACGCGGCTGGTGTTGCCCAGCAGGATTTCGGCATTGGTGCCCACATCGACGATCAGAACCAAATCCTCGGATTTGCCGGGTTCTTCGGACAGGGCAACCGCCGCACAATCCGCGCCCACATGGCCCGCGATGCAAGGCAGGATGTAGACCTGCGCGCGGGGGTTCATGGTGGTCAGTTCCATCTCGCGTGCGGGCAGGGACATCGACTCGGACGTGGCCAGGGCAAAGGGCGCCTGACCCAGCTCGACGGGATCCAGACCCAGCAGCAGATGGTGCATGACCGGGTTACAGACAAACACCGTTTCAACGATCAGCGCGGTGTCAATGCCGGCTTCTTCGGCGATTGAGGTGGTCAGGTCATTGATCGCCTCGCGCACGGCTTTTGTCATTTCCCGATCCCCGCCGGGGTTCATCATGGAATATGAAACACGGCTCATCAGGTCTTCGCCAAAGCGGATTTGCGGGTTCATCAGACCTGATGACGCTTTAACTTCGCCGGTTTCCAAGTCGGTCAGATGAGCCGCAATCGTAGTTGAGCCTAGGTCGATGGCCAGCCCATACAACCCGCCTTCGTGCAGGCCGGGCCAGATTTCGACAATGCGTGCGACGCTGTCCTTGTGGCCTTTGTGAACGGCCACAGTGACTTCCCATTTGCCTTTGCGCAGAACCGGTTGCAGCTTGGACAGAAGCGATAGGTCCGCCGTGGCCGCGTCAATTTTCCATTGCTCGCGCAGCGCACGTTCAAGGCGCTCCAGATCGCCGGTTGGCGAATGCATGTCGGGCTCTTCCACCACCACGAAATACAGACGCGTTGCCGGATCCATGGTGATGGCGCGTGCCGTGGCGGCCTTGCGAACGACCTGACGATGCACCTGGCTTTCCGGCGGCACGTCGATCACGACATCGCCCTGAACCGAGGCCTGACATCCCAGACGACGACCGGGTTTTAGGCCGCGCTTGTCGTCATAACGTTGCTCGACCGCGTTCCATTCGCTCAGCGCATCCTGGGCCACCGTGACGCCGTGCTTGGGAAACTCGCCATAGCTTGGGGTGATCTGACACTTTGAACAGATACCGCGGCCCCCGCAAACCGAATCCAGATCCACTCCCAATTGGCGGGCTGCGGTCAGAATGGGTGTGCCGACAGGAAAATGCCCGCGTTTGCCGGACGGGGTAAAGACGACAAGTGGGTCGTTGGTCATGAGTGACATGCCTTTTTGTGTTCGCGCGTTTTCCCGGCAAGATATGGGTTTGAGCGCAAAGGGAAAGGGCTATCAGCGGCACGATTTGCACGGCATGCGTCGTTTTCTTCGGCTGTATAGTCAACTGGAGCCACAGAGTTGCCCTCAAGGGCTTTTCCTTTGGTTCAATCCATGCAATAGGGTCACCGCCAAACGGGCTTTTGCATGGGGTATTCAGATGCAGATTCGTGAGGCACTCACCTTTGACGACGTTCTTCTAGTTCCGGCCGCATCTTCAGTGCTGCCGGCAACAGCGGACACCACCACGCGTGTCACGCGTGAGATTACCATGAACATCCCGCTGCTGAGCTCGGCCATGGACACGGTGACCGAGGCGCGCATGGCCATTGCCATGGCACAGGCAGGTGGTATCGGGGTCATCCACAAGAACCTTTCCGTAGAAGAGCAGTCTCGCGAAGTTCGCCGCGTCAAACGGTTCGAGTCGGGTATCGTCTACAACCCTGTTACCTTGCGCGCGGATCAAACCCTGGCCGATGCGAAGGCTCTGGTCGAGCGCTATAATTTTACCGGTTTCCCGGTAGTTGACGCGGATGGCCGCGTTGTTGGTATCGTGACCAACAGGGATATGCGCTTTGCCAATTCCGACAACACACCGATCAAGGCGATGATGACCTCGGAAAACCTGGCAATGCTGAAAGAACCCGCCGATCTGGAAGAGGCTAAAAGCCTGATGCGAGCCCGTCGTATCGAAAAATTGCTTGTGGTTGATGGCACGGGAAAACTTACAGGTCTGCTAACGTTGAAAGACACCGAACAGGCGGTTCTGAACCCAACAGCGTGCAAAGACCGGCTTGGCCGCCTGCGAGTGGCTGCCGCGACTTCGGTTGGAGACGCGGGTTTTGAGCGGTCCGAGCAGCTGGTAGCTTCGGGTGTTGATATCATTGTGGTCGATACGGCGCATGGTCACTCTCAGGGCGTGCTGGATACGGTGAGACGGGTCAAAACCCTGTCGAACGAGGTTCAGATCATTGCCGGAAACGTTGCTACAGGCGAGGCGACCAAGGCGCTGATCGACGCAGGTGCTGACGCCATCAAGGTGGGTATTGGCCCCGGCTCGATCTGTACAACACGCATGGTGGCGGGCGTTGGTGTCCCTCAGTTGACCGCGATCAGTGATTGTGCCGCCGCGGCGGGGGATGTTCCGGTCATTGCGGATGGTGGCATCAAGTTTTCGGGCGATTTTGCCAAGGCAATTGCCGCCGGTGCGTCGTGCGCCATGGTCGGTTCGATGATCGCGGGCACAGACGAAAGCCCGGGTGAGGTCATTCTGTATCAGGGCCGGTCGTTCAAATCCTATCGCGGTATGGGCAGTCTTGGTGCGATGGCGCGCGGATCGGCGGATCGGTATTTCCAGAAGGACGCGGCAAATGACAAGCTGGTACCCGAAGGGATCGAAGGGCAGGTTCCTTACAAAGGATCAGCCAGTGCAGTGATCCACCAGCTTGTTGGTGGTTTGCGCGCTGCGATGGGATACACCGGCTGCGCGACCGTCGAAGAGATGCGCAGAAACTGCCAATTCGTGAAGATCACGGGCGCAGGTCTGAAAGAGAGCCACGTACACGATGTTCAGATCACACGTGAAAGCCCGAACTACCGGGTGATGTAAGCCGTTGCGCATGACATACGGCACCCATGCATGGGGTGCCGTAGTGATTTTGGATTGGCCTGTCACGGCCTTTTTCAGCCAAGGTAATCCGTGATGACACCTGCTGCCCGCGTTCAGGCCTCGATTGAAATTCTGGATGAAATTCTCGCCGGGGCCCCGGTTGAAAAGGCGCTGACCGGCTGGGCGCGGCGCAGCAGGTTTGCGGGCTCCAAGGATCGGGCAGCTATTCGCGATCATGTGTTTGACGCTTTGCGGTGCAAACGCTCGTTTGCTGCGTTGGGCGGTTCCGGAACTGGCCGCGGCCTGATGATCGGCGCCATTCGCGCATCGGGTGAAGACCCGGTTGAGTTGTTTACCGGCGACCGCCACGCGCCCGAAGCCCTTCAAAATGACGAAGTATCAAGGGATTTTGCATCCGAAGCCGAGAGATATGATTTTCCCGACTGGCTGTGGCCAAAGTTCGTCGCATCCTTGAATGATGCCGCCGTTCCTTGCGCACTGGCATTGCAGGAACGCGCTCCGGTTTATCTGCGGGTCAACTTGTTGAAAACGGATGTAGCCCGGGCGATTGATGCTTTGGCGACCGACGGTATTTCAGCCCGTCCAACGCCGATATGTGAAACCGCTCTGGAGGTGACAGAGGGCGCGCGTCGGATTGCGCAAAGCCAGGAATACGCTCAGGGTTTGGTCGAGCTTCAGGATGCGGCAAGTCAGGCGGTTGTTGCTTCCTTGGATCTGCGCCCTGGAATGCGCGTTTTGGACTATTGCGCTGGGGGTGGTGGCAAGTCGCTTGCGATTGCGGCCAACAAGGGTGTCGAAGTATACGCTCATGATGTGAACGCGCGCCGAATGAAGGATATTCCAGCGCGGGCAGAACGGGCAGGGGCCAGAATAACCCTACTGAACAGCGCAGATCTTGCCAATCACGGGCCTTTTGACGTCATTTTGGCCGACGCCCCGTGTTCCGGCAGCGGTTCGTGGCGGCGCGCACCAGCAGGCAAATGGGCATTGACTGAAGACCGTTTGCAAGATCTCACGGTCATCCAAGCTGACATTCTTGCACAAATCACGCCGTTGGTCCAAGCAGGTGGAGTGCTGGCATATGCAACATGCTCGGTTCTTGCCGACGAGAACGATGCGGTTGTCGACAGGTTTCTGGCGCAACATGCGGGCTGGCGTGAAACCTTCCGGCAGGCATGGCAGGTTACGCGCGGGTCCGACGGGTTCTTTACGTCACACTTGACGCGCTGATCTTTCGATAAATACAACCTTGGGTAGCTAACTTGTTTTTTAACGCCGTTAGGCGAGTGTTAACCAATTCTACCTGTTATTACCGCAAAACCTGTGCCCGAGCCGTTTATGCCTGACATCACTGAATTTGTTCCAGCCCCTTCAGCCGCCAATACTCCATCGGTGTTTCGGATCGGGTCGTTGGTGTTTGTGGCGCTGTTGATCAGCCTGGCACCTGCGGTTGGGTTTCTGCCGTCGGATTGGACAAAGGGTTTGCTGGCAACAGGCATTTCCCTTTTGGTTGTGGCGCTTTTGTTTGGGATCAAGGGGGCGATTACGAACAGGCATTTGCAACAGATATCAGCCCTTTTGGCCGCTTTCGCAGAGCGCGAGGATACTCCGGTCGTGATCTCAAACGGGTATGGTGACATATTGGCCGCGAACGTCCTGGCGGACAAAAAGTTGGGGGCCATACGAGGCGAAAACCTAGCCCGCTGTTTGCGCTCCAGGTTTGCTAACCCTTCGGCGATCTTGTTGAGCCTACAATCGCGGGCGCAATCCACAGGAAGCGCCCAGAGCGAGTTTCCCGGTGGCGATCGGACTATTTCGGTTTCCGTGCACCGATTGCGGCCGGGACTGTTCTACTGGAACTTTAGCTGTGTTCAACAGGATAGCTGGCAAACCCTTGGCTTGCCGGTCGTAACCCTTGGACGCGCAGGTGACGTATTGCGCGTCAATGCCACGGCCGAGCGTTTGTTTGGTGCGCACCCTGCCAGGGCGCAGGATATTTTCAGCGAAGCCGAACCGCGGACCGGGGCTGTCAACGCAGTCAGGACCCGCGATGGTCATGTTCTGGCAGCCGTGTCCGAATTTTCTCAATCCGGGTCGGAACGAAGCCTTTGTTTGTTACCGATTACGCAGATGCCCGTACAGGATGCGGTCATGTCCTTCTCTGACCTTCCGGTTCCAATCCTCAGACTTTCCGAGGACGGCATCATTCTGGACAGTAATCGGCTGGCGGCGAAACTGTTGGGAAAGAAGCAGCTTGAAGGCAGTAACATCAGCGACATCATGCGGGGCGTGGGGGGGCCTGTGCTGGATTGGTTGAAACGAACCGAGGCGCATGAAGAAACGCAGCGATCAGAGTTTTTGCAGTTCATTAGGGACGACAAGGAAATCTTTGTTCAAGTCACCCTGAGCCGTGTGTTTGTCGATGGAAAGATATGCCTGATCGCGGTTCTGAACGATGCGACTGAACTGAAGACGCTCGAAGCTCAATTCGTTCAGGGCCAGAAGATGCAGGCCGTGGGGCAATTGGCCGGAGGTGTTGCACATGATTTCAACAACCTGCTGACGGCCATTTCCGGTCACTGCGATCTGCTGCTGTTGCGCCATGACCAGAATGACCCGGACTACGGGGATTTGGTGCAGATCAATCAGAATGCCAACCGGGCCGCCGCGCTGGTCAGTCAGCTTTTGGCGTTTTCGCGAAAACAGACCCTCAGGCCCGAAGTGTTGGATCTGCGTGACACGATATCGGATCTTATTCACTTGCTGAACCGTTTGGTTGGCGAGAAGGTGCAATTGACGCTGAGCCACGATCCGGTGCTCAAACCCGTGCGGGCGGACAAGCGTCAACTTGAGCAGGTGCTGATGAACCTTGTCGTTAACGCACGAGATGCCATGCCGGACGGTGGTGAAATTCGCATTGAAACCAGTGTGTTGACCCTTTTGCAGCCTCTCATGCGGGACAGGGCAACCGTACAACCGGGCGACTATGTGACAGTCAAGGTTGTGGATGGCGGTGTTGGTATCCCAGCAGATAAGCTGCAGAAGATTTTCGAACCCTTCTACACCACGAAACGAACTGGTGAGGGCACCGGGTTGGGGTTGTCAACGGCCTACGGGATCGTAAAGCAAACCGGTGGGTTTATCTTTGTCGACAGCGCAATTGGACGGGGCACCGAGTTCACTGTCTTTCTTCCGGTTTGCGCGACGACGTCCGAGGTCGAAACTGAATCGCCAGTCCAGCCCGTAGCCCAGAGCGCCAGGCAGGGCGAAGGCGTGGTGCTGCTGGTCGAGGATGAGGCGCCTGTTCGCGCCTTTGCGACCCGCGCCCTGCGGCTGAAAGGTTACACCGTGCTCGAGGCGGACTCGGCGGAAGAGGCGCTTCGACTGCTTGAAGATTCCGCGTTAAGTGTTGATGTATTCGTCACAGATGTTGTCATGCCAGGAATGGACGGGCCCACTTGGGTGCGCAAGGCCATGGAGACGCGCCCGGATGCGCGTGTGATTTTCGTGTCCGGGTATACCGAAGGCGTTTTCGGTGATACCGGTCCGGATATTGCCAACTCAACCTTCCTGCCCAAACCGTTTTCCCTCAACCAATTGACAGAGGCTGTGTTTCAACAACTCAACTGATGGATCACAATGCGGCTTTGTGCAGCGCAAATTCTTCCGGGCAGGCATTTCGAAACTTCTGTTCGGTAGCAGGTGACAGATGCAAATCTCCCGGAGGCGATACGTTTTCGCGCTTCAGGTCGATCTGCATGTCCAGACGTGTTTGCAGAAAGTCCAACACCTTGTCCTGATGTTCGTATTTGAAGATATGACGAGCGCCAGCACTGTCGTTGCGGGTACGGAAGAATTGCGCCTGGCTGCCGACATTTGCGAACTCGGGACGTGTGTCCAGCAAATAGGCTTGAACGAATGCGTCAAAACTCATGTCACGTGTCGAGCGCGGTTGACCTATCAAGTCTTCACGACTGCGAAACCGGTACCAGCTGCCCAGCCAATCCAACGGCTCGCGCACAACGGCCATAATTTCCATCTCGGTATCAAACAGTTTTCGAAACATGGTCTGGAAAAACCGGTCATACCGACGCACCGGGGCGTGTTTCAGCTCTGGCGGATGTGTCACGATGAGATCGGCCCGGTCACGCAACGCCGTGTGATAAGCCGTGCTTCCGGTCTTGGGGACTGAAAGAAAAGCAAGTCGTTCTTTATAAAAAACAAGCATTTATCGGTTCCCAAGGTTGCCATGCTTCTTATGCAGATTGTCGTAAACGACTCTTTAACACAATTGCAGAAGACTGATTTCTGTAAGTTTTAGTTGAAATGTTCTCTTTTTGATCTCATAAGGAACAAGAGGCGAACAAAGCAGCGATTGCCGCCCGATTAAGGGTGTGACAAAAGGGAAGGCGACAGGACAATGGCGGATCTTCTGACAATGAGCGACAAGAAAAACGCAGACAAGCAAAAGGCGCTCGACAGTGCGCTGGCCCAGATCGAACGGCAGTTCGGCAAGGGGTCGATCATGAAGCTGGGAGAAGATGCCCGGCAGGACATCGAGGCGAGCTCGACCGGGTCGCTGGGTCTGGATATCGCGCTGGGTATCGGCGGGCTGCCGATGGGGCGTATCGTTGAGATTTACGGGCCTGAGAGCTCGGGTAAAACGACTTTGACCCTTCATTGCATTGCTGAGCAGCAAAAGCGGGGCGGAGTTTGCGCGTTCGTAGATGCGGAACACGCTCTGGACCCGCAATATGCCCGCAAGCTGGGTGTTGATCTGGATGAGCTTTTGATCTCGCAGCCTGACACCGGTGAACAGGCGCTTGAAATCACAGATACTCTGGTACGCTCGGGCGCAGTCAATATGGTTGTTGTCGACTCGGTCGCTGCCCTGACGCCGAAATCGGAACTCGAAGGGGACATGGGAGACAGCAGCGTGGGTGTTCAGGCCCGGCTGATGAGCCAGGCAATGCGCAAACTGACAGGCTCGATCAGCCGTTCGAACTGCATGGTCATCTTCATCAACCAGATCCGGATGAAGATCGGCGTGATGTTCGGCAGCCCGGAAACCACAACCGGTGGCAATGCGCTGAAATTCTACAGCTCGGTTCGGCTGGATATCCGCCGGATTGGCGCGATCAAGGACCGGGATGAAGTGGTCGGGAACCAGACCCGCGTCAAAGTTGTGAAGAACAAGGTCGCACCGCCGTTCAAGCAGGTCGAGTTCGATATCATGTATGGCGAAGGCATCTCGAAGATGGGCGAATTGCTGGATTTGGGTGTCAAAGCCGGTGTTGTCGAAAAGTCCGGGTCCTGGTTCAGCTATGGTGATGAGCGGATCGGGCAGGGGCGTGAGAACGCCAAACAATACCTGCGGGAAAACAGCCGGGTGGCGCTGGACATCGAAGACAAGATCCGCGCAGCGCATGGACTGGAATTCGATATGTCGCCAGGCGTTGCCGAGGATGACGATATTCTGGAGGCCTGATGTCCTGAGGTGGGTAACCCCTGACATCTGCGCAAAGACTGTATCACTTGAAACAAGGCGGCCTGATCGGGTCGCCTTGTTTCGTTCCTGAGTGCCTCTGCTGTGGACACTCACCTGACGGGGGGCTAAACCAACGGAGACCAAGATATATGTGCGCCGAGAGAGCCCTATGCCAACCCTGAACGACATCCGATCGACTTTTCTGAACTACTTTGAAAAACAAGGGCATGAGGTCGTCGCGTCCAGCCCGCTGGTGCCGCGCAATGACCCGACACTAATGTTCGTGAACTCAGGCATGGTGCAGTTCAAGAACCTGTTTACCGGTCTGGAAACCCGCGATTACAAACGCGCCACCACGGCCCAGAAATGTGTGCGTGCGGGCGGCAAGCACAACGATCTTGACAATGTTGGCTATACGGCGCGTCACCATACGTTTTTTGAGATGCTGGGAAACTTTTCATTCGGGGATTACTTCAAACATGAAGCGATCCCTTTTGCCTGGGAGCTGATCACCAGGGAATTCGGTATCGACAAGACCCGCCTGTTGACCACCGTCTATCATACTGATGATGAAGCCTTTGAAATCTGGAAAAAGGTCGGTGTGCCCGAGGACCGGATCATTCGCATCGCCACCAATGACAATTTCTGGCAGATGGGTCCGACCGGACCTTGCGGCCCGTGTACCGAGATCTTCTATGATCACGGCGATCACATCTGGGGTGGCCCTCCGGGTTCACCCGAGGAAGATGGCGACCGGTTCATCGAAATCTGGAACGTCGTTTTCATGCAAAACGAGCAGTTCGAAGATGGCTCGATGGTCGAGCTTGACATGCAGTCCATCGATACCGGTATGGGGCTTGAACGGATTGGGGCGCTGTTGCAGGGCAGCCATGACAATTACGACACCGACTTGTTCAAAACCTTGATCGAGGCTTCGGCAGATGCGACCGGTGTCGACCCCTATGGCGACCAGAACGTGCATCACAGGGTGATCGCGGATCACCTGCGGTCGACCTCGTTCCTGATTGCAGACGGTGTGATGCCCAGCAATGACGGCCGGGGATATGTTCTGCGCCGGATCATGCGCCGCGCCATGCGCCATGCGCACCTGCTGGGCGCCAAGGATCCTGTCATGCATCGCCTGGTGCCTACGCTGGTGCAGCAGATGGGCGGGCATTATTCTGAACTGAAACAGGCGCAACCGCTTATCGAAGAGACGCTGCTGCTGGAAGAAACTCGGTTCAAGCAGACGCTGGACCGTGGTCTGAAGTTGCTGGATGATGAGGTTTCAGGGCTTTCTGAGGGGGCGCCCCTGTCAGGTGAAGCGGCCTTTAAGCTTTACGACACGTATGGCTTCCCACTGGATCTTACGCAGGATGCGCTGCGTGAAAAGGGCCTGAGCGTCGACACGGACGGTTTTGACACCGCGATGGCTGAACAGAAGGCCAAGGCACGTGCCGCATGGGCCGGGTCAGGTGAAGCAGCGGATCAGGTTGTATGGTTTGATGTGCTGGATACCGCCGGTGCGACGGATTTTCTCGGCTACGATACCGAGAAAGCCGAAGCGCAGGTTGCCGCTTTGGTTGTTGATGGCGCAATGGTCGACAAGATCGACGCGGGCAACAGCGGTTGGGTCGTCGTGAACCAGACCCCATTCTACGGGGAGGCCGGTGGTCAGGTCGGTGATACTGGCGCGTTGCGTCGGCTGGAGGATCGCGATCACCTGAGCCGCGTGGAGGACACGAGGAAGTTTGCCGACGGCAAGGTCTATGCTCATAAGGTGGCGGTTCAAAGCGGAGTCATTTGCAAGGGCGACGCGGTAGAGCTTGAAGTTGATCACGCCCGCCGTTCCGCCATTCGCGCCAACCATTCGGCCACGCACCTGCTGCATGAAGCGTTGCGCGAAACGCTGGGTGATCACGTGGCGCAGCGCGGCTCGCTGAACGCGGCGGATCGTTTGCGGTTTGACTTCAGTCATTCCAAAGCGCTGAGCCTGGAGGAAATTCAAAAAGTCGAACGTGAGGTGAACGATTTCATCCGCCAGAATTCGATCGTTGAAACCCGGGTCATGACACCTGACGACGCGCGCGCATTGGGCGCGCAGGCCTTGTTCGGCGAGAAATATGGTGACGAGGTTCGTGTCGTCTCCATGGGCAAGGCGCCAACAGGCAAAGGCCATGACGGCGATACGTGGTCGATAGAACTCTGTGGCGGTACACATGTGCGCCAGACAGGTGATATCGGCACCTTTGTTGTGTTGGGTGACAGCGCCAGCAGTGCAGGTGTGCGCCGGATCGAAGCGCTGACCGGGGATGAAGCCTTCCGCTATCTTTCGGCACAGGATCAACGTCTGGCTCAGGTCGCATCAGAACTGAAGGCGCAACCGGACGACGTTGTGGCGCGCGTGAAAAGCCTTCTGGACGAACGCAAGGCTTTGCAGAATGAAGTGGCTCAGTTGCGCCGGGATCTGGCTATGTCTGGTGGGGCCGGTCAGGGCGGTGGTGCCGAGGCGCGGGACGTAAATGGTGTGAAATTCCTGGCGCAAGCCCTTAGCGGTGTTTCAGGCAAGGACCTCCCTGCGTTGATCGACGAACACAAAAGCCGCCTTGGATCGGGTGCGGTGCTGCTGATTGCGGATACGGGCGGCAAGGCGGCCGTTGCAGCTGGTGTGACGGAAGATCTGACCGGACGAATTTCGGCGGTGGATCTTGTAAAAGCGGCCGTGATCGAGTTGGGCGGAAAAGGCGGCGGCGGCCGTCCTGACATGGCCCAGGGCGGCGGCAAGGATGCATCAAATGCAGAGGCGGCAATCAAGGCCGCACAACAGGTTTTGGGAGGATAATATGGCTGCTCTTTGGATTGCGCATGTCACGGTGACGGACACTGAGGCGTACGGCAAATACGCTGAACTGGCCGGACCGGCCATCGCCAAGCACGGGGGCGAGTTTATCGCCCGTGCTGCGCGGTACGTTCAGCTGGAAGGCAAGGAACGTCCACGAAACGTGGTGGCCCGCTTCCCGACGCTGGAGGCTGCGGTTGATTGCTATAACTCGGATGACTACCAGCAGGCCCTGAATCACGCGCGCGGCGCAAGTGAACGTGAACTGGTAGTGGTCGAAATCACGGAGTGAACTTCGGGTTTAGTATCCAAGATACTGATAATTCCGAAAAAACTGACGGTGAATAAGCAAGATTCGGCTTATGTCCTGTTCAGTTCATAAAGATTAGCCCGCGACAGCGGGCTTTTTTTGTTTAATAGTTTTATTTCAATCGCTTACCCTTCAACGCTCCCGCTCTGTCGAATGGTTCTTGGCTGAATTGTGGCCGCGCCAACAAAATTCTTACGTGAAATTGTCAGAATCTCGGACGAATTTTCGCCCCGTTTCCTTTGCAGGGTCTCAAAAGATTGCGCGAAACGCCTGATCACAGATAGTTTCAAGAAACAGAATGTGGTGCAGTTGGACATGCAATCGTTCGAAGAACATCGGATCGGGGAACTCGCATGATTTCATTCGCGAATTTAGCCAAGAGGTGTGTTGCCGCTCTTGCATCGGCTGCGGCGCGCGCATTGGGTATCTGCACCGTGTGTATCGGCGTCATCGCCTCCGCACCTGTCGCGCAGGCATCCGACGGCGTCTTTATCCCTATCGTTGCGTCTTCACCTCCGCCCTCAGGCGCAATCAACCTATGCAACCAATATAACTGGGCTTGCACTGCAAAACGCTCGGTCACGTTGTCCAGCCACCAAGAGCTGACGGTGGTAAATCAGGTGAATCGCCGCGTAAACGCGTCGACCCGTGAAGTTACTGATCAATCCCAGTACAAAACGCGCGAGCGATGGGCCTTGCCAACACCCAGAGGCGGTGATTGTGAAGACTTTGCATTGTTGAAGAAGAGGGATCTGATCCATGCCGGGGTTGATCCAAGTAAGCTTTTGATTGCCACCGTTCTGGACACACGCCGGACACCTCATGCGGTTCTGGTCTACCGCTCGGCGCAGGGCGACCTGATCTTGGACAATCTCACAAACCGGATTAAACCCTGGACAGCTACGCGCTATTTGTTCCTGCGCATGCAAGATCCGAAGCGGCCCAGTCAATGGGTCGGCGTTTACGGGCGCAGCTGACCTCAGTGGTATATTTACATACCCAAAATCTTGCCCTTGGACGCAGATTTGGTCTGCGCCCAAGAGAGTAGTCTTTGTCCTGTCGCTTGGACGGATTAATCCGAACGTTTTGCGTATCGACGTATTCTAGCCCCGATGCCACGACCAGCAGAGTTTTTTCTATCGAATACGCTCCGCATTCCTGAGGCCGGTTCGCTGGTATTCGGTTTCGTCTCTATCGGTCTTCTTCTTGCTCTTCCCCACCGGGCTCTTCACCACCGGGCTCTTCACCACCGGGTTCTTCCCCACCGGGTTCTTCGCCGCCGGGTTCTTCGCCACCGGGCTCTTCACCACCGGGCTCTTCCCCACCGGTCTCTTCACCACCGGGCTCTTCCCCACCGGTCTCTTCCCCACCGGGTTCTTCCCCACCGGGTTCTTCCCCACCGGGTTCTTCCCCACCGGGCTCTTCCCCACCGGGCTCTTCACCACCGGGCTCTTCCCCACCGGTCTCTTCACCACCGGGCTCTTCCCCACCGGGCTCTTCACCACCAGGCTCTTCCCCACCGGGTTCTTCACCACCAGGCTCTTCGCCACCGGGTTCTTCACCACCGGTTGGGTTACCGCCACCGCCATTGGGGGGCGTGCCATTTTCCTGGGAAGGTCCGTCGCCGGATCTCTGGTCTGAGACACCGATCGATGCGGTCGGGAAGTCACTTAGCAGACCTGCCAGCGGGGCGCATTCTGCACCGACGCGCGCCAGGATCTGATCGAAGTCATGACGGCGTTGAATGTAGCGGATCATGCCGGATGTCACAGCATCGCATTCGCACAAAACCTGAGCGGACGCAGCGGATTGCCGTGCTGTTGCAACTGTACACGTCCCAGCGGCAAAGGTTTCACCGGCAGGTGAAAGCAGAAAAGTTGTCGCAACAAAAAACAGTGGAAACTTGCGAGCTCTATTACCCATTTTGAACTCCTTGGAACTCGATAACTAAACTACGTCCTTCTTTGCACCATTCCCGTATCGGTGTTTGTGAAGGACGTCACACTTCTGACGTGTTTTGACCATAATTCGAGGGCGCCTACAATATCTTGTTGGTGAGGCCTGGGGCGGAAATTTGCAACCATGCGGAGAAAGGTGTTAGTTTTCAAATTAAAACCGGGCATGGAGCCCGGTTTTTCTGATTTCGTCTTTTGTCGTATTGGAAGCAAATATGCCACACTAATGCCATTGTTTCCGTTTGGTCAGTTTGCAACCTGAGAGTGTTCTAGGCAGATTTGGCCATCCGCTTACGCTCGTGCGGGTCAAGAAAACGCTTCCGCAGGCGCACCGCGTTTGGTGTGACTTCCACCAGTTCATCATCGTCGATATAGGCAATTGCCTCTTCCAGTGAGAACTGAATATGCGGCGTCAGGCGGACCGCGTCGTCGGATCCACTGGCGCGCACGTTTGTCAACTTCTTGCCTTTGAGCGGGTTCACTTCCAGATCGTTGTCTCGCGAGTGTTCGCCGATCACCATACCCTGATATACGTCTGTTTGCGGACCAACAAACATACGGCCACGCTCTTCCAGATTCCACAGCGCATAAGCCACAGCCTGACCTTTCTCCATCGAGATCAGAACGCCTGCGCGACGGCCCGGAATTTGCCCCTTATGTGGCGCCCAATCGTGGAACACACGGTTCAGTACGCCGGTACCGCGCGTGTCGGTCAGAAATTCGCCGTGGTAACCAATCAGACCACGGGACGGGACATGGGCGATGATCCGCGTCTTGCCAGTACCAGCCGGGCGCATCTCGACCAGTTCACCTTTGCGGGCGCCGGTGATCTTTTCGATAACGGAACCAGAATATTCGTCATCCACGTCGATAGTGACTTCTTCGATAGGCTCAAGCCGCTGCCCGCCTTCCTCACGGAACAGAACCTGCGGGCGCGAGATGCTAAGCTCAAAGCCTTCTCGGCGCATGTTCTCGATCAGAACGCCCATTTGCAGCTCGCCGCGGCCCGCAACTTCGAACGCCTCGCCGCCGGGGGTGTCGGTGACACGGATGGCGACGTTCGACTCGGCTTCCTTCATCAGGCGGTCTCGAATGACGCGTGATTGAACTTTTTTGCCATCACGGCCTGCCAACGGAGAATCATTGATACCGAAGGTCACGGTAATGGTCGGTGGATCGATGGGCTGCGCGGGCAGGGCCTCAGTGACCTGAGGGGCAACCAGTGAATCCGCTACGGTGGCTTTGCTCATGCCAGCGATGGTCACGATGTCGCCTGCTTCGGCTACATCAATGGGCTGCTGGGCCAGTCCCCGAAACGCCAGGATTTTCGTGGCGCGGAAGTTTTCGATGACCGAACCATCGCGGCTGAGCGCCTTGAGGCTGTCGCCAGCCTTCAGCGTGCCGCTTTCCACACGACCGGTCAGGATACGACCGATGAAGGGATCACTGCCCAGTGTCGTGGCCAGCATGCGGAAGGGTTCATTTTTGTGATCGACCTGCTTCGGGGCAGGGACATGATCGACGATCAGGTCGAATAGCGCGCTCAAGTCCTTGCGGGGGCCGTCCAGCTCCATATCCGCCCAGCCCGAACGGCCCGAGGCGTACATTGAAGGGAAATCCAGCTGGTCGTCATCCGCGCCGAGATTGGCGAACAGGTCAAAGCATTCGTCCAGCGCGCGATCCGGTTCGGCATCCGGCTTATCGACCTTGTTCAGAACCACGATCGGGCGTAGGCCCAGCGCCAGTGCCTTGGACGTTACAAACTTGGTCTGGGGCATCGGGCCTTCTGCGGCGTCCACCAACAGAACAACACCGTCGACCATGCTGAGAATGCGCTCGACCTCGCCACCGAAATCGGCGTGGCCAGGGGTGTCGACGATATTGATGCGCGTGTCTTTCCACTCAACCGAGGTGGCCTTGGCCAGGATGGTGATGCCGCGTTCACGCTCCAGGTCGTTACTGTCCATGGCGCGTTCCGCGACGGCCTGATTTTCCCGGAATGCACCGGATTGTTTGAGCAGCTCGTCCACCAGGGTCGTTTTGCCGTGGTCCACGTGAGCGATGATTGCGATGTTGCGCAGGTCCATGAGAGGTCAGCCTTTGAACGGGAAGTTGCCGCGCGCATAACGCGGCGCGGCAAAATATACCAGCCCTAACCGGCCTTCAGTGCCCGGCAGTCTTTGAAAAGAGGTGAATGATCAGGATTCCGGACAATATCAACGTCAACCCCAGGATCGCAGGCCAGTCCAGCCTTTGGCCGAACACGATGAATCCGATCACGGCGATCAGGAATATACCGAGACCGGACCAGATTGCATAAACAATACCGACAGGCATGAATTTCAGCGTTAGCGCCATGAGGTAAAACGCAAACGCGTATCCAACGACAACGATCACGGATGGCCAGAACCGCGAAAACTGCTGGCTGGCTTGCAAGGCCGTCGTGCCAATGGTTTCCGCCAGCACTGCCAGTAACAGATACAGATAGGCTTGGGGCATTTGAGTACCTCGAAAAGGGTGGGTCGGGTGGCTTGGTGGCGATTTTCGTGAGTGAAATACGTCGACCGCCATGCAGTCTACAAGATTACCTTGGGTCAGGTATACCTGACTGTTTTTTCAATCGAATGAATGTAATATTTGCCCTATATTTTTTATTTTTGTTAATGAGTTTTGAGCGATGACGTTATTTGCGAAATCAATCATATTTGCTTCGGGTCTGATAGTGGCGATTGGGTGGCTTGCTGACGGGGGGTCCGTCGAAGTGAATGCAGCCAACGTGGTTCAACAGTTTGATGGTAGTAGTGTTTTTTGAACGCCGCTAGAAACCAAGCAAGAAAAAAGGAGCCTTCAGGCTCCTTTTTTTATGTTTGAGGATCGGGTGTTTCGACATGTTCAAAATGCACAACCAGTTGCGGTTGCAGCCAGTCCCATAGCTGAGGCGCTCCCGCTGCAATAGCTGGTCGGACACGCGTTACAATCTGGTCGAATTTCACTTTGTATTCGACCCATGATCCGCCACCTGTTTCCAGATTTGCTATGGGTGTTTGAAACCGGTCAACAGCCTTTGCAAATCTGGCTTCCGGGGTTTCAGCCGCCTCAAACTCGCGCCATAGTTCAGTAAATGACCTGTGTTGACAGTCAGGCAGAAGGCCAAACAGTCGTTTGGCGGCGGCCTGTTCCTTGGCTTCTTGTTCCGCGTGGTCGACATGTCCGTGGATCGGGTGGTCGCCCGCGTCGATTTCGACAACATCATGCAAAAGCAACATCTGGAGGATTCGGTCCACTTGAACATCCGAATGCGCGTATTCCGACAATACCCAGGCGTAGAGCATGACATGCCACGAATGTTCCGCCGAGTTTTCGAACCGGTCACTGGCCATCAGGCGTGACGCGCGCAGAACGGATTTCAACTGATCCGCTTCTGTGAGAAACGCCAATCTTTTCGTGAATGCATCTTCCTGATGGTCCGAGTTGGTCAATAGGTTTGTGGCATGCTGATGGGCCAGTGGAAACGCATGGGCCAGGTAAGCTGCGCGCCCTCCCGCCAGGTTCGACTGCGCAATTTCCACATGATCGTGTCGCGGGTCGGTGGCGCACAGAACCTGAAACAGCGGCTGGCAGCGATCCAGAATCTTGGCGAACCGGGCATCCGGGGTCTGGTCCGCCTCGAACTCGTGCCAGAGAGAAAGAAATTCCTGTGCCTGTTCGTCGGGCAACAGGCCAAACAATTCCTGTGCTGCGGCCTGTTCAGCCTTGGCCAGGGTATCCCAATCCGTGTTGAGGTGAATCGGGTGATCACCTGTCACGATCTCGACCAGATCATGCAGTAGCAACATGCGGATGACCCGGTCGACCGAGATGTCCGGCCCAGCCAGCGGCGCCATGACCATTGCCCACAAAGCCAAGTGCCAGCTGTGTTCGGCGGAGTTTTCGGGCCTTGACTGGTCAAGCAGGACATTTGCCCGCTCGACCAGTTTCAGATTGTCGGCCCGTTTCAGAAATGCGACCTGCGCAACCAGGCGATCGGTCATTGCTTTTCAATCGCCTTGAGTTTCGCGCGATGCGAAGCGAGGCGCTTGATCACGAATTGTCTGGCCTTGCGTTCAGCCAGACGCACGCGGATTTCTGTCAGGAAAGCCTCTTCCAGAGATTGAGACGCCGCACCAAGAACTTCACCCACTTCCACAAAGAACCGGTCTTCGCCGGTTTCGTCCATGACCTTCATCGTATCTTCGGCCAGTTTGGCCGCGAGCGATGTGATGGTGTCGGACATTAGCGGGTGTTCTCGGTCAGCCGACGTTTCACATAGTCGCTGACATCTGTGATCAGCGTGTCCATGTGGCGATCCTGGAAGAAATGATCCGCGCCCTCAACCTCGTTATGGGTGATCGTGATCCCTTTTTGCTCGTGCAACTTGTTGACCAGCGCGGTGGTATCCGCTGGTGGTGCCACACGGTCAGCCGATCCGTTGATGATCAGGCCCGAAGACGGGCAGGGCGCAAGGAAGGAAAAGTCATACATGTTTGCAGGCGGCGACACGCTGATGAAACCCGTGATTTCGGGGCGGCGCATCAGCAACTGCATTCCAATCCACGCCCCAAACGAAAAGCCCGCAACCCAACAGTGTTTCGAGTTGTTGTTCATGGATTGCAGGTAATCCAGCGCAGATGCCGCATCGCTCAGCTCGCCTACGCCCTGATCATATTCACCTTGGCTGCGACCGACGCCGCGGAAGTTAAAGCGCAGCACTGTGAATCCCATGTTGTAAAAGGCATAGTGCAGGTTATAGACCACCTTGTTGTTCATGGTCCCGCCGAACTGAGGATGCGGGTGAAGCACGATAGCGATCGGTGCGTCTTTTTCCTTTTGCGGGTGGTAACGGCCTTCCAGGCGGCCTTCGGGTCCGGGAAAAATCACCTCGGGCATGTGTGCTTTGGTCCTGTCATTTTCGTGCGGGCATCCGGATATACTTGACTATAATCGTCGGACACCTTAGAACGGTTCTAATTACATTGCTTGGCGCAATCGCGCTGTCAGTCGGAGATACGCACTGGCAGCGTCGGCGTCAATGATTTCGCGCAGATCCGGCTAAAAGGGGGCAGGGCATGAAGCTTTCGACCAAAGGGCGTTACGCGATGGTCGCTTTGGCGGATATTGCGCTTCAGCCAACAGACCGGCTGGTAACCCTGAGCGAAATCTCGGAACGGCAGGACATTTCTCTGCCGTATCTTGAGCAGCTTTTCGTCAAGCTGCGTCGCGCGGAACTGGTTGCTTCTGTCCGTGGGCCCGGAGGGGGGTATCGTCTTGCACGTCCCGCGTCCGAGATTCGCGTGGTCGAGGTTCTGGCCGCCGTGGATGAGACAGTTGATGCGCTGCAAAAAGGGGCCGGAGCATCCGGTGCGTCATCGGGTAGCAGGGCGCAATCCCTGACGAACCGCTTGTGGGAAAGCCTGAGCGCGCATGTTTATGTCTTCCTGCACCAGACGCGCCTGTCGGATGTGATCAGAAATGACCTTGCGCCTTGCCCGGCAGTTCCAAGCCTGTTTTCCGTCGTCGATGAATGAGCTGGGTAAGTCGAACATGCATATGAGTTCTGTGCAGGAAAAGATGTATCCATGAAACGTGTTTATCTGGATCATAACGCGACTACGCCGCTGCGACCCGAAGCGCGCGAGGCAATGATCGCGGCGATGGATGTGGTCGGGAACCCGTCATCTGTTCATGCGGAAGGACGTGCCGCAAAAGCGCTGGTCGAACGCGCGCGGGCTCAGGTCGCCGAGGCCGTCGGTTGCCGTCCGCAAGAGGTCATATTTACCTCTGGCGCGACCGAAGCGGCGCGGGTTCTGCAAAATCGCCCCGAAGGCTGCGACGTCTTTGTCGACAGCACTGCCCACGATGCGCTGTGGTCGCATTTCGATCTGACCCATTGCAGCGAGTATCCCTTTGGCCCCGGGCACGTATTGGCGATGGGGCTTGCGAACTCCGAAACCGGAGTCATCACGCAGCCGCCACAGAAAGTTGAGAACCAGTGGCCCTATGGCGCGCGGCGCGCGGACTGGCTGTTGCTGGATATTACGCAGGTTGTCGGACGCATTCCATTTTCCTTCGCCTGGAGCGGCGCTGATATGGCGATCCTGTCGGCGCATAAGATTGGCGGGCCAAAAGGTGTTGGCGCTTTGATCCTGCGGCAAGGTATCGATATCGAACCTTTGGCCAGCGGTGGCGGACAGGAAATGGGCCGAAGATCCGGTACTGAAAATGTGGTGGGTATTGCCGGATTTGGCGCGGCTGCCGAGGCTGCTCAGCGCGATCTGGCGGATGGAGTATGGGAAAAAGTCAGAGAACTTAGAAATATTCTAGAAAACGCCCTTGAGGCTGGTGCAATATCTACTATTTTTGTCGGGAAAGATCAGGAGCGACTCCCGAACACCCTGTGTTTCGCGACGCCCGGCTGGAAAGGCGAAACGCAGGTGATGCAGATGGATTTGTCTGGCTTTGCCATCAGTGCGGGATCCGCCTGTTCCAGCGGCAAGGTCAAAACCAGTCGGGTTCTGACGGCAATGGGATTTGATGAGACGGTGGCGTCATGCGCAATCCGCGTATCGTTGGGGCCAGAGACGACTGAAGAAGATGTGCTGCGTTTCGCCGAAACGTGGCTTGAAAAAGAGAAAAAGCATCGCGCGCGGGCTGCGTGATCTGACGGAGGGTAAGTCATGGCCGCTTTGGACCAGACCCAGGTGAAAGAAGGTGTCGACCAGGAAACCGTGGACGCGGTTCGCGAGGTCGGCACATACAAATATGGCTGGGACACCGATATCGAGATGGAATACGCGCCCAAAGGCGTGAACCCGGATATCGTCCGTCTGATCTCGGGGAAAAACGATGAGCCCGAGTGGATGACCGAATGGCGTCTGGCCGCGTTCGAGCGTTGGACCAAAATGGAAGAACCCAAATGGGCGATGGTTCACTATCCGCCAATCGATTTTCAAAACCAGTATTACTATGCCCGCCCCAAATCGATGGAAGAGAAGCCCAAATCTCTGGATGAGGTTGATCCAAAGCTGCTCGCCACTTACGAAAAGCTTGGTATCCCTCTGAAAGAACAGATGATTCTGGCTGGTGTTGAAGGGGCTGAGGATGCACCTGCCGAGGGCCGCAAGGTGGCGGTCGATGCAGTGTTTGACTCGGTTTCCGTGGGCACGACCTTTCAGGCCGAACTGAAAAAGGCAGGCGTGATCTTCTGCTCGATCTCTGAGGCGATCAAAGAGCATCCCGAATTGGTCAAGAAGTACCTGGGAACCGTGGTTCCCGTATCGGACAACTTCTATGCGACACTGAACTCGGCCGTATTCTCGGATGGCTCATTCGTCTACATCCCGCCGGGGGTTCGCTGCCCGATGGAGCTGAGCACCTATTTCCGGATCAACGCCGAGAACACGGGCCAGTTCGAACGCACTCTGATCATTGCTGACAAGGGCTCGTACGTCTCATATCTGGAAGGCTGTACCGCACCCCAGCGCGACACGGCACAACTGCATGCCGCTGTGGTCGAGATCATCGTCGAAGAAGATGCCGAGGTGAAATACTCGACCGTTCAGAACTGGTTTCCGGGGGATGAAAACGGCAAGGGCGGTATCTATAACTTCGTGACCAAACGCGCCGACTGCCGGGGTGACCGGTCCAAGGTGATGTGGACACAGGTGGAAACCGGATCAGCCGTGACATGGAAATACCCGTCCTGCATCCTGCGCGGCAATGAAAGCCAGGGTGAGTTCTATTCGATCGCGATAGCCAACAATTATCAGCAGGCCGACACCGGCACCAAGATGATTCATCTGGGCAGGAATACCAAGTCGCGCATCGTGTCCAAGGGCATCAGCGCGGGCAAGGCCCAGAACACCTATCGTGGACTTGTGTCGATGCACCCGAAAGCCAAGGACAGCCGGAACTACACGCAGTGTGACAGTCTGCTGATCGGCGACAAATGCGGCGCACATACGGTTCCCTATATCGAGGTCAAGAACAACTCGAGCCGCGTTGAGCACGAGGCGACGACGTCAAAAGTTGATGACGATCAGCTGTTCTACTGCCGTCAGCGCGGCATGGACGAGGAAGAAGCCGTGGCCCTGGTGGTCAACGGGTTCTGCAAAGATGTGCTTCAGGCGCTTCCAATGGAGTTTGCGATGGAAGCACAGCAGTTGGTTGCCATCTCACTTGAAGGTTCGGTTGGGTAATGACGCGGTCACCCGGAACCCGCATCCGTAAGGATGATGTGCTGACCTGGCTTGGGTACGCATTGCCGGTTCTGGGCGGTCTGCTTGGCGTGGCCTACGTCAACACCCATTACATGGAATTCATCAACCCGGTTTGGGCAGTAGGTGGCGGGGCAATCCTGGGTTGGATCCTCGCCAGACTGATCCGCAGAATACTGGGCTAGAACAATGCGGGGCCTCGGCGCCCCTTGCGATACGCAAAAGGACAAAAAATGCTGGAAATCAAAAACCTGCACGTACAGCTTGAAGAAGAAGACAAACAGATTCTCAAAGGTGTGAACCTGACGGTCGAGGCTGGCAAGGTACACGCGATTATGGGTCCGAACGGGTCGGGCAAATCGACCCTCAGCTATGTTCTGTCGGGGCGCGACGGGTACGAAGTGACTGAAGGTTCGGCTACTCTGGACGGTCAGGATCTGCTGGAGATGGAACCGGAAGAACGCGCGGCAGCGGGTGTTTTCCTTGCTTTCCAATACCCGGTTGAAATCCCCGGCGTTGGCAACATGACGTTCCTGCGCACCGCAGTAAACGCGCAGCGCAAGGCCCGTGGAGAAGAGGAACTGTCTGCCGCAGACTTCCTGAAAGAGGTGCGTGCCAAGGCCAAGACGCTGAAGATCGACGCAGAAATGCTCAAGCGTCCGGTCAATGTTGGTTTTTCGGGTGGTGAGAAAAAGCGTAACGAAATCCTGCAGATGGCCATGCTTGAACCAAAGATGTGCATCATGGACGAAACCGACTCGGGCCTGGATGTGGACGCGATGAAGCTGGTGGCCGAAGGTGTGAATGCCCTGCGGGACGAAGGCCGTGGGTTTCTGGTGATCACGCATTATCAGCGCCTGCTGGATCATATTAAACCGGATGTTGTGCATATTATGGCCAATGGTCGCATCGTTAAGACGGGCGGACCTGAACTGGCGCTTGAAGTTGAAAACAACGGTTATGCTGACATTCTGGCCGAGGTGAACTGATGGCTTTGCCGCAAGCGAAACAATCCGCAACCGAGGCGCGTCTGGCCGCGCTGACCATGCCTGACGCGGGCTGCACCCGTGGTGCACGAGAAGACGCTTTGGCGCGTGTTCTGGAATCCGGGCTGCCGGGGCGCCGGGATGAGTACTGGAAATACACTCAGCCCGACAGTCTGATTTCTGCCGAGGCTTTGCCTGCGGCGGTGTTTATCAATGATGAACCGGTACTATTCAACGACCTTGACCGTTTGAAAATAGTCTTTGTCGACGGGGTGTTCAGCGCCGAGGAATCCGATGATCTGTCGCTGGACGGTGTCAAGATCGACCGGATTGAAGACATCTGCTGCAAAGACATTCATTGGGCAAAAGACCTGTATGGCGTTCTGGAAGCGCGTGGCCAGTCCCCGGTTCAACGTCCGTTGGCTGCATTGAACACGGCCTTTGCGTCGGACGGCGTTGCCATTCACGTTACAGGCAAACCCTCTAAACCGATCAACCTGATCTATCGTCATGCCTCGCCGACATCCGATGCGATCCTCCATCACGTTATTCGCGTGGAAAGCGGGGCCGAGGTGACAATTCTTGAATCCGGCCCGGCGGCGTCGCGTTTCAACAAATGCATGGAAATTGAAATTGCCGACAAGGGGACGCTGCATCATGTGCGGGCGCAGGGCAGGGACCATGAACGTCGCGCCGCGACCCATATGTTCACGCGTTTGGGGGCAGAATCGGTCTACAAGTCCTTCACCTTGACGGCGAATGGGGTGCTGACCCGTAACGAACAGGTTGTTGAACTGACCGGGGACAATGCGGTGGCGCATGTGGCCGGGGCCTGTGTTGGGGATGGTGATTTCCACCATGATGACACGGTTTTCATCACCCATGACGCGGTGAATTGCGAAAGCCGTCAGGTCTTTAAGAAAGTTCTTCGCAACGGTGCGACCGGAGTGTTTCAGGGCAAGATCCTTGTAAAGGAAGGGGCTCAGAAAACTGACGGCTACCAAATCAGCCAATCGCTGCTTTTGGATGATGACAGCCAGTTCCTCGCCAAACCGGAGCTAGAGATCTACGCCGATGACGTGGCGTGTTCCCACGGCTCAACCTCGGGGGCGATTGACGAAACAGCGCTGTTCTATCTTCGGTCACGGGGTGTACCGGTCAAGGACGCGACCAACATGTTGACGCTGGCGTTCCTGGCCGAAGCGGTGGACGAAATCGAAAACAGTGCTTTGGCAGATGAAATCGTAAGCCGTCTGGAAGGGTGGCTGGCGCGTCGAAGCTGATGGCCCTGTCGTCGGATATCCTAGCAACGTACCGGGGGCCGGGGCGCGTGGTGCGCAGGCTTCTGGATATGGGCCAACGAGAAGACCGGGCGCTGATCTTTGTCATGGCTTTTTGTGTGGTGGCATTCATCGCCCAGATGCCTGGCCTTGCCCGTAAAGCGCATCTGGAAGGCGTTGAGCTGAATATGCTTCTGGGTGGTGCTCTGCTTGGATCAGTGTTCATTCTGCCCTTGGTTTTTTACACGCTGGCACTGGTATCTCATTGGGCGGCACGCCTGTTTGGCGGGCAGGGAAGCGCTTATGGTGCACGCCTGGCACTGTTCTGGGCGCTGTTATCCTCTGCGCCGCTGATTCTGCTGAACGGCCTTGTCGCCGGGTTCATCGGGCCAGGGCCTACCTTGACGTTTGTAGGTCTCGCCTGGGTTGCTGTTTTTGTCTGGTTCTGGGTATCCGGTTTCAGACAAGTGCAAAGGTCCGTCGCATGAATTCGAGTTTTCTGGGAAATCTGGCGGCCTTGACGATCAAGAACCCGTCCGAAGCGGCGCGACAACTGATGGCGCTCAAGCTGGGGCGAGAAGTGCTTTGGCTGGCATTTGCGCTGGCGGTCGTTTTGAACTGCGTTGTCCAATTGGGAATTGATCTGTCGATAACAGTGGCGGCGGGTCAACCCTCTCCTGCGCTCGAAAGCATTCCCATGGTTTTGGTGCGCTCAGCCGGGGCCATGATGCTGAGCATTGTCGCGTTTCTGCTGGTCGGGCGGATGTTTGGAGGTCTGGCGAGGTTCGATGATCTGATGGTTCTGACGATCTGGCTACAGTTCCTGCAAATAGCCGCCTTGGTCGTGACGCTGATCTTGAGCCTGACCCTACCGTTCCTGATGATGATGACATTGTTGGCGACAGCAATCCTGAGCCTTTACGTCACGCTTCATTTTCTGAACGAAGCGCATCAGCTCGGGTCGCTCTGGAAATCCTTTGCGGTAATTGTGTTGTCAGCCCTTGTCGCCATCCCTTTTGTTCTGTTTCTAAGCCCAACCGGGCCCGTCTAGGAATACCACTCTTATGTATGATGTGCAGAAAATCCGCTCTGACTTTCCGATCCTGTCGCGTCAGGTGAATGGCAAGCCTTTGACGTATCTCGACAATGGTGCTTCGGCTCAGAAACCTCAGGTGGTCATTGACGCGGTGACGCGGGCCTATGCCGAGGAGTATTCGAATGTCCATCGTGGCCTGCATTTTCTGTCCAATCTTGCGACAGAGAAATACGAGGCCGTTCGTGGCACGATCGCGCGGTTTCTGGGGGCATCGAACGAGAATGAGATCGTCCTGAACTCTGGTACCACCGAAGGGATAAACCTGATCGCCTATGGCTGGGCTATGCCGCGACTTGAAGCGGGGGATGAGATCGTTCTGAGTGTGATGGAGCACCATGCAAACATCGTACCCTGGCATTTCCTGCGCGAACGACAGGGCGTTGTGCTGAAATGGGTCGATGTCGACGCAGAGGGCGGGCTTGACCCTCAGGCGGTAATCGATGCAATCGGGCCGAAAACCAAGCTGGTTGCTGTGACGCACTGCTCGAACGTGCTGGGTACGGTCGTGGATGTCAAAGCCATAACTGATGGCGCACATGCCAAGGGCGTTCCGGTTCTGGTTGATGGCAGTCAGGGTGCCGTTCACATGCCAGTAAATGTCGAAGAGATCGGGTGCGATTTCTACGCAATCACAGGCCACAAGCTTTATGGTCCGTCAGGGTCGGGTGCGATTTTCATCAAATCCGAACGCATGGCTGAAATGCGCCCCTTTATCGGTGGCGGCGACATGATCAAAGAGGTCAGCAAGGATCAGGTCATCTATAATGACCCGCCAATGAAGTTCGAGGCCGGCACGCCGGGGATCGTTCAGACCATCGGTCTTGGCGTAGCGCTGGAGTATATGATGGACCTGGGGATGGAAAACATCGCTGCCCATGAATCCAGCTTGCGCGATTACGCGATGCAACGTCTGACCGGACTGAACTGGTTGCAGGTTCAGGGCACTCGCCCGGACAAGGCCGCGATTTTCAGCTTTACGCTGGACGGTGCTGGCCATGCACACGACGTTTCTACCATTCTCGACAAGAAAGGTGTTGCGGTTCGTGCCGGTCACCACTGTGCAGGGCCGCTGATGGACCACCTGGGGGTGACGGCAACATGCCGCGCCAGTTTTGGTCTCTATAACACTACCGATGAAGTAGATACGCTGATCGAAGCGCTTGAATTGGCGCATGATCTGTTTGCCTGATTTTGGTCTTGATAAGGGTGCGGCAATCGCGATTTGCAGTTGCACCCGGATTGGAACAAGGTTAGCTAACGGCCAAGGCACCTGTAGCTCAACTGGATAGAGCGCTGCCCTCCGAAGGCAGAGGCCAGAGGTTCGAATCCTCTCAGGTGCGCCACCCAATATTCAACGTCGGATTGAAATCGGAAGCCCTGAACAGCGGACTTGTCGATTGGATTGCTTAATGCGTTGATCGTGCAGTCATCACAACGGCCCATGAGTGCAAAAATACTGCTGAGTTGCAGTATTTGAGGGAGGGATTCGCTGTCGGGTATCGGGGGTTATTGTAGTAGCTGATTTGGCGGCTCTGCCGCCAACCGCCACGAATGTTAGAAAACCGAGTGAGAAACTCAGTCAGTCAAAAGTTCCAAACAGAACCGATGTGTTCAGGTTTTACCCGCGCCAGGTGCGAACTACGCCGCAATCCATGTGTACGAAGTTCGATCCATAATACTGACCAACACCGCCTGCGCGGCACGACATCGCCGCCTTGGCCATCTGCGATACCGAGCGGGAGGCAAGGCGCAAATCAGCTGCTTGCCCTTCCATGTGAAGCGAGTTGCGCGCCACACGGCGGGACCGGGAACGCAGCATTGCGTTGGTCTGAGGTGAGCGATAGCCGGACAACAGCATGTAGGGTTCGTTGACATCCAGCAGGCTGTGTGATGCCGCCATGATATCAATCGTGCGTAAATCGATGGATTTTACCTGATCTGTGCGCCAATCACGCATGAAGTTGTTCACTTCTTTGACAGCGTCCTTGATATACTTACCATCGACCCAATAGATCATATCCAACCGTTCGCCAGTGCGACCGGAATACATACGAATGCGACGAATATCGCCGCCACCGCGTAAAAAGCCTGCTGCGTTGGAGTAGGTGGGTGCTGCTACGACTGCCGTTGCTGCAAACGCTCCCAATAGGGCACGCCGGGTCAAGCCCGAGGAACTGCTCTCTGTCATTTTGGTTTCGTCCCGTACTGTTCCTGCCTGCACACGATGTTACGTGCACTGTCTTAATTATTCCCATCCCAGATGCGGGATTTATGGCACAATCGGATTCGACGGCCAAGAAGTGTTTCATTTTCACCTTTTCAAGGGGGAATTTTCGGCAGTTTTTTGCGCATTTGCCACAGAGCATCACAAATATTTCGCAGTTGTGGGCTTTGGGCCGCGCAGCCGATGCAAACGCGCATCAGGCCCACGAAGAAGCGATTTGGTAAGGATATCGTGAGTGGACAAGCGTTCTGGCGCGACTGCATAGTTGTTCGACGTATAAATCACCAGTTCAAACTATTGAATTCCAAGGCCATCCTATGTTTTCTGTTCTCCGCACCAGTACCAGCATCCTGTTTGCCGCGTGTTTCGTGGCTACTGCATCCGTCGCCAATGTGTCGTCCGAAGCTACGCCAGGAACTGCGTTTCAGATGGCGATGGCTGAACATACTCAGCAGGCGCCGCAACTGGTTGAGTTCTACCGGGCAAACGGATTTTCGCCGCTTTGGGTCGGCGATACGCCTGAACACACTCAACGCCGCGCGGCGCTGATAAATGCGCTTACGAATGCGCATCTGCACGGCCTTCCACAGGCCGAGCCGACTGTTGCCGCCGTGATGGAGAAGATGGAAAAGGCCCGTTCGGTGCGCGATCTCGGTGCGGTTGAAGCAGAATTGAGCCGTATCTTTGTCGAATATGCCGACGCGCTTTATGCGGGCGCAATCCGGCCCGGCAGTGTGGATGATGGGCTGGTTCGGTCCGTAGAACGACGCAGCACAGTTGAGCATTTGCAGGGAATAAGCACTCTGGGCGCGGCCTACTTTACAGCCCTGGCGCCGCAATCACATCAATACCGCGCATTGATGAAGCAGAAGTTGTCCTTGGAAAAGCTGGTGTTTCAAGGGGGATGGGGACCAACAGTTCCCGAAAGCAAACTGGAATACGGCGACACGGGACCGAATGTTGTCAAGCTGCGCGACCGTCTGGTGGTGATGGGTTACATGAAACCGTCCGCCAGCCCGTCTTTCGACAGCGCGTTGCTTGAAGGCGTTCGTGCCTTTCAATCCGCGCATGGGCTTGAAACCGATGGTGTGGCGGGCAAGGGGACGATTGCTGAAATTAACCGTCCAGCCACAGACCGGTTGAAAGCCGTTTACGTTGCGTTGGAACGCGAACGCTGGCTGCCTCGGGAACGCGGCACGCGTCATATCCTTGTGAACCAAGCCGACTTCACGGCCAAGATCGTGGACGAAGGGCAAGTCACTTTTGAAACCCGCGCAGTCATCGGTAAAAATGTGCATGATCGAAGAAGTCCGGAATTTTCGGATGAGATGGAGCATATGGTGATCAACCCAAGCTGGCATGTTCCCCGCTCGATCGTGACCAAGGAATACCTTCCGAAACTGCAATCAAACCCGAATTCCGTGGGCCATATTCTGATAACTGACAGAAGCGGCAGGCAGGTCGATCGGGGTGCGGTGGACTTTACCCAGTTCACGACCAGCAATTTTCCCTTCGCAATGCGTCAACCGCCCAGCCAAAGCAATGCGCTGGGTCTGGTGAAGTTCATGTTCCCCAATAAGCACAACATCTATCTGCATGATACTCCACAGAAAAACCTGTTCTCGCGCGAAGTTCGGGCCTTTTCACATGGGTGTATCCGCTTGGCCCAGCCCTTTGAATTTGCATACGCCTTGCTGGCCAAACAAGAGGAAGATCCAAAGGCATTCTTCCATCGCGTTCTGAACACCGGAAAAGAGACCAAAGTTAATTTGGAACAGAAAGTTCCGGTGCATCTGATTTACCGCACGGCCTATATCGGGCCCAAAGGTGAAGTGCAGTATCGCCGCGATGTCTATGGGCGGGACGGCAAGATTTGGGATGCCCTACAAAAGGCAGGGGTGGCCCTGCCGGACGTTCAGGGGTAAGCACAGGGCAAATCCTGCCAAAAGGAAGCCCGCCATGCAGTTTACCGTACAACAGATTGCCGAGTCTCTGGGTGCCGAATGTCAGGGCGATGGCGGCCTGACGATCGTGCGCGCCGCCGAACCGGGCGATGCAGGCCCGACAGATTTGGCGATGGCTATGTCTCCGAAATACGCCGAGGCGCTTACCAACGGAGCCGCTCGTGCGGCCGTCCTATGGGAAGGGGCCGACTGGCAGTCGATGGGATTGCGTGCGGCGATTTTTGTAAAACGTCCCCGTATGGCGATGGCTGGCATCACTTCCATGCTGGACCGGGGGCAAGGGGTCGAGCCGGGGATTCACCCCTCGGCCGTGATAGACCCGACCGCTGAAATTGGTCTGGATGTGGCGATTGGTCCGTTGGTTGTTGTGGGCGCGCGCGCCCGGATCGGCGCGGGCTCTGTCATAGGCGCACATTGCGTGGTGGGAATGGACGCCGTATTGGGCGACCAGGCGGTGTTGCGCGAAATGGTCAGCATTGGCGCACGGGCGCAGATCGGAGATCGTTTTATTGCGCAACCCGGTGCCCGGATCGGCGGGGACGGGTTCAGTTTTGTAACACCCGAAGTCTCGGGCGTCGAAAATGTACGCAAGACAATGGGCGATCAGGGTGAGGCCAAAGCTCAGAGCTGGCTGCGCATTCATTCGCTGGGCGCTGTGGAAATCGGTGATGACGTTGAAATTGGTGCGAATTGCACAATCGACAATGGCACGATCCGAAATACGTATATTGGCCACGGTTCCAAGTTGGATAACCTGGTCCATGTCGGGCACAACACCCGAGTCGGTCAGGACTGCCTGTTGTGCGGTCAGACTGGTGTGTCGGGTTCGGTTGAGATCGGAAACAACGTGGTTCTGGGCGGTCAGACCGGCGTTGTCGACAACATATTCATCGGGGATGGGGTTATTGCCGGTGGCGGCACCAAGATACTTTCCAACGTGCCTGCTGGTCGCGTGATCATGGGGTATCCCGGCGTCAAAATGGAAACGCATACGGACATCTACAAGGCACAACGGCGTTTGCCCCGTATGGCACGCGACGTCGAGGCATTGAAAAAGGCTGTTTTCAAACAGACCCCGAGCGATTAAATCAACCTCAAACTGATAATCAGGGGATCGACATGAGCATCAGCGACCGCGTCATCGCGATCATTGCAGAGCAGGCCGTTCTGGAGCCATCGGATGTAACGCCCGAAAGCACGCTGGAAGATCTGGGTATCGACAGCCTAGGGCTGGTCGAAAGCATATTTGCCATCGAGGAAGAGTTCGACATTTCGATTCCTTTCAATGCCAACGAGCCCGAGGCCAACGATTTTGATATCTCCAATGTGGCCGCGATCATCTCTGGGATCGAAAAGCTTGTGTCGGAAAAGGTCTGACACACGCTCATGAAACGCGTTGTCATTACCGGAGCAGGTACGATCAATTCGCTGGGCCATTCGGTCCCTGACACGCTGGAAGCAATGCGCGAAGGTCGTTGTGGTATTTCGGAACTTGAATTCCGGGATGTTGATCGGTTGGCCATCAAGATCGGCGGACAGGTTCGGGGGTTCGAGGCGGAAGGGCGGTTCAACCGACAGCAGATGTCGCTGTACGACCGTTTCACCCAATTCACCCTGACAGCAGCCAAAGAGGCGATTGAACAGTCGGGCATCGAATTTCACGGCGAACTCGCGGCCAGATCAGGCGTCGTTCTGGGGACCGCGGGTGGTGGTGTTTCGACTTGGGATGACAATTACCGTTCCGTTTATGAGGACGGGAAGAACAGGGTACACCCCTTTGTCGTTCCAAAGCTCATGAACAATGCCGCCGCCAGTCATGTTTCAATGGAACATAACCTAAAAGGCCCCAGTTTCACCGTGTCGACGGCATGTGCGTCATCAAACCATGCGATGGCTCAGGCTTTTCAGATGGTGCGTAGCGGCGCGGCTCCGGTCATGGTTACGGGCGGGTCCGAATCTATGTTGTGTTTCGGCGGTGTAAAAGCCTGGGAAGGTCTGCGCGTGATGTCGAAAGACGCGTGCCGCCCGTTCAGTGCCAACCGCAACGGAATGGTGCAGGGCGAAGGGGCTGGTGTCTTTGTCTTTGAGGAATACGAACACGCCCGCGCCCGAGGGGCCGAAATACTGTGCGAAGTTGTCGGCTTTGCCATGTCATCGGATGCCTCGGACATTGTGATGCCCAGCAAACAAGGGGCCGCGCGTGCCATGGCCGGTGCCTTGGCCGATGCGAAGCTGAACGCAAAAGATGTGGGTTATATCAACGCGCATGGCACCGGAACAGCTGCAAATGACAAGACCGAATGCGCAGCCGTGGCCGACGTGTTTGGGCCGCACGCAGACGATCTGATGATATCGTCCACGAAGTCCATGCACGGCCACCTGATAGGCGGGACCGGAGCTGTTGAGCTGCTGGCCTGCATCATGGCACTGCGGGACGGTGTCATTGCACCGACGATTGGATATGAGGAACCGGACCCGGAATGCGCGTTGGACGTGGTACCGAACGAAGCACGCGAAGCAAAGGTCGACGTCGCGCTTAGCAACGCATTCGCCTTTGGTGGGTTGAATGCCGTACTGGCCCTGAAGCGGGTTTAACGCTTCAATAATTTTTCTGCCGAACGCCGCCAGCAAAAAAGGCGGCGTTTCTAGTTTTTCCGGTGACTCAGTTCTCCAGTACCGTTAGCTGGTCATATCCTTTTGTGAATCCAGCCAATGAAACGTCAATCTGCAATAGTTGGGAGGGTGCAAGGACAGAGACAAGAGAGAGGGTTGCCTTACTACCTGCTTTCAGAGCATCGACATCCCCCTCGGTAAAGCCCAATTGGGCTACGCAGCCGACGGGGTTACAATGATGGTAATTGTATCTTTTACTAGGAGCACCGTCGATGGACAGTGCGATTTGTGCCTGAAGCAGAGTTTCCAGAGGAACAATAAGACTCGCGCCGGCGATTGCCGCGGAGCCTCGTGGTAATTTGTTTACGGATACTTCAGCAATCGGTTGGCCTTCTTCCCCTAGCAGAATTTGGCGAAGCCAACAGGGGTCATTGCCATCCTCAGTTTTGATACAGGTGATTTTCCAGTCACCGCTTTCCTCTTTGAGGTACTGTTCACCGACGCGGGGTCCACTCTCTCCCAGGTCGAGATCGGAAGCGACTTCCGTTTGTGGCGCTTCAGTCTGCAGCTGGTTTTCTTGGGTTGTGTCCTGTGCATACGCCGCACCGGAAAGCAGAACAGCGGCGACCGTGTTGAACGAGAGGATTTTCTTGAACATGAATGCCTCGGGTTGATGATTGATCTTTTTGCTTCGTTTAACACTCTTCTGAACCAGTGTCAGGCACTAACAGAACAGCCTTTGCGAACGTGAACGGATTCTTGCCTGAGGCCTGGAACCGCACCTTCGGAGATTAGAAAAAGGGAGCTGTTCGACCAGCTCCCTTCCCCATAAGTTTCTCCCCGTCGGACTGGCCGACTTATTTATGCGCAAACCCTACGGAAGGGGCGCACACGGGTCAACAGCTATCCTCATTTTTTAATCTATGCGCCAGAATAATAATCCGATGGCCAAACCAAAAAGGCCGTGCCAGCAGGCACGGCCAGTCGACAGGGAGGAAGTCTGCCTCGCAATGCAAGGCAAATAGACTATCGCAGTCAAAGGTTAACTTTGTATGCTGGCGGCAGATCGGTGAACAATAAGGCAATGTTAATGGGCACGAATATTTTTTTGGGCGGTGGCGGTGAAAACTATGGCCAGCCGCAGGAACTGGCGTTGAAATATGCCAACCGCCACGGGTTGATTGCCGGGGCAACTGGTACCGGCAAAACCGTGACATTGCAGATTCTTGCAGAAGGTTTTTCTCAGGCGGGTGTCCCGGTATTCCTCTCGGATGTGAAAGGGGATCTGTCTGGTCTGGCCCTTCCTGGAAGCGCGACCCACAAACTGCATCAGGCCTTTCAGGACCGGGCCGGTCGGATCGGGTTCGAGGATTTTGCCTATTCTGCTTGTCCGGTGACTTTCTGGGATCTGTTCGGTGAACAGGGCCATCCGGTGCGTACGACAGTGACAGAAATGGGCCCGCTGTTGCTGTCGCGGTTACTGGAGTTGAGCGAGGCGCAGGAAGGTATCCTGAATATCGCATTCCGCGTGGCCGACGAAGAAGGGATGCCGTTGCTGGACCTTAAGGACCTACAGGCGTTGCTGGTCTGGATCGGAGAGAATCGGGCGCAACTGTCATTGCGATACGGCAATGTATCCACGTCCTCGATTGGGGCGATTCAGCGACGTCTGCTGGTCCTCGAGAATCAGGGTGGTACAAAGCTGTTTGGCGAGCCTGCACTGGATCTGGCCGATCTGATGCGAACTGACGAAAACGGGCAGGGAATGGTGAACATTCTGGCATCAGACCAGCTGATGGCAGCCCCACGGCTATATGCAACGTTTTTGTTGTGGCTGTTGAGTGAACTGTTCGAAGAGCTGCCAGAGGTCGGAGACCCCGAAAAACCAAAGCTGGTGTTCTTTTTTGACGAAGCCCATCTGTTGTTCGACGATGCGCCAAAGGTTCTGGTGGACAAGGTCGAACAGGTCGCCCGCCTGATCCGTTCAAAGGGTGTGGGTGTATACTTCATTACTCAAAGCCCCGCCGATATCCCGGAAGATATTCTTGGACAGCTGGGCAACCGTATTCAGCACGCATTAAGGGCATTCACGGCGCGGGATCGAAAGAACCTGCGGCTGGCCGCTGAAACCTATCGCGAGAACCCTACTTTTGACACGGAAACGGCAATTCGCGAAGTCGGTGTGGGGGAGGCCGTCACCTCAATGCTGCAAAAGAAAGGTGTTCCGGGCGTGGTCGAGCGTACGCTTATTCGTCCGCCGGGATCTCAGCTGGGGCCTATTTCAGATGCCGAACGCCGGGATATCCTTGCCGCCTCGGCGATGGCAGGGAAATACGACAAGAGCGTAGATCGAAAATCAGCCTTCGAGATTCTTCAGGCGCGGGCCCAAGCTGCGGCCAATGCCGCTGAACTGGCCGAATCCGACGAAGTTCTTGAGGCGCAATCGCCGATCGAACGCGAATATTCTTCGGCCCGCAGATATTCGGGCAGCCGGGTCGGCCGGTCCTCCTCCCGGGTTGAGCGCAAGCAGGACACGTTTGCCACGGCAATGACCGAAGCGGTGATCAAAGAGCTTAAGGGCACAACCGGGCGCCGGATCGTGCGCGGTATCCTCGGCGGATTGTTTCGCAACAGGTAAAAACGTAGCGTCCTTGGTGGGCGCTACAGCGTTTACTTCAGTCGGCGTTGGCCTTCCTGGCGACAATAGGCGTCAGCCTCGGGAACAGACATCTTCGTGGCTGGGAAGTCGATTGCACGGTCCCAGGTCACGCGATCCTGACGATACAACTGACAGGTCACGACACCTTTAGGTGTCTGAACCTTGACGGGCGTCGTCTCAAGATCTTCGAGGCTGGGAACACAAGCGGATACCGCAACCGCAATAGCCGGAAACAGAATGAGTGATTTCAGATGTGGTGCTTTCATTTTCTACTCTTATCTACTCGTCTTGTTGATCGATTGAAACGGCATAGGCGAGGGTGAGTGCCAGCAACCTGCCGCAAATCGAAAACACTGTGGTGGGTTCGTTTATTCAGAAAAACCTTAAGAATCAAGAAACCGCGCCAGATAAGTGGCGCGGTTTTGCACATTGGAACGTGGCGCGGACCTATTTCTCGGGGATCAGACCCCTTGGGCTGAATCTGAGAACAATCAACAGGATCAGGCCCATCGTGAACAGGCGCATATGTGCGGCACTATCAATAAGATGTGCCTTCAGCGCGCTGCCATCCGGCAAGCCTGCAGTGATAACACTCATCAACCACAAGCCAATCGGTTCGACCTGAACCCACAAGAACCATATCAGGAACGCACCCAAAACGGCCCCGAAGTTGTTGCCCGAACCGCCAACGATCACCATGACCCAAACCAGGAAGGTAAAGCGCAGCGGATTGTAGGTGCCCGGCGTCAGCTGTCCGTCCAGAGTGGTCATCATCGCGCCTGCGATGCCGCAAATGGCCGACCCTAATACGAAAATCTGCAAGTGGCGACGGGTGACGTCCTTGCCCATCGCTTCGGCTGCAACTTCATTGTCGCGGATTGCGCGCATCATACGGCCCCACGGGCTTTTCAGCGCCATTTGCGCCATCCAGAGCAGCACCAGAAGAACCAGCATGAACAGCAGAGAATACCCAAGCTTCACCGAGAGGGTGGATGCAGTGACCGGATCCAGCCCCAGCCATTCGGCGCGGGCAAGAAAAGCCGGATCTTGCTGCAAGTCAACTTCATACCCGACAACCGGGGAGGGACGCGGGATGCCATAGACGTTCTTCACGCCGCGGGCCAGCCAGTCCTCGTTCTTCATGACGGCGATGATAATCTCGGCGATACCCAGCGTGGCAATCGCCAAATAATCTGACCGCAGCCCTAGCGCGGTTTTGCCAATCAGCCACGCCGCCCCGGCAGCCAGCAGACCTCCGGCAGGCCAGGCCAGCAGAACGGGCAGGTTCAGTCCACCGATGTTTCCGGCAATCGCCGGGTCAATGGCCTCGACCGCGGCAACATTGGGGTCGAACACGGCCCGGTAGAGGAAGAAGCCGACGATAAGGACAGTGATTATTGTGAGCGTCTGCACCCGGCCTTTGGGCAGTCTTGTTGCCACCAGTACGGCTGCAACAACGGTGGCAGCCCCCAGTAGCAAGGACAGAACGATACCAAAACCGCCGGCGCCCCAAGCACCCGGAGTAGGCTCTGTCGAAACCAGAACCACGGCCAGACCGCCCAGCGCGACGAAGCCCATGACCCCTACGTTAAACAGGCCCGCAAAGCCCCATTGCAGGTTCACACCGATCGCCATGATGGCAGAGATCAGCCCCATGTTCAGGATCAGAACGGCAGTGTTCCAGCTTTGCGTGAAACCGGTCAGCAAAATGAGACTGCCAACAGCAATGAAAAGCAGAGTGTTTTTGACAGATTCGGTCATACTGCTTTTCCCTTGAACAGGCCCGTGGGCTTAAACAGAAGCACGATCAGCAGGATGACAAAGCTGACAGCGAATTTGTAATCGGTGGACAGGAGCTGGACCAATCCGGACGGCTCCAGGCTTTCGGGGGCCACATAGGTCAGAACTTTTTTCCAGGCATAGGTGATCGTCACCTCGGAAAACGCGATGATGAACCCGCCTGCAATTGCGCCCAGTGGGTTACCAAGGCCACCCACGATGGCCGAAGCGAAAATCGGCAGCAGAAGCTGGAAATAGACGAAGGGTTTAAAGCTTTTGTCCAACCCGTATAGAACACCCGCTGTGGTCGCCAAGGCGGCTACGATGATCCAGGTGATCATCACAACACGTTCAGGGTTGATGCCGGACAAAAGCGCCAGATCCTCGTTGTCGGAATAGGCGCGCATCGATTTCCCGGTTCGTGTTTTATTGAGGAACCAGAACAACAAGGCCACGGCAATAACGGCCACTATCAGTGTAATCCCTTGCGAGGTCTTGATAGCCAGCCCCTCCTGAAGGCCCGTCATGGATTTGAAATCCCGCGCGGATATCAGGAATCTTGCACCGTCCGAAAACTTTTGGTCATCCGGCCCGATGATAAAGCGCACCAAACCGTTCATGATGAACATTACACCCATTGATACGATCACAAGGATAACCGGCTTGGCCTTTTGTTCACGGTAAAAGCGGTAGACCAGCCTGTCCGTGACCAACACCAGCAGGATGCAGCCAAGGATGGCAAAGGGCAGGGCGAGCAGGGCAGTCGGCAACGGCCCAAAGCTGACACCAGCGGCCTGTAAGCCCCAAGTGACAAGCACAGCGATCATCGCCCCAAAGGCCATGGTGTCACCATGGGCAAAGTTCGAAAACCGCAGGATGCCGTAGATCAGGGTCACGCCTAGCGCTCCCAATGCCAGCTGGCTGCCATAGGCAATCGCAGGCACGATGACAAAGTTGGCCAGTGTGACCAACGCGTTCAGTAAATCCATGAATTCTTCTCACTGTCCGGGTGCGGCTTTATGGCATGTGTACCATTGGTAATTCAACACACGGCTATGGTTTTCAACGAATTGGACGAACGTTTTTTGCCTGGGTAACGCGGAACCAGAAAGGCTTGTGAGATTCCGAGAACCAAACCCGCAGGTGAAGCCGCGCGACTTTTGAGGTCAGCGTGGCCACCCGGCAGTATTGCTTGGATGCAAAGTCACGCCTGAACGTCTTGGCATTTGCCGAAATCCTCGTCGGCATGGGGACCTTTGACAGACAGATCATAGGACATGTCGTCAAGTTGAACCACCAGCGTCATCACGTTCTGACCTTCGATATACATGAACGTCATGCTGCCCACGCCTTTGAGGATCACAGCATCGCCTGCGGCTATTGGGGTTTCAATGCTACCTTTGTCACCGTCCGCGGCACGGCTAAGGCGGATTTCGCTGCCGTCGCGGTCGGAGGTGCACAATAGGTGGCGTTCTTCGGCTACTGCCTGAGTGGCCGAAAATAGGGCAAGCGGCAAAGCGATCCAGAGTTTCATAGTCTGCGGGTCCTTGTCTTCGATTTTGCATTCGCCTTCGAACTGTCGAGCCATTGGTTCAGTAATATGGCCCGACCGGCGTGGATGGCCCGCCTAAAGCTCCATTATGTCACAAATTGAACTTAAGCGTGTTTTTTGCCCTTTGAGTAACGCGTGAAAATAACCGATTTGGTCTCGTGAAAGAGCCATTAAAACAAGTAAATAACAGTCATGTTTAACGTCCTCAAATTCAACGCACCATTATCCTGACATATTGAAAACACAATCAGACATAGGTTGAGCGATTCAGGTTCAAAGTGACCCGCGCCGAGCCGTTCTGTCTGCCAATCTAGGGCCCCAGATTGTTTTTGTCTCAAGCTGAGCGCACACCACCTCACCTGGCCTCAAGTTCCGGTGAAATGGCTGGGTCAGGTCTATGATACGAAAGGGTTTTTCCTAAGTTCACTTCGTTGAGCTGCGGAAGATGTGATTGTCGAGCGCAGCCAGGACCGAAATATAAGGCTGATCTCGCGAGCGTAATAGCGCGCGAAGGCAGGCATAAGTAACCGAAGGAAGAAACTCATGAGATTTACCGCGCTGATCACGGCTGGCCTGTTGATGCCCACATTCGTTCAAGCTGCAATCGACGACCCGCTGAATGGCGCGGATTTTGTCGTCAATTGCCTCTCCGACAAAAACGGGGGATCGGTGACTCTGGCGCGGTCGGGTGAGACGGACAAGGGGTTCATCGTGGCCGAAAACATCAAGGGCGAGGCGCAGATTATTCCCGGTCTGAACTCGCTCACCTTCCTGCATATCATGGATCAGAACGTGGTGACCTTTGTGGTGGATTTCGATAACCTGCACTATGACATGTCGGTCAAAGGCCCACATGCCGCGAATGACTCTGGATATTGTAGCAATCCGGCGGGGTGAGAATTAGGAAGGCGGTTGCACTTGGTTATGCAGTGATTTTCTGCACTGTTTTCCTTGAAGCAACGTGTTTCTGCGAACCCACTGCTAGAATGAGGAGGACGGTGCGCACCAAAAGGGAGTTTGCGCTCCGTCTCATCCTCAACCGCCCAAGAAACTCTTCCGCACTTCCGGATCGGCCAGCAATTCCTTGCCCGTACCGGTATAGGCGTTTCGCCCCTGAACCAGCACATATCCCTTATCGGCAATCTCCAGCGCCTGGCGGGCGTTTTGTTCAACCATCAGGATCGGCAGGCCGGTGCGTGCGACCTCGATGATGCGGTCAAAAAGCTCATCCATCACGATGGGTGAGACACCTGCGGTGGGCTCGTCCAGCATCAGGACCTTGGGTTGCGTCATCAGCGCGCGACCCACGGCAACCTGTTGGCGCTGACCGCCGGACAGTTCGCCGGCAGGTTGGTTGCGTTTGTCACGCAGAATTGGGAACAGATCATAGACCTGCTCCATTGTGTCCGAGAAATCGTCGTGCCGGATAAAGGCACCCATTTCCAGATTTTCCTCGACAGTCATCGAGGTGAAAATGTTCGATGTCTGAGGAACAAAGCCCATACCGCGGATTACGCGGTCTTGTGGGGTGAGGCTGGTGATATCCTCGCCATCCAGGCGTACAGAGCCGGCGCGCACATCCAGCATCCCAAACACGGCCTTCATCGCCGTTGACTTGCCCGCGCCATTGGGGCCGACGATAACGGCGATCTCACCCTTGTCCACGGCAATGGTGCAGTCGTGCAGGATGTCCGGGCCTTTGCCATAACCGCCGGTCATGGTGTCGCCGATCAGAAACGGGCCGCCTTCAACGCGATGAGTCGTCCCGCTTTTACGATGGGCAGGCGTCATTGTTCCGATACCTTGCGTGTTGGTAATCGATGCGTCCTTGTTGCCCTTGTCGTCCTGATAGGGGTTGTCGCTCATGCCAGCGGTCATGTCTGGGCCTCCAGCTTGTCTTTGTTTTTGAGGCCGGTGCCAAGATAGGCTTCGATCACGTGCTCGTTTGCCTTAATCTCATCCAGAGTACCCTCGGCCAAAACCTTGCCCTCGGCCATGCAGATGACCGGGTCGCAGATCTTGCCGATGAAATCCATGTCGTGCTCGATGACAACAAACGTATAACCACGCTCTTTGTTCAGGCGCAGGATCGTATCAGCGATGGTCATCAGCAGGGTGCGGTTCACGCCTGCTCCGACCTCGTCCAGAAATACGATCTTGGCGTCCACCATCATGGTACGACCAAGTTCCAGCAGTTTCTTTTGACCGCCCGAAACCTGACCGGCCTTGTGATCGGCCAGATGTTCGATGGTCAGAAACTCCAGCACCTCGTCTGCCTTGGCTTTCAACGCGCGCTCTTCATCAGCGATGCGCTTGCGTCCGAACCAGGTATTCCACAGCGCCTCACCCGATTGCGCACCGGGCACCATCATCAGGTTTTCGCGGCAGGTCATCGACGAAAACTCATGCGCGATCTGGAACGTGCGCAGCAATCCCTTGTGAAACAGTTCGTGCGGGGGCAGGCCGGTGATATCTTCACCATCCATAACCACCTTGCCGCTGGTCGGAGGCAAAACACCGGCGATCACGTTGAACAGAGTGGTTTTTCCGGCCCCGTTGGGCCCGATCAGGCCGGTGATCGACCCTTTTTGGATTTCCAGCGACGCCCCGTCCACCGCGTGAAATCCGCCGAAATGCTTATGCACGTCCTCGACGACGATCATGGTATCCCCTTGCCTTGTCCCCGTGAAACGAGGTGCAGCCTTTTGTCATTGAAACAGCCCGGACACAAGGCCCGGGCTGTCTGATTTTATAGCTTGATATGCGGGATCAACGGAAGTTGACGGTCTTGTTTTCGCCGTCGGTCACTTCGATCTCGCGGTACGACCCTGCGCTTTCGCCGGGGCCGATCAACTCGACACCGGACGCGCCGACATAGTCGATGTCCTGACCGGCGGCCAGCAGTTCCAGACCTTTGGCCAGTTCACCCGGATAGATCTTTTCACCCGGCGCATTGGCGACGTCCATAACTTTGCCCGCGTAATCTGCCGGGTTGGTCGAACCGGCGGCTTGCATGGCGAACATGAACAGCGCTGCCGCATCATAGGATTCGGGCGAATAGGGCGAAGAACCGTCAAATCCGGCTGCTTCGGCCAGTGCAAAGTACTTTTCGGCACCTTCTCCACCGGACCCGGCGATCTGACCGAACGAGCCATTCAGGTCGGGGCCGACATTTGCGGGCAGCGAGTCACCGATCATGCCACCGGGCAGACCAAAGGTGTCAAACGCACCGCTGTCCAGCGACGACTGGATGATGCCCAGACCACCCTGGTCCAGATAACCCGCGACAACCAGAATGTCGCCACCGGCCGAGGCCAGCGCGCCAACTTCAGCCGAATAGTCGGCTTTGCCGTCTTCATGCGCCGTAACGATGGTCACTTCACCGCCAACCGCTTCGAAGGACGTCTGGATCGCATCGGCCAGACCTTTGCCATAGTCGTTGTTGGTATAGGTCAGCGCGATCGAGTTGATGCCGCGATCCTTGAGGATATCAGCCATAACCTGACCTTCGCGCGCATCCGACGGTGCGGTGCGGAAGAACAGGCCGTTGTCCTCCATGGTCGACAGGCCGGGCGAGGTCGCCGAAGGCGAGATCATGACCATGCCGTTTGGAATGGCAACGTTTTGCAGAATCGCGCCGGTAACACCCGAACAGTCGCCGCCGATGATGCCTGCAACGCCGTCAGCGATCATACGCTCGCCGTTCGAGGTGGACAGACCATTGTCGATACAGCCGGTATCAGCACGTACACCAGCCACGCTGGCGCCGTTCATGAACTTGCCGGATTCGTTGACTTCGGCGATTGCCAGCTCAGCACCCGACCCCATGGCAGGGGCCAGCGATTCAATCGGGCCGGTAAAGCCGATCAAAATCCCCAGTTTGACATCTTCGGCCATGGCTGCGCCGGCCAGCAATGCAGTTGCTGCAGTTGCAGTAAGCAGCTTTTTCATATGGTTACTCCCAGTTGTGAACGTATTCGTTCTGGCGACGACCCTAGGCAAGCTGTTCGGAAAAGAAAAGTCCTAACGCAAACGTGTCTTTTTCGGTTGAAAATCTATCTGTTTTGTTGGGGCTCACCCCTGATTGTTATCGAAAGGGATCAGAATGTTCAGGACGGCGATGATTCTGTCTTTCTCACTCTGCGCCTGGAATGCCGCAGCCCAGACGTTGTCGGTTTCCACCGGGATGATCGAACTGGAAGAAATGATCGGCGGGCTGGAGACCCCATGGGCGGTTGGCATTTTGCCCGATGAAAGTTTCCTCGTCACGGAACGGGCTGGAAGGTTGCTGTATGTGCGAAATGGACAAGTTGGGGATGTTTCAGGCGTTCCAAAGGTTGCGGCTTTGGGGCAGGGCGGATTGCTGGACGTCACGATTTCGCGCAATTTCAATCAAAGCCGAGAGATCTTTCTGACCTTCGCAAAACCTCAGGGCGACGGTGCAGGGACTGCGGTTGCGGTTGCGCGCCTGTCCGAGACTGGCAAAAGCCTTCAGAACTTCCGAGTAATTTTCGAGGCATCGCCCGGTGGTACGGGTGGTCGGCATTTTGGCAGTCGTGTGGTCGAAGCGCTGGACGGGACATTGTTCGTGACCCTCGGTGACCGTGGGCAGGCGGAGAATGCACAGGATCGGTCCAATCCCATGGGCTCGGTCATCCGTATCAACCGCGATGGGACGGTTCCGGCAGATAACCCCTTTGTCGGGCAATCGAATATCGAACCCGAAATATGGTCATACGGTCATCGAAATCCACAGGGCGCGGATTTGGACGCGCGTGGCCGACTTTGGACCTCGGAACACGGGGCGCGGGGTGGAGATGAAATCAACCAACCCCGCGCAGGCCGGAATTATGGTTGGCCTCTCATCTCCTATGGTACGCATTATTCAGGTGAAAAAATCGGGGAAGGTACATCGAAAGAGGGGCTGGAACAGCCAGCTCACTACTGGGATCCTTCCATCGCGCCGTCCGGCCTGCTGGTTTATTCCGGCAAGCTCTGGCCGCAATGGGCAGGTGATATTTTCGTAGGATCGTTGAAATTTGACTATATCGCCCGACTTCAGGGCGATCCAATGCATGAGGCCGAACAGATCAGAAGCCCTGAAACCGAGCGTGTCCGCGATATCGTCGAAGCGCCAGACGGGTCGATCTGGTTTATTTCGGTTGGGAAGGGGGCCGTTTACAGAATATCTCCGGCGGAGTGACCTTACACCGATAGCCGCCCGCTTTGCGCTCCGCGTTCGCGATAGGGTGTGGTGTTGTAATGCGCGCGGTAGCATTTTGAAAAATGGCTGGGCGAAGCGAACCCACAGGCCAGCGCTACGTTGATGACGCTCATATCCGTTTGCATCAGCAGGTTCCGCGCCTTGTGCAAGCGAAGTTCCATATAGTACCGCTTGGGCGAGCGGCTGAGATAGCGCCGGAACAGACGCTCAAGCTGGCGGGTCGACATGCCGACTTCCTTGGCCAGAATCGAAGGTGAGATCGGCTCTTCTATGTTCTTTTCCATCATCAGGATGACCTGACTCAGCTTGGGGTGACGTACGCCAATCCGTGTCGGTGTAGATAGGCGCTGCGTGTCCTGATCTGTCCGGATTGACGAATAGATCATCTGATCCGCCACCGCATTTGCTAGGTCTTCGCCGAAATCGTCTGCAATCAATTTGAGCATCAGGTCGATAGACGAGGTCCCTCCAGCCGTCGTCATACGACCGCCGTCAATCTGAAAGACAGCTTTCGTCAACTCGACCTCATCGAATTCTTCGATGAAACTGTCTGAGTTTTCCCAATGTATCGTGGCGCGCTTGTTGTCTAGCAGACCCGCCTTGGCCAAGGTATAAGCAGCCGTGCACAGACCGCCGATCCGCAATCCGCGCCGTGCCTCGCGCCGCAACCAGTTCAGAATGCGTTTGGTGGTCGCGGCTTGTACGTCAACGCCCCCGCAAATCAGAACGACATCGTCGCGTTGCAGTTCGTCCAGGTCACGATCCAGTTTGAATTCGGTTCCGGCCGAACATGAAATCGAATCTCCGCCTTCACCTGAAAGCGTCCATGTATAAAGTTGTTTGTCGGCCATGCGGTTTGCGATGCGCAGACTGTCGAGCGCCGACGCAAAAGACAGCAGCGAAAACTTGTCCAGCAGGACAAAAACGAAATGGCGGGGTGTGGCCCCAGCATTTTCCACCGTGACTGCTTGGCGTTGCACTTGCATGACAAAATGTCCTTAATTCTGCGCGGGAAAACCTGGTATCCGGCGACGTATTTGGCAGTCACCATGATCAAAGCTTGTTTGCGGCGTCAAGAGGCGCAAATGGGATATGGTCACTCTTCATTGCTTTTTGTATAGAGGCGACCTGAACACTTCAGCGGAGATCAAAGCTATGACCGAATGGCAAAAGTCGAACTGGCGCAACAAGCCCCGGGTTCAGATGCCAGAGTATACCGACGCGGCCGCATTGGCCAAGGTCGAGGCCCAGCTTTCGCAGTATCCCCCGCTGGTCTTTGCCGGTGAAGCGCGGCGCCTCAAGCAACATCTTGGTGCCGCCGGTCGCGGCGAGGCCTTCCTGCTTCAGGGCGGGGATTGTGCTGAAAGCTTTGAACAATTCAGCGCCGATGCGATCCGTGACACCTTCAAGGTGATGCTGCAAATGGCGATGGTTCTGACCTATGGTGCCAAGGTGCCTGTGATAAAGGTCGGTCGCATGGCCGGTCAATTTGCAAAGCCGCGCAGCGCCCCGACCGAGGTTGTGGATGGTATAGAACTGCCCAGCTACCGGGGTGACATCATCAACGAACTGGCGTTCACGCCCGAAGCGCGGATTCCGAATCCCGGAAAGATGTTGCAGGCCTACACGCAGGCGGCGGCCACGTTGAACCTGCTGCGTGCCTTCTCAACCGGTGGCTTCGCCGACATGAGCCGTGTTCATTCGTGGACGCTGGGCTTTACCGACGAACAGGACGTTCAGAAGTATTCCGAAGTTGCGGACCGCATTCAAGACACCATCGACTTCATGGGAGCGGCTGGTATCACGGCAGACACGACGCACGAATTCTCGACTGTTGAATTCTACACCAGTCACGAAGGTCTGTTACTGGAATATGAAGAGGCGCTGACTCGTCTGGATTCGACCTCGGGCAACTGGCTGGCCGGGTCTGGCCACATGATCTGGATCGGCGACCGTACACGCCAGCCTGACGGCGCACATGTCGAGTTCTGTCGTGGCGTTCTGAACCCGATCGGTTTGAAATGTGGTCCGACAACGACGGCAGAAGACCTCAAGGTTCTCATGTCGAAGCTGAACCCTGAAAATGAAGAGGGCCGCCTGACCCTGATCGCGCGCTTTGGTGCAGGCAAGGCGGGTGAACACCTTCCGCGTCTGGTCAAGGCCGTGAAGGAAGAAGGCGCTAAGGTTACTTGGGTCTGCGACCCGATGCACGGCAATACGATCAAATCGGCCACGGGTTACAAAACCCGCCCGTTCGATTCTGTCCTGCGTGAGGTGCGCGATTTCTTTGGTGTGCATCAATCCGAGGGCACGATCCCTGGCGGTGTCCATTTCGAGATGACCGGTCTCGACGTTACCGAATGCACCGGTGGTGTGCGGGCCGTGACCGAAGAGGATCTGTCGGATCGTTACCACACCGCCTGCGACCCGCGCCTGAACGCGTCTCAGTCGCTGGAACTGGCGTTCCTTGTGGCGGAAGAACTGACCAACCTACGCCGTAACGGATCAAAACGCGCCGCAAGTTAAGCGTGCGAAAAGATGGAAAAACAGCGGGCCAACGGTCCGCTGTTTTTTTGTTCCGGGTGTTCAAACTGGTTCAGTCATCGCGCGACACGACCAGACGAAGGTGTTTGGCCGCGCGTTTGAAATCCGTTTGGTCTTCGGCGAAACCGTCAACGGTTTGAGGCATAGCAGGAACTGGCGCCTGAACTTCCGAAAACGATTTGATCCGCGTATCCGTAATCGAAAATCTGCGTGGGGTTTTACCAATCGCACCATCCGCAACCATGACGCCCAGAACCCGGCTGACGTCGCCCAGATCGCTTTTGAGCGGCAAAAGGATCATGCAGGCCTGCATCCTGGTACGTCCCAGTATCCCGCTCGAATCCAGCCCCAGTTCGGCAACGGCGGGTGCTGCGAATACCTGCTCCAGAACGTCCTTAAGACTGGCGCGGTCATCAGGTTGAAAAAAGGCCGTCACAGGCATGCCGCGAACCTCCATCCCGGCAAGCGCGTTCAAGTGGCTTCCGGCAAGGCGAAACCGGGCCAGTCCGGGCGCGATCCGTTCAAGAATGAAAGTATATTCAAGTATGTTTTCCAGTCCACGCGGGTCGACCTGAGACCGCATCGGAACACCGTCACCGCTCAGCAATGCAGTCCAATACGCCTCGGCCTGGCGGATCGGCGTAAGGCTGCGCCCACTGTCAAAGCGATCCATTGCGACGATCTTTCCAAATTCTGACCCGGAACCAGTCCCGAAAAAGGTTTTCATTTTCTTCACCCTTACGTCAATTGGCCGCCATTTTCATAAAATGCAACACAACCGGAGCATTTGTGGCCTGCAAGCCATTACCAGGGGTAGTTTGACTCGGGTTTATTCAATTTTGGAGCAATTCTTTAACGAATGGTTAACTTACGCCAAACAAATGCGGCCTCAGCAAACTCTTGCTCTGCACCGGCCAATCGCATTAGGTGCGGCACACATCCAATTGGGTGAGGTCACAGGAAAGGACAGGCATGATCAGATCCATGACCGGGTTTGCCTCGGGGAAGGGGGAATACGGACCGCACAGCTGGACGTGGGAGTTGCGCAGTGTTAACGGCAAAGGCCTTGATATGCGCCTGCGCGTCCCTGATTGGCTGACCGGGCTTGAGGTGGCCCTTCGGGCCGCGCTGTCAAAATCCCTGAGCCGAGGGAATGTGACCCTTTCAATGCGTCTGACCCGCGAGGACTCTGCCTCGGAACTGGCATTGAACGAGGTCGCTATGGCCGCTGCCCTGAGCGCGTTGGAACAAACACACAAGATGGCAGCTTCGCGCGGTATCGCTCTGGAACCGGCGCGCGCCTCGGACCTATTGGCACTGAAAGGCATGTTGGATGCAACCGCAGATGCGGATGATCCCGCGCCGCTGGTGGTGCGCCTGACCGAAGATTTCAACGACCTGTTGGCCGCTTTTGTCGAAATGCGCCGGGCCGAGGGCGAAGCGTTGGCTGCCGTGCTGAACACTCAGTTGGACCAAGTTGCGGCGCTGACAGCTCAGGCAGCTGATCTGGCCGTGCATCGTAAGGACAAGATGGCCGCGACATTGCGGGACAATCTGGCGCACGTACTGGACAACGCGCAGGGCGCGGACCCGGATCGCGTCGCGCAGGAACTGGCATTGATCGCGGTCAAAGCCGACATTACCGAAGAGATTGACCGCCTGTCTGCACATGTCGTCGCAGCAAGAGAGCTGCTTGGGCAAGAAGGGGCTGTCGGACGCAAACTTGATTTCCTGATGCAGGAATTCAACCGCGAAACCAACACGCTGTGTTCCAAGGCTCAGAGTACGGAACTGACGGCTGTCGGGCTGGAATTGAAGGCGGTGATCGATCAGATGCGCGAACAAGTGCAAAACGTAGAATAATGATGGGAACGACTGATATGGCGGATCGCCGAGGCCTTTTAATCATCCTGTCTTCCCCGTCCGGGGCAGGCAAATCCACCCTAGCAAAGCGGCTGATGGACTGGGACAAGGACCTTGAGTTTTCGGTCTCGGCCACAACCCGCGCCCCGCGTCCGGGAGAAGAACATGGGCGGGATTACTATTTTCTTTCAGAGGACGAGTTCAAGCAGAAGGTCTCCAATGGCCAGATGCTGGAACATGCGCATGTTTTCGGCAATTTCTACGGCTCACCCGCTGATCCGGTGCGTAGCTCGATTCACGCGGGCAAGGACGTTCTGTTCGACGTGGACTGGCAAGGCGAGGTGCAGATTCGCAATTCGGACTTGGGTAAACACGCGCTGTCGATCTTCATCCTGCCGCCGTCGATCCCTGAACTGCGCCGCCGTCTGGAATCGCGTGGACAGGATAGCGATGAAGTTATCGCAAGGCGGATGCTCAAAAGCTGGGACGAGATCAGCCACTGGGGCTATTACGATTATGTCCTGATCAATGACGATCTTGAGGCGACCGAGAAGAAGCTGAAGACCATCGTCAGCGCCGAACGGATGCGCCGTATTCAACAGCCAAATCTGCAACAGCACGTGCGCAAACTTCAAAACGAATTCGAGGAGCTGTCATGACGATCTACGCGTTAGGCGAGCACATGCCGGATATTCACGAGGACACGTGGGTTGCGCCCGATGCCAACCTAATCGGCAAGGTCGTGCTGGAACAGGGCGCCTCGGTTTGGTTCGGCTGCACGATACGCGCAGATCACGAGGAAATCCGCGTTGGTGCAGGCAGCAACGTTCAGGAAAACTGCGTCATGCATATCGATGCCGGGTATCCTTTGTCGATCGGTTCGAATTGCACCATCGGACACAAAGTGATGCTGCACGGGTGTACGATCGGAGAAAATACTCTGATCGGAATGGGCGCGATTGTTCTGAATGGTGCCCGGATCGGCCGGAATTGCCTGATCGGGGCAGGGGCCCTGATCACGGAAGGCAAGGAGATTCCGGATAATTCCCTTGTGATGGGGGCTCCGGGCAAAGTGGTGCGCCAGCTGGACGAGGTCGCAGCAAAACGGATTACCCTAAGCGCGCTGCACTATCAGGAAAACATGCGCAGGTTTCGTGACACCCTGAGAGCTGCTCAATAAGGCGCGTGGATTGATCGGGGTTTGAAGCATGTCAGATGACCTTCTTGATGGATTTGTCCAGGCCATCCCTATGCCCGCGCTGATGGTGGATCAGACCGAACGAATCGTTGCCGCCAATACGGATGCGAAAACCCTTTTGGGGCAGAATATCGTAGGGCGGCATTTTGCGACCATCCTGCGGCAGCCACAGGTTCTTGAAGCAATTGAACAAAGCCTTCAATCGAAGGGAACCAAGACGGCACGTCATCTTTCCAATGATGGTGCACAGGACACAACATTTGATGTGCAATGCCGGTATATGAACGGGGTCGGAGCCGTGTCGGGCGGGGCCGTTCTGACCACTTTTCAAGATGTCACGCATCTGGAGCAGGCAAGTCAGATGCGCCGCGACTTTGTTGCCAATGTCAGTCACGAATTGCGGACGCCTTTGACGGCACTGATGGGCTTCATTGAAACCCTGCGCGGCCCTGCACGCAACGATCCGGCTGCGCGTGACCGGTTCCTGCAAATCATGGCTGATGAAGCCAACAGGATGAACCGGCTGGTTGGCGATCTTTTGTCCCTGAACCGCGTGGAAAGCGAAGAAAGAGTACGCCCAAATCAACAGCTGGAGCTGACAGGGCTGCTGCAATCCACCCTGAACTCGTTGCGCCCCCTGGCGGAAGAGGCGGGTGTGACGCTAACGCTTGACGCACAGGACGGCCCACTTTCCGTGACCGGAGACAGCGATCAGTTACGGCAGGTATTCACCAACCTGATCGAAAACGGAATCAAATACGGTGCCAGCGGTGGCAGCGTCACAGTCAGCGTTCTGTCATCAGAGCGTGACGCGGCGATGCGTGGACCTGGGGTGCGGGTGAAGGTCATCGACAAGGGGCCAGGAATTGATTCCGTGCATCTGCCACGTCTGACCGAGCGATTCTATCGCGCCGACAATCACAGATCCCGGCAGTTGGGTGGAACGGGGCTGGGGCTGGCCATCGTCAAGCACATCGTCAATCGCCACCGCGGACGGTTGCGCGTGGAAAGTGAGTTGGGAAAAGGTTCCGTGTTTACGGTCATCTTACCACGGTAGCCCTTCCCGCATTACCACCCTACGAAATCTTCCTCGTTACGATTTTTTGACCCGAAATCTCAGGATATTCGAGAGTTGTCATAAAAGCGTTACACACTTGTCACAAAAGGCTTACGCACGGCCCCTAGGGGTGCACGCAGGATCATCATGGGGGTGATCAATCATACCTTTTCAAGGAGACTGAAATGTCCTTTGTGAAACTGTCGGCTTCTGCGCTGGCAATCGCCGCCGTCTCGGCAACCACCGCCGCTGCCCGTGACAACGTTCAGGTTGCCGGTTCGTCGACCGTTCTGCCATATGCCTCGATCGTTGCGGAACTGTTTGGTGAGAACACCGACTTCCCGACCCCGGTTGTTGAATCGGGCGGTTCGTCAGCTGGTCTGAAGCGTTTCTGTGAGGGTGTTGGTGAAAACACCATCGACATTGCAAACGCATCGCGCGCGATCCGTGAAAAAGAAATCAAAGCCTGCGCCGAAAACGGTGTGACTGACATCATGGAAGTCCGCATCGGTTATGATGGTATCGTTTTTGCAAGCCAGCAGACCGGTCCTGCCTTCACCGCTTTTGAACCTACCGACATCTTTAACGCTTTGGGCGCAAAAGTTTTGAAAGACGGCGAAGTGGTTGATAATCCTTACACCACCTGGGCCGAATTCAACTCTGAACTGCCTGATGTAGAAATCGCGGGCTTTATTCCGGGCACCAAACACGGCACCCGTGAAGTGTTCGAAGAAAAAGTTCTGCTGATCGGTTGTGAAGCGACCGGCGCGCTGGAAGCCATGATTGCTGGCGGTATGAGCGAAGACGACGCAGAAGATGCATGTCTGGCCGTTCGTACCGACGGGAAAGCGGTCGACATCGATGGTGACTACACCGAAACGCTGGCGCGTATCGACACCAACCCCAATGGCATCGGCATCTTCGGCCTGGCGTTCTACGAGAACAACACCGACAAGCTGAAAGTGGCCACCATGTCGGGTATCGCTCCTTCGACCGAAACCATCTCGACCGGTGAATATCCGGTTTCGCGCCCGCTGTTCTTCTACGTGAAGAAAGCCCATATCGGCGTGATTCCCGGCCTGAAAGAATACGCCCAGTTCTTTACCCACGACGAAATCGCAGGTGCTTCGGGTCCTCTGGCAAATTATGGTCTGGTTGCGGACCCTGAGCTGGCAAAGACTCAGGATGCAATCGCCAACGAAGTAACCATGGGTTCGGGCAGCTAATCCGGCCTTTGGTTCGAAATACCGGGGGCGGCATTCCTGTCGCCCCCACATTTATTAGCTTTCCCGGCCAAGACCAAATGGGGGTTTCATGCCGATAGTATGGCTTGTTCTGATCGTGCTAGCGATTGCTTCAGTCGGTTACGTGTTGGGGCGCTCACGCGCCCTGCAAAGCGCCAAAGGAGATATCCGGGCTTTGCACTCGCTGCCGTCGTATTATGGCGCAAATGTCGCTCTCAAGACGATCGTTCCCGCATTTGGCCTAATGATCCTCTGGTTGCTGGTACAACCGCTTTACGTGAACTCTCAGGTATCCGAAATGATCTCGGGTTCCGCCATCGAAGACGGCGCGTCCCTCAATCTGGTCATGGCCGAGGTCCGTCGCACCGCGTACGGTCTGGATAACGCAGTTGCCGCCGGGCAGATACCCGAGGAACTGGCGCGCAACGCACGCGCGGATGTGATCGATATGACCCAGCGCCTGAAAGATGCCGGGCAAGTGGTGACGTCTGACATCACGCAACCTGTGCTGCGCGCGGCGCAAAGCTATCGGATCATGAATGCATCCGGCTATTCGATCATGGCAGTCGCCGTCATACTGACCGCACTCGCCGGTGCTGCGGTCAGCTGGTTTCAAACTCGCGCGGAATACCGCGCGCGTAATGTGGTCGAGCAGGGGGTGCGTATCCTGTTGCTGGCGGCCGCATCCATCGCAATTCTGACCACTGTCGGGATTGTCCTGTCCCTGGTTTTCAACACTTGGGAATTCTTCAAGCTCTACCCTGCTACCGATTTCTTTTTCGGCACGACATGGGCCCCCAGCTTTTCGGGGCGCGGCGGGTCGTCTGAACTTGGTATTATTCCCTTGTTGTGGGGGACATTCTATATCTCGCTCGTTGCCCTGCTAGTGGCTGTCCCGATCGGATTGTTCGCCGCGATTTACCTCAGCGAATACGCCTCCCCCCGTGTCCGCGCCGTAGCAAAACCGCTGCTCGAGATTCTGGCCGGTATCCCGACCATCGTTTACGGCCTTTTTGCGCTGCTTACTGTTGGTCCGCTTTTGCTTGGCCTGTTCGGGGATGACGGGCTTGGCTGGATGAAGGCTGGCACGGCAGTCATGACCGCTGGGTTGGTCATGGGCATCATGCTGATCCCGTTTGTGTCCTCGTTGTCGGATGACATCATCAACGCGGTGCCGCAGGCCATGCGCGACGGCTCTTACGGACTGGGCGCAACGCAATCCGAAACCATCCGTCAGGTTGTTTTACCTGCGGCCCTTCCGGGTATCGTGGGGGCGATCCTGCTGGCCGCATCGCGCGCCATAGGTGAGACAATGATCGTGGTCCTTGGGGCAGGGGCGGCAGCACGGCTGAGCCTGAACCCGTTTGAAGCCATGACGACGGTCACCGCAAAAATCGTGAGCCAGCTGACCGGAGACGCGGATTTCGCATCGCCCGAGGCGCTTGTGGCCTTTGCACTGGGCATGACCCTTTTCACTCTCACGCTTGGGCTGAACATCTTTGCCCTCTACATCGTGCGTAAGTATCGGGAGCAATACGAATGACCGACGCCAGCATGCAAAGCCCTGAAACAGGTCATCGCTCTGTCTCGCTGACTGTAGCGGATGCACATACCAAAAAACGTGCAAATGCAGAGAAACGATTTCGGGCCTACGGGATTGTCGCTATTGCAACGGGCCTGTTCTTCCTGATCGTTCTGTTCGCCTCAATCCTGTCGCAGGGTATTCCGGCCTTTCAGCGCACTGTTGTCAGCGTGGATTTCACCTTGTCCGCTGCGCAGCGAGACGAGGCGGAAGGTACGTTGTTCAAGACCAAGGCCTATTCCAACCTGTTCATCGCTCAGTTGAGCAAGGAACTGGAAGACCATGGGATCAGCGTTGATTTCGACGAAGCGGCGATCGAACGTCTTCTTGGTAAAATCGGTGGTACAATCCGAACTTACTATGCCGATAACCCCGGCAAGCTGGGTGATCCGGTCAAGTTTGATCTGGCCGCCTCCAGCCGGGTCGACGGGTATTTCAAAGGCCGCGTGTCCCGTGACACCTTGCAGGACAGCCGGTTTCTACAGCTAAGCGATCTGGATCTGGTTGATGCGCTGGAACAGGCGGGCATCATCAAGCAGGCTTTCAACTGGCCGTTCATCACCGGCGCGGATTCTGGCGTTGACAACCCGGGCGGTGCCGGCATCGGCGCCTCGGTCATTGGGTCGTTTTTCATGATGCTGGTGGTTTTGGGCCTGTCGCTGCCCATTGGTGTGGCAGCGTCGATCTATCTTGAAGAATTCGCCCCGCAGAACAGATTCACCGACCTGATTGAAGTGAACATCTCTAACCTTGCAGCCGTGCCGTCGATTGTGTTCGGTATTCTGGGTCTGGCCGTGTTCATCCAGTTCATGCACCTGCCACAATCGGCGCCGCTGGTTGGTGGTCTGGTTCTGACCCTCATGACATTGCCGACGATCATCATCTCGACCCGCGCCTCGCTGAAAGCGGTTCCGCCGTCGATCCGTGATGCAGCGTTGGGGGTAGGGGCCTCGAAAATGCAGGCTGTGTTCCACCACGTGCTGCCTTTGGCCGCGCCGGGCATTCTGACCGGCACCATCATCGGTCTGGCACAAGCCTTGGGTGAAACCGCGCCGTTGTTGCTGATCGGCATGGTAGGCTTTGTGGCGCGGGGATATCCCGACGGGTTCCTTGCCGGCTTTACCGAGCCGAACTCGGCAATGCCCGCCCAGATTTACACTTGGGCCGCACGCGCTGATGTCGGGTTCTACGAAAAGGCCTGGGGCGGAATCATCATCCTTTTGATGTTCCTGCTGACCATGAATATCATCGCTATCATCCTGCGCCGCCGCTTTGAACGCCGCTGGTAATTGGGGGCAATAATGAACGACATGACACGAGTGGAGAGAACCGTGGACTCCAAAGACATCAAGATCAACGCGAAGAAGGTTCAGGTATACTACGGTGATACCCACGCCATCAAGGACGTGAGTGTTGAGATCGAAGACAAGACCGTCACGGCCTTTATCGGTCCTTCGGGTTGTGGAAAATCGACCTTCCTGCGGTGTCTGAACCGGATGAACGACACCATCGATATCTGCCGTGTCGAAGGTGATATCCTGTTGGACGGCGAAGACATTTATGACAAGCGGGTCGACCCCGTTCAGTTGCGCGCCAAAGTCGGCATGGTGTTCCAAAAACCGAACCCGTTCCCCAAGTCGATCTACGACAACGTGGCCTATGGTCCGCGTATCCACGGCTTGGCCAAGAATAAGGCGGAACTGGATGAGATCGTTGAGAAATCACTGCGTCGAGGCGCAATCTGGGATGAGGTCAAGGACCGTCTGGATTCGCCTGGCACGGGTTTGTCAGGGGGGCAACAGCAACGTTTGTGTATCGCGCGCGCCGTGGCAACTGAACCGGAAGTCCTGTTGATGGACGAGCCGTGCTCGGCGCTGGACCCGATTGCAACCGCACAGGTCGAAGAGTTGATCGACGAATTGCGTTCCCGATATTCGGTTGTGATCGTCACCCACTCGATGCAGCAGGCCGCGCGCGTCAGTCAGAAAACGGCCTTTTTCCACCTGGGTAATCTGGTGGAATTCGGTGAAACCGGTCAGATTTTTACCAATCCGGTCGATCCGCGCACGGAAAGCTACATTACAGGCCGTATCGGCTAAGCACAGGTATCAAACAATGAGCGAACAACATATTGCATCTGCTTTTGACCGCGACCTCGAAACAATCCAGGCGCATATCATGAAGATGGGCGGTCTGGTTGAGGCCGCTATCATGGGCGCGGCGCGCTCGCTTGAAAGCCGTGACGTTGAGCTGGCCCAGGAAGTACGACAAGGTGACAAGGCCATCGACGCGTTGGAAGACCTGATCGACGAGGAAACCGCGCGTCTGATTGCGTTGCGCGCGCCCACGGCCAGTGACCTGCGACTGGTTCTTTCGGTCCTGAAAGTATCCGGCAATCTTGAGCGGATTGGCGATTACGCGAAGAACATCGCAAAGCGTACGACCGTTCTGGCCAATGCGGGCGAGATCAGCGGCAGCGCAGCTGCCTTACGCCGCATGGCGCGCGAAGTTGAACGTATGCTGCGCGACGCGTTGGACGCCTATATTCAGCGCGACGCGGAACTGGCCACCGACGTCATCAACCGCGATGAAGAGGTCGACCAGATGTATAACGGCCTGTTCCGCGAATTCCTGACCTTTATGGCCGAGGATCCGCGCAATATTTCGGCCTGTATGCACCTGCATTTCATCGCCAAGAACATCGAGCGTATGGGCGACCATGTAACCTCGATTGCCGAGCAGGTGGTGTATCTGGTTACAGGCGACCGCCCGACCGAGGCTCGGCCCAAGGCCGATATAACGTCGCAAACAGCGTAGGAGAGGCTTGAGATGTCCGCAGATCAACCGACGGTTCTGGTGGTCGAGGATGAGTTGGCCCAACGCGAGGTGCTGGCCTACAACCTTGAAGCCGAAGGTTTTCGCGTCTCAAAGGCGGCCAACGGTGACGAAGCTATGCTACTGGTCGACGAAGACTGCCCGGATATCATTGTTCTGGACTGGATGATGCCCAACCTAAGCGGGATTGAGGTTTGCCGCCGGCTCAAAAGCCGTCCGGACACACGTTCGATCCCGATAATAATGCTGTCGGCCAGATCAGAAGAGGTAGACAAGGTTCGCGGGCTGGAAACTGGTGCCGACGATTATGTGGTCAAACCATATTCGATCGTCGAACTGATGGCGCGTGTCCGAACACAACTGCGCCGCGTCCGACCTGCAACTGTTGGCTTGCGACTGGAGTACGATGACATCATTCTGGATTCGGAAACCCACAAGGTCAGCCGTGACAGCAAGCCCTTGAAACTTGGTCCAACCGAATTCCGGCTTCTTAGCACGTTCATGGAAAAGCCGGGCAGGGTCTGGAGCCGTGAACAATTGCTGGATCGGGTCTGGGGACGCGACATCTATGTCGATACGCGTACCGTTGATGTTCACATTGGACGACTGCGCAAAGCCTTAACGCAACACGGCGGGGATGATCCGGTTCGAACAGTCCGCGGTGCAGGTTACGCGTTGGGATAAATCGCATCAGACCTGTGTTGATCGCATTGGTCTGATGACTGATTGCAGTGGAATCTGAGTATATCTCCGCTACTTTCAATTAGCGTGTAATTGGTATTATGGTAAAAACGTAATACTTGTAATACGGAAGGCAAGCCAACACATTGAAAACACTGTAACGAACCTGTCCGGAATACGCATGGAGCTTAAGAACAAAACTGTCGTTGTCACCGGCGCTGCCCAAGGCATTGGTCGTGGTCTTGCAGAACGGTTTTCCCATGAAGGTGCACGTGTTATCTGCTCGGATGTCGACATCGCTGGCGCAAATTTGGTCGCGGAGCAAATTGGTGGTCAGGCGTATCCCTGCGACGTTTCCAGCGAAGTGCAGATCAAGGCTCTGATTGATTTTGTTGAAGAAACTGTCGGTCCAATTGACCTGTTTTGCGCAAATGCCGGAATTCTGACGCTTGGCGGTCTCGATGTTGCGGACGAAGACTGGGATCGGATCTGGAAGATCAATGTCATGTCCCATGTCTGGACTGCTCGCCATCTGGTTCCACGCATGGTTCGTCGCGGCGGCGGATATATAATGATAACTGCGTCTGCGGCAGGTTTGCTGAACCAACCTGGTGCAGCCCCATATGGGGTTACCAAACACGCGGCTGTAGGATTTGCCGAATGGCTTTCGCTGACATATGGCGCTGAAGGATTGAAAGTCTCGGTCCTGTGTCCGCAGGCAGTACGTTCGAAAATGACCGAAGGCCATGAAATCTCAGTAGCTTCGATTGATGGGATGCTTGAGCCCAGCGATGTGGCTGAATCCTGTGTGCAAGCTATTCGAAATGAACGGTTTTTGGTTCTGCCTCATCCACAAGTCGCTGATTATTTGCAATTCAAAGCGGCTGATTACGATCGGTGGCTTGGTGGAATGAAAAAGTTAAATCAAAGGTTTATAGGCAATACTTAAGGTCGCGCGCGAATTCTGCGCATCAATCCTTCCTGTGCGACAGATGCAACAAGGGTACCGTCCTCGGAATAGATCGATCCACGGTTAAAACTGCGTCCCTGCCCCGTCCACGGCGAGTCCATTACGTAAAGATGCCAGTTCTGAAAATTTACCGGTGCGTGAAACCATAGCGCGTGGTCCAGACTTGCGCCGTTGAACTCTCCGCTAAACCAGCTCAGACCGTGTGGCCGCAATCCAGAGGACATCAGGTTCATGTCAGACGCATATGCCAGCAGTAAGTGCTGCGTTCTGGTGTCAACGGAAGCGGCAGCGGGCATACGGAACCAAGTCTGGTTTCGATCATCAGAGACTTTCGGTGTGAATGGATCCAGGTGATCGACTTCCCGAACCTCGATCGGGCGTTCGCGCAGCAATTCGCCTCGTAACCTTTCTGGAACACGTTCAACATATGTTTTACGCAATTCAGATCGGGACGGGTACGCTTCCGGTGCGTTCACGACGGGCATCGGATGCTGATGGTCCCAACCTTCGTCCCGGACATGAAAGGATGCCGACATGTTCAGTATTTGCTTTCCATGCTGAATCGCAACCACACGGCGGGTTGTGAACGAACCTCCGTCTCGCGCGCGATCAACTTGATAAATAACGGGTTTCTCTGGATCTCCCGGGCGAATGAAATAGGCGTGTAGCGAATGGCACAACCGCTCTTCAACAGTCCGATACGCCGCAGCGAGCGCTTGCGCGATGACCTGTCCGCCAAAGATGCGTGTGGGCGTTTCACCGCCCGACCCTGTCCCGCGAAACAGATCGACCTCAAGCCGTTCAATATCCAGAAGATCCAGTAAGATACGTTCCGCTTCGGTCATCGTCTGCTCGCAAGTTGTGTCGTCCGGCACCGGGTATCAGTACAGAGGAAATCATTCAATCATGGCCGCATGAACCAGTGCCTTGAGTTCGGCGCGGGATGGGTACGAACTTGAGGGGGACAGTTGGGTAAAGAAAATCGCCGTCAGGTCATTCTGCCAATCAATCCAGAAATAGGTCGACGCCATTCCACCCCAGCTGAAATCCCCGATAGAGCCGGGAACCCTTACCAGACCGGGATTCAGAACAACCGCACCGGCTAGCCCAAAGCCCATTCCTTCCATCGGTTGCTCTGCGAAACTCTGCGGACCCATTGACGCAATGTCCCCGGGAAGGTGATTGCGCATCATGAAATCGACGGTTTTCGGGCCAAGTATGCGGTACCCGTTCCCGGCCCCCCGATTTCGAAGCATGTCCGCGAATTTGGCATAATCATCGATTGTCGAAATCAGACCGCCACCGCCGGAAAAGGTCGTCGTGTTTTCGAACGGGGATTCTATGTGGGAATCGAACAGTCTTAGGCTTTCGCTACCGTGATCCGCGGAATTCAGGGCCATCGCGTCGCCAGCCAATGGGGTGTAGAGCGATGCGAAACGATCCCCTGCCCCAGCGGGTACGGAAAAACCTGTTTCGCGCATGTCCAGCGGCTCAAGGATCTCGCTTCGAAAGAACTGCTCCAATGACTGGCCCGAGACCACCTCGATCACTCGACCCAGCACGTCAATCCCGACCGAGTATTCCCAGCGTGCACCGGGTTGGAACGCCAGTGGCAGCCCAGCCAGATCGCGCACAAGATGTTCCAGAGGCCCCTGATTGGGTTTGAAAATAAGGTCCCGTTCATCCATCGCTTGGGGCAAAAGCCCCGGGTTGAACGGGTAGCTTAGCCCACTGGTATGCGTCAGTAACTGATGTAGTGTTGGAGGCGGTGCGGCCTCGGTCTGATCTAGTTTCTCCGCCCCCGGGACCAGCGCCTGCATATCTTTGAATTCAGGTAGAAACTCAGACACAGGCGCGTTCAGGTGAACAAGCCCGCGTTCGACCAATGTCATCAACGCGACCGATGTGACCGGTTTGGTCATGGAATAAATGCGCACCAGCGTGTCGCGTTGGAATTGCCGGCCAGTCTCGAGGCTGCTGAGACCACAGGCATGAAAAAAGGCCTCACTCCCTTTGTGGTGCAGCAAAAAGGATGATCCGGCATATTTGCGCTGCTCAACATAGTTTTCCATCCAATGGCTAAGCCGATCTAGCCGGTTTTGATCAAACATGGATTGCCTGTGGGACATTTGGGAACTTCCGTGAGGTACTAAACTGCGACTGTTTGAGCTTGTGACCTGAAATAGCAGCAAAAAGTTGCGTGTTGCAGAGAAATTCGTGAACGGGCTTCATCAGCGTGCCTCACAATGGAATGCTAGACTGATTTCGACGCAGATTCGCCTGAAGTTCAATGAACAAGATTTCAAGGAACCGAAAGGGAGGAACCCCATGACGCAGACCATAGACTTCATTTACGATTTTTGCAGCCCGAACGCGTTTCTCGCCCATAAGATGCTCCCCGATCTTGCCGAGCGCTATGACGCAAGCATTACTTATGTTCCTGTCCTGCTGCCTGCGGTGTTCAAGGCGACGCATAACCAAAGCCCATTTCAGGCGTATTCCGAAAACCGCCAAAAGACAGCCTATTTGACGCATGATCTGCACCGGTTTGCCCGCCGTCGTGGGTTGAGCTTTCATATGAGCCCGCATTTTCCGATCAACACAAAACTTGCCATGCGCGGCGCGTGTTTTGCCAATGGAAAACCTTGGGAAGTCAGATATATAAACGCGGTTTTTGATGCGATATGGGTACATGGTCAGAAGGCGGACGAGATCGGTGTCCTAACGGATATCCTGCATGAAAACGACTTGCCCGTTCGCAAAATTCGCGAAGCCATGACGAGCCCCGACGTTAAACTGAAACTGAAAGAGATAACCAAGTCGTCGGTTCGGCGAGGTGTGTTTGGGGTTCCCAGCATGTTCACCGGGGCTGAGCTGTTTTTTGGAAAGAACAGTCTGCCAAATCTTGAGGTTGAACTTTCAAGGCAAGATAGTGACATAAAAACAGCTTGATAGGTCGTCACTCTAATGTGGACTCAATTGCTTTCAGGCCGTGCTGGGCGAATATAGGAACATATGCGCCAAAAGCCTTTGCGCGGTCGGGGTCTGACGCGTTGCCATCCAGCGCGCGTTTGTAGACACCCTGTAGAATGCCCGCCATGCGAAAGAAATTGAAGCCCAGATAAAAGCCGAAATTGTCTATGCCATCCAGGCCTCGACGTTTGCAGTATTGGGCAATGAATGCCTCATCGCTGGGCAGGCCCAGGCTGTTTCGATCCACACCCGCCAGCCCCCGGCCCTGTTTTCCCGGCGGCAACTGCCATTGCATGATTACTGCGGCCAGATCCGCATAAGGGTGACCGATCGTCGACAGTTCCCAATCCAACACCCCGATACATTCCGCCCGGTTCGGCGCAAACATCAGGTTGTCGATGCGGTAATCCCCATGCACCAGCGTGCGCTGTCCGTCATCGGCCGGTACCGAGGTCTCTAGCGCTGAAGCCAGCGCATCCATATCCGCAATGGCCGAGGTCTCGGACGCGCGGTATTGCTTGGTCCAGCGCGCGATCTGACGCTCGTAATAGTTGCCAATCGGCCCATAGTCAGACAGGCCAACGGCATCGATATCCACCATGTGCAATTGGGCAAGAACCCTGTTCATTTCGTCAATGATGGCGGCGCGGGTTTCGTTGCTTTCTTTGGGCAGGGTTGGGTCCGGAAACACCCTGCCCTGCAAGCGTTCCATCACATAGAAGGCCGAGCCGATGACGTTGTCGTCTTCACACAGCAGATACATCTTGGGCACCGGAACCTCGCTCCCGGCAAGGGCGCTTTGAACCCGAAATTCGCGATCAACGGCATGTGCCGATTTCAGCAATACGCCGGCGGGCTTTCGGCGCAGCACATAGGCTTTCTCTGGTGTGCGTAACTCAAACGTCGGGTTGGATTGCCCGACATCAAATTTCCTCGCCTCCAATGGCCCGTTGTAGCCGGAAAGATGCGCGCTCAGATACGCATCTACCGCCGCCAGATCCAGTTTGATTTCGGTTTTCATTGGCTGTCTTCCCGTCACAGGGCCTCGGCAAAGATGTTTCCGGCGGTCACCACGTTGATCCCACCCGAAACCGGGATCACTGCGCCTGTCACATAGCTGCCGCCGCGACCGCACAGGAACAACATACAGCCTGCAATATCCTCGTCCCGTCCGACGCGACCCAGAGGTACAGACTTGCCAACCCGTTCTCTGGTATCCTCATCGGCTGTCGCAAAGGCAGTCATGCGCGACACAAACGGCCCCGGAGCGAGTGCGTTAACCGTGATGTGGTGCGGTGAAAGTTCCTTGGCCAAGACCTTGGTCAGGTGCAAAACAGCAGCCTTTGAGGCCGAATAGCTGTAGGCCCCATCGCCCATTGGGACTTCACCCATGACTGACCCCACATTGACAATGCGCGCCGGGTCTTCGGCGGTGCCTGATTTCATTAGCATTGGCAAAAGCCGCTGGGTCAGTTCGAATATCCCTGTCACGTTGACAGACATGACCTTTTCCCATGCATCGTAGGGAAACTGCCCCATGGGAGCACCCCAGGACACCCCCGAGTTGTTCATCAGGATGTCCAGTTTGTCCGTACGCTCCTGAATGTCAGAGACCAGCTTGCCTATACCGACTGCGCTGCCAATGTCACCGGCAAAGCCTTCGGAACTGCCCGGCGCGTCCAGCGCGTTCAGTTCTGCGGCGACCTCGGCACAGGCGTCCCCTTTTCTTGAGGCAATGAGCACGCGCGCGCCCGCACGAACCAGCGCCTCGGCTGCCATGCGGCCAATACCTGTCGCTCCACCTGTTACCAAAGCGGTTTTGCCGTGAAGCGAAAAGAGGGTGTCGGGGGTCATTTTGTGCTCCTCAGTTTCTTTGTCACCAGTTCATCCTGATACAAATTGCGTTCCTCTTGCCGTCGCGGCAGGCGTTGGACCGTAGCGTTGACAAAAAACCATGCTGCACCAAAACTTCCTCGACACAAAGTACAGGCAGATCAGAGGCGGTATGCAAGCATTACTCAGCGTCGCACCGGGCGGTCCCGAAACCCTGGAGCTTACGACCCTACCAGATCCGCAGCCGGGCAAAGGTCAGCTTTTGATCGGTGTGAAAGCAGCGGGCGTGAATTTTCCGGACACGTTGATTATCCGCGATCTGTACCAGATGAAGCCGCCACGGCCCTTTGCTCCGGGCGGTGAAATTGCGGGTGAAGTTCTGGCTGTGGGCGAAGGCGTCAATGGATTTAAGCCAGGCGACCGTGTTTTGGCCCTAACCGGGCATGGTGGGTTTTCGACCCATGTCACGCTCAAGGCGGACGCTGCAATCCGAATTCCTGATGCGATGCCCTATGAAGATGCCGCCTGTTTCATTTTCACCTACGGCACGTCGTACCACGCGTTGAGGGATCGGGCGGAGATTCAACTTGGTGAAACCCTGTTGGTACTGGGTGCCGCCGGAGGTGTGGGGTCAGCCGCCATTGAACTGGGCAAAGCCATGGGTGCCAGGGTGATCGCAGCTGTTTCATCACCTGAAAAGGCCGAATTCTGTAGCCAGATTGGTGCCGATGACGTGGTGATTTACCCGCGCGACATGGACAAGGATGCGCAAAAAGCCTTCTCAGCCGAAGTTAAGAAACTTGCCGGTCCTGACGGCGTAGACATCGTCTACGACGCTGTTGGGGGTGCGCTGGCCGAACCGTCCCTGCGCAGCATAGCCTGGAAAGGTCGTTACCTTGTCGTCGGTTTTCCGGCGGGCATTCCGCGGATTCCTTTGAATCTGGCGCTTTTGAAAGGATGTCAGATCGTTGGTGTGTTTTGGGGCGCGTCAGTTTTCCGCGACCCAATCGGCCATGCTGACAACGTCAAGAACCTGTTCGATCTTTACACAGCCGGCAAAATCAAACCGCGAATTAGCGCGCGGTTCCCGCTTGCCCGCGCGCACGAGGCGCTTGAACAATTGTCGCAGCGATCCGTTCTGGGGAAAATCGTTGTCACCATGGCGGAAAGTTGAAGCCGTGAACAAAACAGCGACCCGCTTCGTACACCGGTTTTTCGACTGTACTCGATCCGGCAAAGGCAGGTAGACAACCCAACCTTTAGGCGTCTATGTACCATTAATGGGGATCGTGAAGACATGCACAAAGTTTTGGTATTGAATGGCCCAAACCTCAACCTGCTTGGCACACGGCAGCCTGAGGTTTACGGCAGCACCACTCTGAAGATGATCGAGGAGGAGTGCCAGCGCCATGGCGCGTCCATTGGCCTTGAAGTCTCGCATCTGCAATCCAACCATGAGGGTGTGTTAATTGATGCGATCCACGGCGCACGCGGTGTGCAGGATGGCCTTGTGATCAATGCGGGGGCGTTCACACACACGTCGGTTGCGTTGATGGATGCCATCGCGTCAGTTGAACTGCCGGTTGTCGAAGTTCACCTGTCAAACATCCATGCAAGGGAAGCATTCCGTCACAAGTCCTATATCGCGCCTGTTGCTCTGGGTCAGATCTGTGGCTTTGGTGCCCAAAGCTATGTTCTTGCTCTGGACGCGCTGGCCGCGCATTTGAAAGCAGGTGGAACGGCATGACCCTCAGGGATTATCTGCGGTTTGTCAGCTATGCCAAGACCCTGGAAGACCTGTGGGATGCGCATTGCCGACAGATGGCGGAATTCGGGTTCGATCGCCTTATCTACGGCCACACGCAATACAGGACGGCAACCTCATTGGGTGATCCAGAGGACTTTGTCATTCTGACTAACCATAACCGTGCCTATGTGGATGGCTTCATCAAGGACGGTTTGTATTTTCACGCCCCCATGTTGAAATGGGCGCTGGACAATGAAGGTGCCGCCAGCTGGAAAATGTTGCTGGACATGCACTCTCGCGGGTCGATGACCGATAAAGAGCGCGAAGTTTTCGAGTTCAATAAGTCCATGGGCGTCGTTTCTGGTTACACCATCAGCTTCAACTCGGTCTCTGTGCGCTCGAAAGGGGCGATTTCCCTATCCGCCAAGGAAGGGATGAGCCAGGAAGACATTGACGCGATCTGGCAAGAGCATGGCGAAGACATTCTTTTGATGAACAACGTTGCGCATCTGAAGATCCTGACATTGCCTTTCAACCCACCGAACCGGGCCCTGACAAAGCGTCAGCGCGAGGCGTTGCAATGGGTTGGTGACGGCAAAACCACGCAGGACATAGCCCTGCTGATGGGCCTGACAGCGGCAACTGTCGAAAAGCATCTTCGACTCGCCCGTGAGGCGTTGTCGGTTGAAACGACGGCTCAGGCTGTTTTGAAGGCATCTTTGCATAATCAGATGTTCATTATGGAAGTTTAGGAGTGTTTTTATGACGCCATCTCGCGTCAGTTTACCCTAGGTAAGGAAATCACTACTTTTCAAATCTAACCTAAAAGTTGCAAAGTGAGAGTGTTCCGTGAGTGGTGGCTTTAGCCAGGGAACATTCGGTTGGATCTTTGCGATTTCAAAGCTCTCCAATCACTCTGACAAGGGGGCGCCTATTCGTCCGCGTACCTGTGTCGGAATTTTGGGGGGCCTCGACCATCCCCATCATGCGGGGCCCTCCAATCCTTCACTTCTTTGCCAATTCTCTGATGTGCCACCAACAAAAAAGGGCTACGCGACGCGTAACCCTTTCACTTTGTTCAGCAAGGCCCCTGTCGGAGCCTTTCTTTAGCCCTGAGCAGCTTTTGCGACTTCGGCAGCGAAGTCTTCTTTTTCCACAACGATGCCTTCGCCAACTTCCAGGCGAACAAAGCCGGTGATGGTTGCGCCTGCTTCTTTTGCAGCGGCTTCAACGGTCAGATCAGGGTTCACAACGAATTGCTGGCTCAGCAATGTCGATTCGGCGACGAATTTCTTCATGCGACCTTCGATCATCTTTTCGATCACCTGCTCCGGCTTGCCGGATTCGCGGGCGATGTCCATCTGAACCTGCTTTTCCTTCTCGACAATTGCCGGGTCCATGTCGGCCTCAGACAGGGCGGCCGGGTTCACAGCGGCGATGTGCATCGCAACCTGCTTGCCGATAGCTTCATCACCACCCGACAGTGCAACCAGCACACCGATTTTGCCCATGCCGTTGGTCGCAGCATTGTGCACATAAGACACAACAGTGTCGCCCGACAGTTTGGCCATGCGGCGCACTGACATATTTTCGCCAATAGTGGCGATCTTGTCGGTCAGGGTGTCGGCAACGCTTTTGCCGCCCAGATCAGCGGTCAGTAGCGCTTCGATGTTGTCCACACCTTCAGCCGCGTTTGCAATCTTGCTGACCATTTCCTGGAACTCAGCGTTTTTCGCAACGAAATCGGTTTCCGAGTTCACTTCGACAGCAACACCGTTGCCACCGTTGACGTGAACAGCAACCAGACCTTCTGCTGCGGTACGGCCAGATTTCTTGGCCGCTTTGGCCAGGCCTTTGGTACGCAGCCAGTCAACGGCGTCGTCCATGTTGCCGCCGGTTTCGGTCAGCGCTTTTTTTGCGTCCATCATGCCTGCGCCGGTCGAGTCGCGCAGTTCTTTAACCATTGCTGCTGTGATTGCCATCTTTTGGCTCTCCTCAATTCAAACGGAATTGGGGCAGGTCATACCCTGCCCCATATGTCATTTACGTGACGGGCAGCTTACGCTTCGGCTGGGGCTTCTGCGGCTTCTTCCGCAAGAGCTTCTTCAACCGGAGCTTCTTCGAATGCGCCCAGGTCTACGCCTGCTGCACCCATCTGCGCGGTCATACCGTCCAGAGCGGCGCGTGCGGCCAGATCGCAGTACAGAGCGATTGCGCGAGCTGCGTCGTCGTTGCCGGGGATGATGTAGTCAACGCCATCGGGCGAGCAGTTGGTGTCGACAACAGCCACAACCGGGATACCCAGTTTGTTGGCTTCTGCGATGGCCAGTGCTTCTTTCTTGACGTCGATGACGAACAGCAGGTCCGGAACGCCGCCCATTTCGCGGATACCACCCAGCGATGCCTGAAGTTTGCCCTGGTCACGTTCCATGCCCAGACGCTCTTTCTTGGTCAGGCCTTCTGCGCCCGATTCCATTGCTTCGTCGATCTGGTTCAGACGGTTGATCGACTGGGAAACGGTTTTCCAGTTGGTCAGGGTGCCGCCCAGCCAGCGGTGGTTCATGTAGTACTGAGCCGACTTTTCAGCCGCTTCAGCGATCGGGCCAGCGGCCTGGCGCTTGGTACCAACGAACAGAATGCGGCCACCTTTTGCGACGGTGTCACGAACAGCCTGCAGAGCCTGATCCAGCATCGGAACAGTCTGGGTCAGGTCCATGATGTGGATGCCATTGCGCGAGCCGTAGATGAACGGGCCCATGCGGGGGTTCCAACGCTGTGTCTGGTGACCAAAGTGAACGCCAGCTTCCAGCAGCTGACGCATGGTGAACTCGGGAAGAGCCATGCTATTTTCCTTTTCCGGTTTACGCCTGGGCGGGGGTGAAAGAAGCGGACGCTCCAACCGGCGGTCTTGATGAGGATGTCTCCCTCAAAAAGGCCAAACCCCGCCTGCGGGTTTGAATGGCGCGCGTATAAGGCAGGTTTGCGCGCTACGCAAGGGCCAATCGCCCTTATTTTTCAAGCTGCGCCAATGCGTGCGCATGCCTGACGGCGTCTTCACAATGGGCCGCCAGAGCCTTGCGGTTTTCAAAGTCGCTGACCCGCGCTGGCGCATGATATATTAGTTCAACCGTTCCTTGCCGACGTGCGCCAAGGGTCTTCAGCAAATGCGGCCCGAACTCCATATCCCCCCACCAGCCATAAAAGCGTTTTGGCTGGCCTTTGGGCGCGTGAAACACCACAGAAACGGGTTGGATAAACATGAATTCACGCAACTCATCTGCAAAGAACGCGGCGAAAAGCGTTGTTTTGAAAGGTAAAATGCGAAGCCCGTCGGTTGAGGTGCCTTCGGGGAAAAACAACAGTTTGTGACCCACTTTCAGGCGGGTTTCAAACAGCTTGGTCTGTTCCTTAGCTTTCTTGCGATCCCGTTCGATGAAAAGCGTCCCGGTCGCACGGGCCAGCCAGCCGATACCGGGCCATTTGGCCACTTCTGCCTTGGAGACAAAATAGACCCGCTTGCGCGCGTTCAGAGCAAAGATATCCAGCCAGGACGTGTGGTTTGCCACCACCGCCCCCCTCTCTTTCATCAGCGCGCCTGATGTTCGGAACCCGATGCCAAGAATTCGAAACGCGTTGCGGCAGACAAACTGCGTGATGAACGGCGTCACAGGTCGCCGGACGCCGAAAATCGGATACTCGATCAGACGAACGGCCAGAAGGATGATCAGGCCACCAAAGACAAGGGCCGCCAGCGGGACTCCGCGCAGAATGACCAGAACCCATCCGGTAACGCCCAGCTCGATCGGATCGGGCGCGTCTTCACTATTCCAGAGCGGGTCGTTCACAGCGTCACGCCCCGCCATAAATTCGACGCTGCCGTTCATTCATGCGCGTCGTGTCGAGGATCAGGCACACATCCGTTGTGTTGAAGGTGTGGTCGATAAAGGCGCCCTCGCCCACGAAACCACCCAAGCGCAGGTAGGCTTTGATCAATGCTGGCACCTGAACCATGGCGGCGCGGCGGTCCAAAGCCTCTGGTTTCACAAGGTTCATCGACTGAAAAACATCGGGCTGCGCCCGTACGCGCAACTCTGGCGGAGCCAGATGGTTGTGGTGAAGCATCGACAAGGGCTGCGCCAATGTGGTCACGTCTGTTCCGTGAAAACTCGCTACGCCGAACAGCACCTCAATGTCACGTTCCGCTACATAAGCGGCCAAACCGTTCCACAGGTGGTACATTGCCGTACCCCCACGGTAGTCGGGGTGCAGGCACGACCGTCCCAACTCCAGCAGTTTGCGCCCGCTGTTCTTGAGAACGGTCAGGTCATATTCATCTTCGGAATAGAATTGCCCCAGTTCCGCAGCACGTTCGCCCGGTAACATCCTGTAGACGCCAATGATTTCGCCGGTGTGATCATCATAGGCCAACATATGATCGAAATACGGGTCGAAACGGTCTTTCTCGAGGCCAGCATCGTGATCAACCATCTCTCCGCCGCCCCCCAACTCACGCACGAAGACGTCATAGCGCAGGCGTTGAGCTGCTTGCAGGTCGGCTTCGGTCTCGGCCAGTTTTACAGTGAAAGAAGGGCCAGTATCCGGCATATGGGGCGATCCGTGTTCTTTTGGCTGCTGATACCGCAGTTTTTCAGCCAAAGGCAACAAGCCCCGCTTCGGTCAGCGTTGTTAACCTTTCCTAAACCACTTTCACAGATCAAAGACCGGCATCAGGGCGATGCGCGTTCCGTCGATCACCACTTTTCCCTGCTCGCGAAAGTTCACGGTGATCTTGCCTGCAATGTTGGACTGAACCTGTCCGACGCCCCATTCGGGAAAATCCGGGTGGCGGACAAACATGCCCGGTGCAAGTATAGCATTCATGTCTGTCATAGGGGCCTCCGGGACGTGCGGCAGATACAGTCGGAGGTACGCATGGGCGAGAGCAACGTCAACCTGGCCGAATTGATCGGTTCGCGGATTTGCCATGATCTGATCAGCCCGATCGGCGCGATCACCAACGGGCTTGAGCTGTTGGATATGGTGGGCGCCGTACAGGGCCCCGAGATGGAACTGATCTCGGGCAGTGTCGGAAGTGCCGGGGCACGTATTCGCTTTTTCCGCGTTGCCTTTGGCTCGGCCAGTGATCAGCCGCTTGGGCGGACAGAAGTAACCGAACTGCTGAAAGATATCGAGCGTGCCGGGCGGATACGGGTCAACTGGAACCTGACCGGTCCAGTGCCGCGTAATCAGGTCAAACTGGCCTTTCTGGCGCTTATGTGCTGCGAAAGTGCCATGCCTCTGGGCGGCGCGGTCGAGATCGTCAATCAGGGCAACAATTGGATAGTGACCGGGGTTGCAGACCGGTTGAATGTCAATGGTGATCTTTGGAAGAACGTTATGACAGGTCGGTTTCCCACCAAGATCACGCCCGCGCACGTTCAGTTCGCGTTGCTGCCTGAAACGGCAGCTGCGATGGGTCGGCGGATTGCCGTTGAAACCTCGGCAACCCGCGTGTCACTTCGGTTTTAAGCCCGGATCGTTCCGTTCCCGCGCACGAGATATTTGAAACTGGTCAATTGCGCCGCCCCAACCGGCCCGCGCGCGTGCATCTTGCCCGTCGCGATTCCGATTTCTGCCCCCATGCCAAACTCGCCACCATCCGCAAACTGAGTCGAGGCATTGTGCATAAGGATTGCGCTGTCCAGACGCTCAAAGAAACGGGCCGCTGCTGCGTCATCCTCGGTCATGATGCAATCGGTGTGGTTCGAGCCGTATTGCTGAATATGAGCAATCGCGGCATCGATATCGGCAACGGGCTTCGCCGCGATCACGCTGTCGAGGAACTCTTTTCCCCAGTCATCCGCCGTAGCAGCAACTGTACCCTCTCCAGCGAGAACACCGTCGGCGTGAACCTCGACGCCTGACTGGACCAGTGCCGCAACCACGTCACGCCCCAGTGTGTCGGCGATATCCTTATGAACCAGCAAGCATTCAGCGGCTCCGCAAATACCAGTGCGGCGGGTCTTGGCATTCAGTACCACTTCCAGCGTTTTCTGCGGATCAGCAGCCTTGTCGATGTAAATGTGCACGATGCCTTCGAGATGAGCAAAGACCGGCACACGGGCCTCTCGTTGTACAAGTCCCACCAGTCCCTTGCCTCCGCGTGGGACGATGACGTCGACATAGTCGGTCAATGTCAGCAACTCCTGCACCGCGGCGCGGTCGCGTGTGGGCACCAGTTGAATGGCGTCTTCAGGCAGGTTCGCGGCCTTTAGCCCTTCGACCAGACAGGCATGGATCGCGGTTGAGGAATGAAAGCTTTCGGATCCGCCACGCAGGATTACCGCATTGCCCGATTTCAGGCACAGCGCCCCGGCATCCGCAGTCACGTTGGGTCGGCTTTCATAGATCACGCCGATAACCCCCAACGGTGTCCGGACCCGCTGGATGTTAAGGCCCGTGGGCATATTCCATTCAGACAGAACCTCACCAACCGGATCGGCCTGATCTGCGACGGTTCTCAGCCCGTCCACCATGCCCTGAACACGCGCCTCATCCAGCATCAGGCGATCCATCATTGCGGGGCTCAGTCCCTTGTCGCGGCCGAATTCCAGATCTTTTTGATTAGCTTCGATGATCCGTGCCCGGTTGGCCCAAACCGCGTCGGCGGCTGCAATCAGTGCTGCGTGCTTTCGTTCAGCTGTTGCGAAAGCCAGTTCACGCGAAGCGGCTTTGGCACGTTTCCCAAGATCTTCCATCAGAGCAGGAATGCTGTCGAAGTCTTTCATATCGCGTGCCTTTCAGATCATCTTATTGAAGGTTAAAGGGCCAGGTCGTCCCGGTGGATGAGGGCTGCGCGACCGGGATAGCCCAGCGTCGCTTCAATCTCAGAAGACTTACGCCCCTTGATCGCATCGGCTTCCTGCGCCGTATACCGGCTGATCCCCTGAGCCAGACGGCGGGATTCCAGATCAAGGACGGCGACAGGATCGCCACGACCGAAATCTCCGGTCACTTCCACAATCCCGGCAGGGAGCAGGCTTTTGCCATTGGCCAGTGCCTTGGCCGCCCCCTCGTCCACGGTAATCTCACCCCGAGGTTTCATCGCCGAAATCCAGCGTTTGCGGGCTGCGTGTGGATCCAATGTCGCGGTAAACCATGTGGAATTGGCACCGTTTTCGAGCGTTTTCAGAGGGTTAAGAACCGACCCTTCGGTAATCGCCATGGCGCAACCGCCCGCGGTTGCCATCTTGGCTGCCAACAGTTTTGTCTTCATCCCGCCTTTTGACAGGCCCGAGCCCGCATCACCGGCCATGGCTTCAATCTGGGGTGTGATCCTGTCGATTGTCTCGAAGCGCTTCGCCGAAGTGTCTTCCTTGGGATTGCCCGAATAGAAGCCATCCACATCCGACAGCAGAATCAGTTGGTCGGCCCCTACTGTCACGGCGATTTGCGCGGCCAGACGGTCATTGTCGCCATATCGGATTTCGTCCGTTGCGACCGTGTCGTTTTCATTGACGATCGGCACGACGCCCAACCCAAGCAGAGTTTCCAAGGTTGCGCGTGAGTTCAGATACCTGCGGCGATCTTCGCTGTCTTCAAGCGTCACCAGAACCTGCGCCGTGGTGATCCCATGGGGTGCCAACGCTTCTTCATAAGCGCGTGCAAGCCGGATTTGCCCAACCGCAGCAGCTGCCTGTGACTGTTCCAAGGGCAGTGCCGCCATCGGCAGGCCCAGAACGCCGCGGCCCAGTGCAATCGAACCGGACGAAACAAGGATTACATCTTTCCCCTGCCCCTTGAGCCAGGAAACATCCTGCGCCAACGACAGCAGCCAGTCAGACCGCAGCAGGCCAGTGTCGCGATCAACCAGCAAAGCCGACCCGATTTTTACCACCAGACGGCGTGCCGAGGTCAGGGTTGCCAAGGCTGTGCCTCCTCAGCGGGTTTCTGACGCACACGGTTGTCGTCAATCTGGCTGCGCAGCGCCCGCAGAACTTCGGTTACACCCAGATGTGCCACACCGGACATGGTCATGACGGGGCCGCCCACGGCTTCCTCAAGCTCTTCGACGGCAAGGGCACGTTCTTCGTCATCCAGCGCGTCGATCTTGTTCAGAACAGTGATCCGGGGCTTTTCAGCCAGTTCACCGCCATAGGCTTCCAACTCGTGAATGATCGTGCGGTAATCATCGGCGACCGTCGCAGAGGTGCCATCGACCAGATGCAACAACACGGCACAGCGTTCCACGTGACCCAGAAAACGGTCACCAATGCCACGGCCTTCATGAGCACCTTCGATCAGGCCCGGGATATCGGCCACAACAAATTCGACGTTGTCCACGCCGACAACGCCCAGATTGGGGTGCAGCGTGGTAAACGGATAGTCGGCAATCTTGGGCCGCGCATTCGACGTGGCCGCCAGAAAGGTCGACTTGCCTGCATTCGGCATACCCAAAAGACCCACATCGGCGATCAGCTTGAGCCGCAGCCAGATTGTGCGGTCAATCCCCGCCTGCCCCGAATTGGCGCGGCGCGGGGCCTGATTGGTGGCGGACTTGAAATGCAGATTGCCGAAGCCGCCATTGCCGCCCTTGGCCAGCAGAACGCGTTGCCCGACTTCGGTCAGGTCGCAGATGACGGTTTCTTCGTCTTCGTCCAGGATTTCAGTGCCAACCGGAACACGCAGAACGATATCGTCCCCATCCTTGCCGGTGCGTTGCTGCCCCCGGCCCGGTTGCCCGTTTTTGGCGAAGAAGTGTTGCTGATAGCGGAAGTCGATCAGGGTGTTCAGCCCATCCACAACTTCGGCCCAGACAGACCCGCCTTTGCCGCCGTCCCCGCCATCGGGGCCGCCGTATTCGATAAACTTTTCGCGTCTGAAGCTGACGCAGCCGCTACCGCCGGCCCCGGACCGGATGTAGACCTTTGCGAGATCGAGAAATTTCATGTGTGTCCCCTACTGCAAAGGCCCCATCGGCCACAAGTCAGAGTTTTTTACTGTATGTCCAGGTGGGCACATTCGCATCGCGCGCCACCGAATAGCTTTCCGCATCGCCCAGATACTGGAACCCGCAATGGGTCAGGACCCGGGCCGAGGCCGGATTATCCTGAAACACACTGGCAAACATCGTCGCGTTTTCCAGCGGGTTGGCGTTAACAAGCGCTTCCACAGCCATCGAGGCAATGCCCGTGTTCCAATAGATCGGCGCGACCCAATAGCCGACTTCAGACTGATTCCGATCAAGCCGTTTCAGCGAAATTACACCGATCAGTTCCGGGCCACCGTCCTTGGTGGCATCCATGACCCAGACGTCCTCGTCCCGGTTGTCAGCCATCGAACGGGTTACAAAGGCTTCGATCGAACCGGGGGCCAGTGGATGTGCAATACTGGTGGTCATCCGCGCCACGCGCTCATCACCTGCGTAATGCTCGATAAGGCCCATATCCGACCGGCGCAGGGGGCGCAGGTCGAACCGCTCGGTTTCAATGACCGGCTGATTTATTATTGTCTCAAGCTTCATTGGTGTGTTCCTCCTCCGAACAACACGAATAGTACGGACGCGACCGTAAGACCCGCCAACGTCCACATCAGATATTTTTCCGCCGGGCGACCTTCAACCGCATGCGCGATTCTATCCCCCGCAAAAGTCCAGATCGGGTGCAGAACAATCTGGCAGATCAACAAACTAAGAGCGATCGTGAGCGTTGCGTCAAAGCTGGACGTCCCCGCCGCGACAAAGCCCGTAAAACCTGCAACAATCATGGCCCAGGCTTTTGGGTTCAGCGGATGCACGAACAACCCCGCCCAGAATCCCGGAACATCACCAACCACAGTTTCGCGCGACAGTCGCAAACTCGCGATCTTCCACGCCAGCCAGCAAATATATGCAGCCGAAGCATATTTCAGCGCCGCAAAGGCCGTCGGAACCTGTTCCGCCAGTTCCAGCAGACCAAAGCCCACGGGCCAGATAATCAGCTGCTTACCAAGCACGACACCGGCCACAAAAGGTAATGCGGCACGAAACCCATAGCGCGCACCCGTTCCCAGCAGGACCATGTTGGCCGGCCCCGGCGTACCGACCTGAGAGGCGGCAAAGATCAGGAAACTGGTGGTTGCGACTGTCATCGGTTCTTTCGATCACGACTGCGTTAAAACGAGAAAGGGGACCGGCACTTTGTGCCGGTCCCCCATGAATTTTTCTTAAACCTTCTGGGTCTCGGCTTACTCTGCGGCCTCCGCCACTGGCAGGACCGAAATAAAGGTGCGGTTTTTAAGTCCCTTGTGGAACTTCACGGCGCCATCGACAGTTGCAAAGATGGTGTGATCTTTGCCAATGCCTACGCCTTCGCCCGGCCAGAACTTGGTGCCGCGCTGACGCACGATGATGTTGCCTGCGATAGCGGCCTGGCCACCATACAGTTTTACGCCAAGGCGACGACCAGCTGAGTCGCGACCGTTACGGGAGGAACCGCCAGCTTTTTTATGTGCCATTCTCTCTCTCCTTAGCCTTTAGCCAATTCTTTGGCTTGCTCAACCCATTCGGGTTTCACTTTGACCGTTTCGATAGCAGCAATCTGCTCATCCGACAAGGCGGCCAGAGCGGCAAAGCTCTCGATACCGGCCTCAACCAGCTTCTTGGCGGCGGCAGGGCCGACACCGTTCAGTTGGGTCAGATCGTCAGCAGCGGCAGCAGCGGGTGCTTCAGCCTTGGCTTCGGCTTTCTTGGCAGGCTTTGCAGCGGGTGCCGCCTCGCCAGCCGGAGCGGAACCGGTTGCAGCTTTGATGCCGGATTTGTCGGCGCCCGACGCCAGAATGTCGGTGATTTTGACCAGTGTCAGTTTCTGACGGTGGCCAACGGTACGCTTCGAGCTGTGCTTACGACGGCGTTTGACGAACTTGATGACCTTGTCACCTTTGATCTGTTCGATCACTTCGGCCTGAACGCCTGCGCCTGCAACGAAAGGTGCGCCAACGACCGGAGCGTCACCGCCCAGCATCAGAACATCGTTGAATTGAACTTTTTCACCTGCGTCGGCAGCAAGTTTTTCAACGCGGAGGATATCGCCCGCCTGAACCTTGTACTGCTTGCCGCCAGTCTTGAGGACCGCAAACATGCGTCTTTCCTTTTCTAACCCGCGTTCTGTGGTCCCCGGTTGGGTGTTTTGGCCCCAAGAAACTTGAAAGCCACCTCGAACAGCGCGCCCTTTTCGGGCTGTGTGAATGGCCCCTGACAACGTCATGAGGGCCAAATAATAACGATACCCGGCGCGGAAAACCGGCCGGGATGCGCGCTTATCCATAGATTACAGGTAAAAGTCAACACCAAAGCGGCGTCAAAGATCGGACGCCCTCAGCGCCTGTACAACCGCCTGCCCCAGGCGATAGGAAATATCATTGAACATGCGATCAAAGCCGTCAAACACGGCGTCATTCAGGGCCTGTCCCGTCTCGGTTCTGGAAAACGCGATATTTTCGCGCATCTGCGCCTCGTCCAACGGGCGGTAGGCCATAAGAAGAAACGAGAAAAGCCACTCCTCAGTGTCCTCGGCCCGGCTATCTTTCTGCAACAAAAGCTCTGCCAGCAGTTCCTGATCATCGGTCCGCGCATCAACATCAAGCCCCTGAAAGAAGCTGTAGTCAGACGTCAATGCCCCCTGAACATTCTTTTCGATCAGGTCATTTGCCTCGATATATTCCTTGACCAAAGCAAACTGAGCGGTGCTGCGTTCTGCGGATTTGTAGGCTTCTCGGGCCATGTCTTCGATTGCCTGATCCGACATGGCGCGCCGGGCCGAGTTTTCCAGTGTTACGATGGTCTGGCCAAGATCGCTTTCAAAAAACAAGATGGCCTGATCAAGCTGAACATCGGACATACCTTCTTTGAAGGCGTCCGTCAGATGTTCCCGCATCCAAAGGGGATCGTAGATACGATTGACCTGCGACTCGAAAAAAGCGCCACCCTTGTTATCCAAAAAAGTATCGTCAAGAGTTTCGCGATGGCCCTGCCCCTCGTGAACAAGGATTTCCATCACCTGTGTCAGACGCATGGCTTGTGCCAGCCGATCGACTTTTCCATCGGCATACAGCGGCAGTGCCCAACACAGGGCGACCACAAATGCCAGAATTACGCGCTGCATCAAATGTCCTGTGCCGGGTGCAACTCGGCCATCCGTGCGGCCAGAACCTCGAACCTCATGGCCATGATCTCATATTGGATGGCGTTCAACAGCTCGTAAACTTCCTGCATCAGCGGCTGTTCCAGCGCGTCAACATATGTATCGACATCAGCGTCGGAAAAACCCTGATAGGTGTAAGCAGCGCCCGCCAGATTGGACAATTGCAGTGACTGACGCATTGCCGGTTCATTTTGCTTCATCAATTCACGCAGTTCATCCCCGTCCAGCTGTAGCTCGATGACTCCCGATGCGCTGGCCGCCAGCAGGAAGCGCACCTGAATTTCCTGCAAGGCACGCAACGCCGTACCTGTGGAATCGATCGCGGCGTTCATGCGTTTAAAACTTTCGACCCGTTTCGACCCGTTCTTGATCAGATCAGAAATGATCCTTTGGCCTGCCAATTGCTTGACGTCATCGTCTTCTTGCATGTGTGAGGCATTTTCGGCCACGACCAGACGTTGACCAAGGTTAGACGCGTAAAACTCGACAGCGTGTGCCAGGGCCTCGTCACTTAGGGTCTGTTCCAGAATGGAAACTGCGGTGTCGTGCATTGCACCGACTTCAAAAACCTCGTCCGTCAAACGGGTCCAGTCCGAGCCGAAACCCTCTGGGTCAACACCCAACATCTGCGGCGCGGACCGTGAGCTCAGGGCGATGCTTTCAAGAGCTACGTCAAAACCGGTCGTCGTCAAAAAAGCCTCAATCCGATCCCGGTTCGCCGCAGAAAGCTCCAAAGGAACCAGAACAAGTGCCAGAAACGGGGCGAGAAACCAAAAGGCGATGCGGTGTGCAAACTGTGTCATACCTTTCAGAGTAGGTGTTTTGCGCTGGCAGGCAACGGAAAATCCCGGCAATCACGATTTCCGGAATTTTCTGCTTGCGCCCCCGTTCGTTCCTGACTAAATCCCCCCCTCACAGACCCCCGCGGAGAGGTGCCGGAGTGGTCGAACGGGGCGGTCTCGAAAACCGTTGTGGGTGCAAGCCCACCCAGGGTTCGAATCCCTGTCTCTCCGCCACAATCCCAATATCGAAGGCTGTCAGAAAACGTCTTCCGGTCTGATTTGGGTTCTCAACAAAATTGCAAGTGGTCCGCTGTCAGAAACTGTAGTGGCCTGGGTCACCCGGCGTGTTCTTGCCGTGAAATCTGGTGCAATCAGCGTAGCACGGCCCAAACCTGTATTCTGCTGAGAATTCACAGGAATTCCCCTTTGTATCCCCGCTACATTTAACGCATCCCAGCGACACATTTTCCAAAGGAGACACACATGTCGCGTATTCTTATCCTGATCATCATCGCCGCTGTTGGTGTTGGTGGTTACTACTATCTCAACCAGTCCGAACAAACCCCGGCTGAACAAGTGCAATCCGCAGCGCAGGAGGCGGGCGATGCAGTGGCTGATGCCGCGTCAACCGCTCAGGAAGCTGCGTCTGATGCGCTGGAAGGTGCAACAGAACAGGCCAGCGAGGCAGCTTCATCCTTGACCGAACAGGCGCAGGAAGCCGCATCGTCGGTTGCCGACCAAGCCAGTGAGGCAGCTTCGTCTGTTGCGGAACAAGCATCCGAGGCAGCGCAGCAAGCCGGTGATCAGGTGGCGGCGCTGGCGGGTCAGGGACAGGAATTGCTGAGCTCCTGGATTCAGGAAGGCAAGCTGGACCCCACCAATTTCGACTATGAAGGTATCATGAGCTCGATTCAGGACAGCACATTGGCCACGGATCTGAAAGAACAGGCGATCAAGATTGTAAATGACATTAAAGAGTCGCCTGAAACCATCGCCTTGAAGATTCAGGAACTGACCGCGCTGTTGACGCAGCAATAACAAAGAAGGGGCCGGTTGCCAGTTCCCGGCCCCTTCCTCTCACGCCAATCTTCCAGTCGTGCCCTTACGTTATCGTTTCTCTGAATTGACCCAGTGTGCGGCTTTTGATTGGCTGCCCCGACAACACATCCTCACCCCGAGGTCGCCCGTTGGCAATCTTCTGTTCAAGGGGGTGTGCGCATTGAACAAGCCATCTTGAGGACGATCCCATGACTGACCTGCCCCAAACAATGAAAGCTGCCATCCTGAAACACGGCGGGTACTCGGCCACTTCGACCGGACCAGTTATCGAGAATGCGGCTGATTGGCTTGAAGCCGCGGAACTGCCCGTTCCCAATCCCGGCCCCGGTCAGGTTTTGATCCGCCTGCGCGCGTCGTCGGTCAATCCGTCCGACCTCCACTTCATCAAGGGTGAATACGGCCAGCCGCGCGTCAAAGGTGCCGCGGCCGGATTCGAAGGCTGTGGCGACGTCGTTGCAGCCGGAAAAGGTGCCGAAGCGCTGAAGGGACAGCGCGTCGCTTTCGTGGCCGCAGGTTCCGGCGCCTGGGCGGAATACATCGTGACGCAGATGCAAATGTGTATTCCCTTGCGTCCGGATATTTTAGATGATGACGGTGCCGCGCAAATCGTCAACCCTCTCACCGCGATGGCGATGGTGGACATGGCAAGGGAAGACGGCGATGCATTTGTGATATCCGCTGCGTCCAGCCAATTGGGAAAACTGATGTGCAGCCTTGGGCGTGATCTGGGGTTGAAACCCATTGCGCTGGTGCGCCGGGCCGAGACAGTCGATACGCTGAAAAGTCTTGGAGCAGCCGAAGTGCTTGTGACGTCCGATCCTGAAATCGTCGAGAAGTTTGCCGCGATAAGCGCCACGCTGAAGCCTCGGGTCTTCCTTGATGCTGTGACGGATCAACTGTCCGAGAAACTGTTCTGCGCCATGCCCAACCGGGCGCGCTGGGTTACCTACGGCAAACTTTCGACCGAAGCGCCAACGCTTTCTCAGACCGGCCAGCTGATCTTCATGGGCAAACGGATCGAAGGTTTCTGGCTGACGCAATGGATGATGTCGACACCGCACGCTGACCAGATGCGGGTTGTGGCCGAAGTTCAGGCCCGCTTTGCCGATGGTCGCTGGAAAACGGATGTTTCCGAACATCTTACACTCGAAAATCTTGTGTCGAATCTTGCCGATGCGCTGAAAAAGAGTGACGGAAAGGTGATTATCACCCCATAGTAGAACTCACCTGCGTTACCGGAGGATACACGCGGGCGGACGAAGACGCTGGAAAACCGGTGGAGGGAGGACAGTGTGGATAACGCGCAGCTGCTGATTAGCGGGCTGGCGAACGGGTGTGTCTACGGCCTGATCGCGCTTGGCTTTGTACTGATCTACAAGGCTACCGAAGCGGTGAACTTTGCGCAGGGCGATTTCATGATGCTGGGCGCATTTGTGACCATCGGCCTGACAAATACCGAATACATGGGGTTGCCGTTCTGGCTCGCTCTGCCGGTATCATTGGGAATCATGGGCGCGCTTGGTTTTCTTCTGGATCGCCTGATCATTCGCCGCCTGTTTGGTGAAAGCCAGACCGCCGTTGTCATACTGACCATTGCTTTGGGCTTTGTGATCCGTTTCGTTGCCGGTCTGATCTGGGGGCACGAGCCGCAAACGCTGCAAAACCCGCTTGCGGGCAAAGAAGTGCGAATGGGCGGTCTTGTACTGGGGATGGAGGATGTCGCGATAATCGTTGTTACGGTGCTGCTGACATGGGCACTCTATGTTTTCTTCAGCCGCACCAAGCTGGGTCTGGCGATGCAGGGTGCCTCGCAAAACCAGCTGGCAGCTTATTACATGGGCATTCCCGTCAGGAGTGTTCAGGGAAGGGTCTGGGCTTTGGCCGGAGGCGTTGCAGGAATTGCCGGAATTCTCTTTGCTGCAAAAGGCGCTGTGGATCCGACAACCGGATTGCTGGGCATCAAGGCGTTTGCCGCCGCCGTTATCGGCGGGTTCGGCAGTTTGCCGGGTGCATTGGCCGGAGGGCTGATTGTCGGTGTTATCGAGCCCTTCGCCAGCCGGTACATTGCGGCAGGTTACAGCCAGGTCGCGCCATACGCTTTGCTGCTTGCCGTCCTGATCTTCCGACCAAACGGGCTGTTCAGTCAGGTCCGGGTCAAGAAGGTCTGAGCCATGCGGATCGTTTTCAAAACCGACTACATGCAGGATATTCGCCCCTGGAAAGACGGGTTCCAGCTGCGCCTTTATCTGCTTCTACTGTTTGTCGTCGCGGCCGCGCCTTTCGCACTGGACGATTTCTATCTGGGTGAACTGACAAACGTTCTGATCTGGGCCATCGCCGGTCTGGGTCTGATGATCCTGACCGGACATACAGGGCAAGTCAGCCTGGGCCATGCGGCCTTTCTGGCCTTTGGCTGTTACGCCAACGTGGCCCTGATCGAAGCAGGCGTTCCTTTTCTAGTCGCGTTTCCGCTGGCCGGAATTCTGACCGGAATCGCGGGTGTGACCGTCGCAGTCCCTGCCCTGCGGCTTCACGGTATCTACCTGGCGATCTTTACCATGGCGCTGTCCATCCTGATGGATGACATCATCGTTCTGTCCGAGCCGATCACTGGTGGTGTCGCGGGTAAATATATCGGCGGGGTCGAGATCTTTGGCCTTACGGTTGATCGCTGGGGGACGCCTGATCTTTTTTACTGGCTGGTTCTGTTCGTCACCGTTCTGGTCACGTTGGGATATATAAACCTGCTGCGGGCCCCTCTAGGACGTAGCTTCATCGCCGTTCGCGACTCCGAGGTTTCGGCGCAGGCGATGGGTATCGATATCGCGCGAACAAAGATGATTTCATTCGCCCTGTCCTGTGCGGTTACAGGTTGGGCCGGCGCGTTGATGGGTCTGTTTGCTGGTGCGTTTAACAATGAAACCTTCAGCGTCCTGATTTCGATCCAATTGCTGATGATGATTGTTATTGGCGGGCTGGGCTCGATCCATGGCGCGTTCCTGGGCGCAATCGTCATCGGGTTCTTGCCGCAGTTTCTATCGATTTCAAAGGAATATGTCGGCGCGATCATCGGCGGAAACACCGTTGCCATTCCGGGGCTGGAGTTCGGCATCTTTGGCATGATCCTGATCGGCTTCATCCTTTTCGAACCCATGGGCATCTATGGCCGCTGGTTAAAAATCCGCACCTGGTTCGAACTGTTTCCTTTCTATCGCAAGGACATGTTCAAACGGCAGAAATCCTATCTCAAGACGGAGCGTCTGAGATGAGCTTGCTGGAATTTGAAAACGTTACCCTGAAATTTGGTGGTCTGACGGCCGTGGACAATTTGTCCTTCGAGGTTCAGAAGGGCGAAGTTTTTGCCATAGTCGGGCCGAATGGCGCGGGCAAATCGACGGTCTTCAACCTGATCTCGCGCTTTTACGAACCGTTTTCAGGGTCGATTAGGTTTGATGGTCACGATCTACTTCAGGTCAAACCGTCTGGCGTGGCGGCCTTTGGTGTGGCGAGAACCTTCCAGAACATCGAGCTCTTCGAACACGCAACTGTCCTGCAAAACCTTTTGGTCGGACGACACAGGCATCGGACTACGAACCTGATTTCAGAACTTTTGTTCACCCCTGCAGTCCGACGGCAAGAGCTGGAGAACCGGGAAAAAGTCGAGCAAATCATCGATTTCCTCGACCTGCAGGCTTATCGCGACAAGATGATTTCAGGGCTGCCTTACGGCGTGCGCAAAGTGGTCGAAGTGGCACGTGCCCTGGCGACCGATCCCAAGCTACTGTTGCTGGATGAACCGGCGTCGGGGCTGTCGGTGGAAGAGACGACCGATATGCGTTGGTGGATCGACGATATCCGGCGGCAAATGGGAATTACCGTGCTGATGGTCGAACACGACATGGGATTGGTATCAGGCGTGTCCGACCGGGTCCTGGCCATGGCAGATGGGGCAAAGCTGGCCCTCGGGCCACCGGCAGACGTGCAATCGCACCCGGCAGTGATCGAGGCATATCTGGGGAAAGCCTCATGAACGCTCCGATCTTGCAAGTTCGCAATATCGAAAGTTTCTACGGTCCGATCATGGCCATTCGGGGCGTTTCTCTGGATGTGCACGAAGGAAAAATCGTGTCGATCCTTGGCGCAAACGGCGCAGGCAAAACCACATTGATGAAAACCATCTCTGGAGTGATGGACCCGGAAAAGGGAACGATTACCTTTGACGGCGGTGACATCCAGGGCTGGGAGCCGCACAAGGTTGTCCAGCGCGGGGTGGTCCACATCCCGGAAGGGCGCGAAGTGTTTCCTCTGTTAACGGTTGATGAAAACCTAAGCCTCGGCGCCTACACCCGCAAAGACAAAGACCAGATCGAACAGGATCGTGAGCTGGTTTTTCGTTATTTTCCGGTTCTGAAAAGCCGTCGGTCGCAAGAGGCCGGAACCCTTTCGGGTGGGCAGCAACAGATGCTGGCCATAGGGCGCGGATTGATGGCCAGACCTCGTATCATGTTGCTGGATGAGCCGTCTTTGGGCCTGTCCCCTCTGCTGGTGCAAGAGATCTTTGGCATTCTCAAACGTCTGAACGAAGAACAGAATATGACGATGTTGCTGGTTGAACAGAATGCCAATGCGGCGCTGGAACTGGCGCATCACGGCTATGTCATGGAGGTGGGTCGCATCGTCATGGACGGGGCCGCGGATGCGCTTTTGCGATCCGAGGATATTCAAAGCTTCTATCTTGGAAAACAAGAAGAAGGCGCGCGCGAAAGCCGCCGCTGGAAGCGGAAAAAGACGTGGAGGTAAAACGGATGGACGCCACGCCCCTACCCCCACAGGTCGTGATAAACGGCGTTCAGTTCAACGCAACGGCAGGTCAGCGCCCGGTGCGTGTTGATGGCTGCATCACAATTGCTGAGTTGTTCCAAAGCCGATGTGCCGAACTGGGCAGCCGAACGGCGCATCGCGAAAAAGACCTGGGTATCTGGAAGTCCTATTCCTGGGCCGATTACTGGCAGCATGCCAAATGGATCGGGCTGGCCTTGCGCAAGCTGGGGCTGGAGCGTGGCGATGTGGTCTCAATCCTGTCCGAAGATCGCAAGGAATGGGCCTGGCTCGACATGGGTATTCAGGGCGTTGGCGGTATCGCTTCCGGCGTCTACACCACGGATTCCGCCAGTCAGTTGCAGTATCTGATCAACGACAGCGGCAGCCGGTTTCTGATTGTCGAGGATGAAGAACATCTGGACAAGTTTCTGGGAATTGAGACCGAGGTTCCCGATCTGATCAAGGTAATCATCCTTGAGGACGAAGGATTGCATGACCTGAACCATCCGCGCTGCATGATGATCGACGAGCTGTTCGCCTTGGGCCAAAAGGCAGAACTGGCCGAGCCCGGGCGCTTCGAAGCGGAAATTGCATTGGCCAAACCGCAGGACACTGCCTTGCTGGTCTATACGTCGGGCACAACCGGTCAGCCGAAAGGCGCAATGCTTAGCCATGAAAATATCCTGGCCGCCGTCGAATCCGCGGCACGGGCGCTGCCAGCGCTGCCTGGCGATGAACAGCTGTGTTTCCTGCCTCTGTGTCACATTCTGGAACGTAATGTCTCGGTCTATTTTCCTTTGGCGGCCCGCTGCACTGTCAATTTTGCCGAAAGCCCTGAAACCGTATTTGCAAACCTTCAGGAGGTCTCGCCGACAACCTTCACAGCGGTGCCAAGGGTTTGGGAAAAGATCTACTCACACGTCCAGATCCTGACGCAGGAAGCCACACCTTTGGGGCGGCTGGCATTCGGCCTGGCATTGAAAATTGGTGCGCGCCGTGCCGGATATCTGAGTGCCGGCCAACCTGTTCCAACCGGCGTCGCCACCAGATTCTGGTTCTGGGATCAGCTGGTTTTGAAAAACCTTCGCCGAATGCTGGGCTTGGACAAACTGCGACGAGGAGGAACGGGTGCTGCCCCAATCTCGACCGATCTGCTTAAATGGTACTGGTCCATCGGCGTGCCGTTAGTGGAAGGGTTCGGGATGACCGAAACTTCGGGCCTTGCCACGCTCAACACCACAGACAGCAATAAGATCGGAACCATAGGCAAAGCCGTCGAAGGGTGCGACATCCGCATCTCGGACGATGGTGAAATCCAACTGAAGGGCCTGAACATTTTTCAAGGATACTGGCGCAACAACGCGAAGACGGCAGAAACCTTCACCGCCGATGGCTGGCTGCGTACGGGGGATATGGGGTCAATAGATACGGATGGCTATGTCACCATCACGGGCCGCCTGAAGGATATCATTATCACCGCGGGGGGTAAGAACATCACCCCAGCCGAGATCGAAAGCCGCCTTAAGTTCAGTCATTATGTCGCGGACGCAATCATTATCGGGGACAGGCGCAAATTTCTGACGGCACTGATCATGATTGATCAGGAAAATGTCGAAAAATACGCGCAAGGCCATAAAATCCCATTCTCGAATTTTGCCTCGCTATGCGCAGCACCGGAAATCAGGCAGTTGATCAGTTCAGAAATTGCCGCTGTGAATGCAGAATTTGCGCGGGTCGAGCAGGTCAAGGATTTCCGTCTGATTGACGTCCTGCTGACCGCTGAAGACGACGAGCTTACAGCCACGATGAAGCTGAAGCGCGGATTGGTGGAAAAGAAACACGGGCATCTGATCGAAGACATGTACACTTGACCAAAAGATTAACGGGAGGAAAGAGATGAAGAAATTACGTAACAGGCTGGCGGTCGCATCATTGCTGACGGCATCGGCAACACTTGGTTGGGCGCAAACACAGGGCGTGACCGATGATGAGATTGTCATTGGTTCTGTCAACGACCTGAGCGGGATTTTCGCCGCAGTGGGTGTTCCGGCGACCAAAGGTGCAAATGTCGTCTTTGATCGGGTGAATGCGGCTGGTGGCGTGCACGGGCGCAAAATTCGTTACGTGGTCGAAGACAATGGCTATCAGATGCCGCGAGCCATGCAGGGCTATAACAAATTGCTCAATCGCGACAAGGTATTTGCCATGTTGCAGTCGCTTGGAACGCCGATGAACATGGCAGGATTCAAGCTGTTGGATCCCAAGGGCATTCCCAACGTGGCGCCACTTACTGCTGCGCGTCAGATGTTGCAGGAACCCATGCGGAACAAGTTCACCTCTTTCTCGACCTATTTCGATCAGGCGCGTGTCGGTGTGAACTATCTGGCAGGCGAGTTTGGATCAAAGACGGTCTGCACCATGTACCTGCCGACAGATTTTGGTGAGGAAATTCTAGAAGGCAGCAAGGCCGGAGCCGAAGAGGCCGGGATCACTTTTGGATCAGAAACCACCCATAAACCTGATGAGACGGACTTTGTCGGATCGCTGAGCAAGCTCAAGGAAGAGGGTTGCGAAATCGTCACCATGGCGCTTGGGGTGCGGCAGGCGATCACCGTCGTGGGCACCGCTAAGAAAATGGGCCTGACTGATATGAAATTTCTCGGCACCTCGGCCAGTTTCCTGACGGTCGTGGCGCAGGTGCCCGGTGGCGTGACTGATGGATTCTACGCGGCAGCTTCGTGGCAGGATCTTTGGGCGCGTGCGGATCAACCTGCCCCGGCCGCATTTATCGAGGAATACAAGGCAGCCACGGGCGAAGATCCGGTCGGATTTGCCATGCTGGGTTATTCGGCGGCTGAGATGATGGTCAAGGCGTTAGAAGCCGCAGGCCCCGATCTGACGCAGGACAGTTTCATCGCAGCGATGGAAACTCTGGATTATCAGGACGATCTGGTCGGCAACCACATCACCTATGGTCCTGAAGACCATCAGGGCGCGGATACTGTGTTCGTCAACGTTGTTGAAAACGGTGCGTGGAAACTCGTTCACGAAGAATGAATCCCTGACCCGCGCAAAGCAAAAGGGCTCGCAAGTGCGAGCCCTTTCTTTTGGGTATTCCCGGCGAATTAACGCTTCGAGAACTGGAACGAACGGCGGGCTTTGCGCTTACCGAATTTCTTACGTTCCACAACGCGGCTGTCGCGGGTCAGGAAGCCAGCGGCTTTCAGGGCACCACGCAGGTTCGGATCATAGAGTTGCAGCGCTTTCGAGATGCCGTGCTTGACCGCACCGGCCTGACCGGTCAGGCCACCGCCTTTGACGGTTGCAACAACGTCGAATTCACCTTCTACGCCGGCAACCTGGAACGGCTGGCGCAGGATCAGCTGCAGAACGGGGCGTGCAAAATAGACGTCCTGATCTTTGCCGTTCACGGTGACCTTGCCGGAACCCGGCTTGATCCAGACGCGGGCAACAGCGTCTTTACGCTTGCCAGTGGCATAGGAACGGCCCAGCTCGTCACGTACGGGTTCACGCACGATGACTTCTTCGGCCACGGTTTCAACGCCTGCGACGGCGCTCAGCTCTTCGAGAGTATTGATCTGATCAACCATCGGTCATTAGCTCCGGGTGTTTTTCTTGTTCATGGACTTGACGTCCAGAACTTCGGGGGCCTGGGCCTCGTGCGGGTGCTCGGCACCGGCATAGATACGCAGGTTGGTCATCTGCTGGCGCGACAGGCGGTTGCCTGGCAGCATGCGCTTGACGGCCTGGAAGACCACGCGCTCGGGGTGCGCACCTTCCAAAATCTGCTGTTTGGTGCGCGACTTGATACCGCCCGGGTGGCCAGTGTGCCAGTAGAAGTTTTCTTCGCGCTTCTTGCCGGTCATCTGGATTTTGTCAGCGTTGATCACGATGACGTTGTCGCCCATGTCCATGTTCGGGGTGAACGACGCTTTGTGCTTGCCACGCAGGCGCATGGCGACGATCGAAGCAAGACGGCCCAGAACAACGCCTTCGGCGTCGATCAGGATCCACTTCTTGTCGATGTCTGCAGGTGTTGCAGAAAAGGTTTTCATGGCAGGATAGTCCTGTTTGATGTGAAAGACCGCCCCAGCGGAGCGGCCCGAATTCGATGGACGGGTTTTATGAGGTGCCTGCACGGAGGTCAAGCAACACTTGTCTTATTTATATACGTAAAAACAAATACTTAAAAAATAGGTATTATTTTACCCCATCTTCAAACGCTGATTTGTTCAGGTGGATTGTCCAATAGAACGCGCAGGCGTTGCATCGCGTCCTCGAACCGTTCAAGCGACACATGGCCATTCATGGCAATACGTACCGCGTTCGGCGCGCGCCCATCGCGCAGCGCGAATTCGTCGGCGGATCGGAGCTGTATCCCTTCCCGCTCGGCCGCGCGACTGAATGCAGCCGACCGCCAGCCAGACGGAAGGCTCAGCCAGACAAAGGGAACATCCGGGCCCCAGTTCAGATCAAACCCACCCAGGGTATTGACGGCAACGCGTAGATAATCCCCCATCCGCGTGCGCACATCCTTGGCGATCTGGCGCGTGCGCGGATCGGACAGCAAATGACGGGTTAATTCCGCCAAGGGTTGGGCTAATCCGAAATATCCGTATTCAGCGGACCGGCGCAAATCCACACTTCTTTCTCTGGGGGCGATAGCAAAACCCACACGCAATGCCGGTGTCAGAATCTTCGAGATTGATGACACATGCCATCCCCGTTCAGGCGCCAGCGCCCGAAAGCTGGGCTCTCGGGCATCGCCCATGCGATAGCAGTCATCTTCAATGATCTGCAAATCAAAGCGACGGGCAATCTCAACGATCTCTTTCCTCCGCTCCAACGGTGTGTGCGCGCCCGTTGGGTTCTGAACTTCTGGCGACACACAGACGGCCTGCGCTGTGGTCTGGCGCAGAACATGCTCCAACGCTGCGGGATCGACACCCCATTTGTCCATCTTCACACCGACCACTTCCGCGCGCATCAGTTCGCCTGCGCGACGGAACCCGGCATAAGACAGGTCCTCGACCAGCACGACAGGTTTGGGCCCGCGCAGGATCGTCTGAAACACAACGCAAAGCCCGTTCTGGCCACCATGTGTCAACACAATATCATCATGGGTCAGTGCACCCAGCGGAAGGTCTGACAACCAGTTCACAACCGCCTGACGCACGGGCTGGTACGCATCGCGCGTCGGGTAATTCAGAAACAAACCCGGATCGGCTTGCGACACTTTTTTCAGACATTCACGGATCAGGGACACCTGCCCCATATCCGCCAACCTAGGGCTGAACAGGCTTACATTGGCATTGTACTTGTCGTCGCGAAGATGCAGTTGCCGCGCCCAAACGTCGTCAAGAATGGGCGATTTCGGCTGCGCAACAAATGTACCACGTCCGACTTCGGCTTGTAACAACCCCTCATCAGTCAGGATTGTATAGGCGCGCGCGACTGTACCAGGTGTTATTTGCAGGCGATACGCCAGTTCGCGCACCGGAGGGAGTTTGACACCGACTTCCAAAGATTTGTTATCTATGGCTTTTCGAATTGTGTCAGCAACCAAAGTGTATTTCGGTCCTTTAGATTTCGGCAGCGCCTCTGGCCAAATTGTATCCATTACAATTCTTCCTTTGCTTTTGACACAATTTCGAATGTATCAGTCATGTGTACCAAGTACAGCTAATTTGTGTCAATACAATTTGAAAGGAATTCCGAGATGACACGCACAATGCACACCCCCGCCCTTCTGCTGCTGACCGACAGCCCCCGGCTGCCTCTGGCCGCTACACTGGCCGTGCGGTTTGCGGCAGCGGTCACTCAATGGGAGCGTCGTCGCCGCAGCCGCGTCAATCTTAGTTATCTGGATGACCGCTTGCTGAAAGACGTCGGTCTGACCCGTCATGATGCGCGCCGCGAAGTAAAGCGCCATTTTTGGCAGATTTAACCGATCCCCAGTCCCATTATTGGGACCTCTTCCTGGGCCGGGGCTTGTCCCCGGTCTTTTTTTATCCGAATTTCGCGGCCGCAGATCCTGCCGGTGGCAAGGAATAGGTCATCGTCGCTCTGGCAACTGGGTCTTCTGCGCCATCGGAATACATAAGCACGTCACCGACAGCCAAAGTCCGGCCCAGTTTCAGCAGGCGACATTTGGCGATCATGTCCGTGTTGCCTTCTGGTTTGCGCAAAAAATCCAGGGAACTGTTCGTTGTAACCGCCAGGGATTGACGCCCTTTTCGCGCCAGAACCATTGCGTACACACAAACATCGGCCAACCCAAACATGGATGGCCCCGAAACCGTGCCCCCCGGCCGCAAATGCTGATCCTGCACAACAAGGCGCATGGTGATTGTATCTTCGGTCAGGTCCTCGACGACAAAGTCTTTGTGCACCTGCGGGAAAACCTGCTTAAGGTATTGTGACAGTTCGTCCCGGTTCATTGCCAACGCCATGCTTTCCCTCCTGCTCATACCGACCTAGAGTTGGCCCAACATGGGATCGGAGGGCAAGATGGCAATTCTGGAACGTAACGACACCGGCGCTGTTGCGCGGCTTACAATGAACGCCCCAGAGCGGCTGAACGCGCTGAGTGATGAGATGCTGTCGGCGCTTCAGGCTGAACTGGACACGTTGCGTGAAGACACGTCGATCCGGGCAGTGATCCTGGCGGGTCAGGGCAAGGCATTTTGCGCTGGCCACGATCTGAAACAGATGACGGCCGGACGCCAGTCCGAAGATGGCGGCAAAGCTTATTTCAATGACCTGTTTTCGCGCTGCGCGAAGGTGATGATGTCAATCCAGTCCCTGCCCCAGCCCGTCATCGCACAGGTCCACGGCATTGCAACCGCCGCTGGGTGTCAGCTGGTGGCAACCTGTGACATGGCCGTCGCCGCCGAAGACACGCGGTTTGGGGTGAACGGGGTTAATATTGGCTTATTCTGCTCCACCCCAATGGTGGCCCTCAGCCGCAATATCCCCAGAAAGCAGGCATTTGAGATGCTGACAACAGGAGACTTCATATCAGCTGAACGTGCTGCCGATTTGGGTTTGGTCAACCGCGTTGTCCCCATGACGCATCTTGAACAAGAAGCCAATGCGCTTGCAGAACAGGTTGCCTCCAAGCTAGGAGCCGCTGTCAAAATCGGTAAAGAGGCGTTTTATCAACAGCTTCTGATGCCGCTGGATCAGGCCTATGCCTATACCGGCGACGTAATGGCGCAAAACATGCTGTACCGGGATACAGAAGAAGGCATTTCAGCCTTTATCGAAAAACGTCCCCCAAATTGGTCCCAATAATGCAATTGTTTTGCACATTTTTCGCCACTGTTTTGAATTTTGCACTTTTCAAAAGGGCGACACTGTGGCAAAGCTGGGTCGAGGCCAAGGTCTCAGGACACTTTTGGGTCGCCGTGGGCGGAAGGTCCCTCCAGCTGGTCTCTCTCACCAGCGCTGACAATCCCGCAGCGGCGACCCCAAGACCCCTTCCATAAAATTCGCGAAACCGCTTTGCCTCAGTTGCGCCCGATTGTGGTCTGCCCTATGTGGCATCGCATGACACAAGTTTTGCATATTGTAGGCGGCGGCATGGCCGGGTCAGAAGCGGCCTGGCAAGCTGCTGAAATGGGCGTGGATGTTGTGATCCACGAAATGCGTCCGACCATCGGCACCTTTGCACATCAGACCGGCAATCTGGCGGAAATGGTGTGTTCGAACTCGTTCCGCTCGGATGATGATGAGCAGAATGCCGTGGGCCTGCTGCATTGGGAGATGCGCGCCGCCAATGGGTTGATCATGACAACGGCCGATGAACACCGCCTGCCAGCCGGTGGCGCGCTGGCTGTGGATCGTGACCCGTTTGCAGAAAGTGTGACCGCAAAACTTCGCGCCCACCCGCGTGTGAGGGTAACCGACGAAGAAGTGACGACCCTGCCCGACGAAGGCCAGTGGATCTTTGCGACCGGTCCTCTGACGTCACCCACGCTGGGTCAGTCCATCCAGGCCGAGACAGGGTCTGACGCACTTGCCTTTTTCGACGCCATCGCACCGATTGTCTATGCCGAGAGCATCGACATGAGCAAAGCGTGGATGCAATCACGCTACGACAAGGGCGAGACCGAAGAAGAACGCACAGCCTATCTGAACTGCCCGATGGACCGGGATCAGTACGAAGCCTTCATAGACGCGCTTCTGGCAGCAGATAAAACCGAATTTCACGAAGGAGAGACAGCAGGTTACTTCGACGGCTGTCTACCCATTGAGGTTATGGCCGAACGCGGTCGCGAAACGCTGCGCCATGGTCCGATGAAACCGGTCGGGCTGACCAACCCGCATGAGCCCGACGTGAAACCTCATGCGGTGGTGCAGCTGCGCCGTGATAACGCTTTGGGCACCTTGTTCAACATCGTGGGTTTCCAGACCAAGATGAAATATGGTGCCCAGACCGAAGTGTTCCGTATGATCCCGGGCTTGGAAAATGCCAGCTTTGCCCGGTTGGGTGGCATCCACCGCAACACGTTCATCAACTCTCCCACGCTTTTGGATTCGCAAATGCGGTTGAAATCCAAACCCAACATCCGCTTTGCCGGACAGATCACGGGTGTCGAAGGCTATGTAGAAAGCGCCGCGATGGGGTTGCTGGCCGGTCGGCTTGCCGCCGCTCAGATTTTGGGGCGTGATCTGCCAACCGTTCCGCAAGACAGCGCAATGGGTGCTTTGATTCACCACATTACGGGCGGTGCCGAGGCCAAGACCTTTCAGCCGATGAACGTGAATTTCGGCCTGTTTCGCCCCGTGGATGGCCTGAAAGGCGGTCGTCGGGGTCGTAAAGACAGGTACAAGGCCTATACCGACCGGGCCAAAGCCGAATGGAGTACCTGGTTGGAGCATTGCTGACTGGACGCGTAATGCGGTCTCAGCCTAGCATGCTGGAATGAACGACACGTTTCTGAACAGCACATACAATCTCGGCACGCCTGAAGCGACTGAAGCGCACTATCAGAACTGGGCTGCAACCTATGAAAAGGAAGTTGGTGAACACGGTTACGCCACGCCGGGCCGTGTAGCAGCGGCTTTGTGGTCTTTCGCACCGAAGCCCCAGACACCTATTCTGGACTACGGCTGCGGCACCGGGTTGTCGGGGCTTGCCCTGCGCGCTGTCGGCTTTGAGGTCATCGATGGGATGGACCCAACAGAGAACATGCTTCAGGAAGCCGCCAGCAAGGGCGTTTACCGAACATTGACCGGATTCGATATCGCCAAGCCCGCGCCGTTGAAGCGTGGGGAATACACGATGATCACAGCCATAGGAGTGATCGGAAAAGGTGCTGCCCCGCCCGAGACACTGGATTTGTTGATGCACGCACTGCCCAAGGGTGGTTTGCTTGGCTTTTCGCTGAACGATCATGCGTTGGCGGACCATAAATTCACCTGCCGTCTGACGGATTGGGTCGACATGGGGGCAGCACGTTTGTTATTTCGTGAACACGGTCCCCACCTGCCTGGAATCAACCTTAACTCTGACGTGTATGTATTAGAAAAAGCGTGACTCTTGTAACGCGCTTTGCGCCATCCCCAACAGGCCCCCTTCACCTTGGGCACGCGTATTCTGCGTTGGTTGCCAGCGATAGGGCCGCATCTGAAAGCGGCCGGTTCTTGCTGCGAATTGAGGATATCGATCGATCCCGCTCACGACAGCTATGGGAGGATCAGATATACAGAGACCTCAGATGGCTGGGGCTGACATGGCCTGAACCCGTAATGCGCCAATCGGATCGTATGGACGTTTACCATAAGGCGTTGGACCAGCTATGGGCGCAGGGGCTTTTGTATCCATGCACGTGTAATCGCAAAGATATCGCAGCAGCAGCCAGTGCGCCGCAGGAAGGCGCACCCATGCTTGGACCCGACGGGCTTGTGTACTCCGGAACCTGTCGAAAAAGGTTTGCTGGCAAAGATTTACCGAACCTTCCTCGTCCAACTCAGAACCCCTTGCGATTGGACGTGGTCAAGGCGTGTCAGGCGGTCCGCAACCCGGACAGGTACCAATTTCTTGAGTTGGGATCGGGTCCGGGCGGCGAAACCGGCATTATCACTTTCACGCCTGATGAGTTGGTCACCACCATAGGTGATGTAGTTCTGTCCCGCCGCGACATGGGGACGTCGTATCACTTGTCCGTTGTGCTTGACGATGCTGTTCAGGGCGTAACACAGGTGGTTCGAGGGCGGGACTTGTTCGAAGCAACCCGCATCCACGTTCTTTTGCAGGCGTTGTTGAACCTACCGACACCCGCGTATTTCCATCATGATCTGATCCGCGATGATTCAGGCAAACGGCTGGCCAAACGCGACGATGCCCGCGCAATTGCAAAGTACCGGGCCGAAGGGGCCAGCCCAGATGACATACGCCGAATGGTTGGGCTTTGACCCCTATTCCATTGGCGCCATCAGTTCAGTTTCGACCCCATCCCGAACGGCGGTAAAAAAACAGGTTCGTCGGTTGGTATGACAGGCTGCTCCGGTTTGACGGACAAGAACCAATAGGCAGTCCCGGTCGCAATCGATCCGGAAATCCACCAATTCCTGCACATGGCCCGAGGTTTCGCCCTTGATCCAGAAAGCCTGCCGCGAGCGTGACCAATAGGTCACCCGCCCGGATTCGAGGGTCTTTTCAACTGCCTGTACATTCATCCAGGCCATCATCAGAACCTCGCCTGATGTTTCATCCTGCGCAATCGCCGGGATCAGACCCGCCTCATTAAATCTCAAAGTAGAGGGATCAAACACGACTGGGTCAGACATCTCAAAAACCTTTTGCATCCGGTGGGCTCGCCACTATGTATGGGTAACACACGACGAGGGAAAGCCATGAGCGGCGAGAACGACCTGATTAAGCTGTACTCTGGGCGCATTCTGGCGCTGGCTGCGGATATTCCGCATCTTGAGCGATTGGAAGATCCCGATGCAACCGTCAAGAAACGCTCACCTTTATGCGGATCGACTGTAACTGTGGACATCAAGGTTCGTGATGGTCAGATCAGTGCCTTTGGTCAGGACGTCAAAGCCTGCGCTTTGGGGCAAGCGTCCGCCTCGGTCGTTGGGGAAGCGATAATTGGCGCGTCGCGGGCGCAGGTCGAAGCTGCGCGCGATCAGTTGGCGGCCATGCTCAAGACTGGCGGCCCTGCACCTGATGCGCCGTTTGATGGGCTTGAGGTGCTTATGCCCGCACGGGATTATAAAAACCGCCACGCGTCGATCCTGCTGGTTCTGGATGCCACGGCTGAGGCCATGGCGCAGGCTGAACAGGCAAACTGCGCCTGATTATAGCTATTTGGTGTAAACCCGTTTACCCTCTGCCCAGATTTCAGGAGGGATGGGTTTGAATAATTTGCTCGAACATTTCGTTACGCTTTGGGTCGTTATCGACCCGATTGGAACAATTCCCGTTTTCATTGCAGTTACTGCCGGATTGGACGCGGCAGGCCGGCGGCGGACAGCGATGTTAGCAGCCGTGATAAGTGCTGCCGTATTGCTGTTCTTCCTTGTATTTGGTCAGGTGCTGATCGAAGCGCTGGATATCGGGTTGAATTCGTTTCAGGTCGCTGGCGGCATTATCCTGTTTCTGTTTGCCCTGACGATGATCTTTGGTGAAAGCAAACAAGAGATCGAACAACGGCAAGCCGAAGAAGATCGTGAAGACGCGTATCACCAGCAGAACCCGGCGATTTTCCCGCTTGCCGTGCCTTCACTGGCATCCCCCGGCGCAATGCTGGCAATCGTTATCCTGACTGACAACCACCGTTACAGCATCGCCGATCAGGGTATCACTGCGCTTGTCATGCTTTCCGTATTGCTGGTTGCGTTTGTACTGATGCTTTTGGCCGAGCCCATCATTCGGCTGATCGGTCATTCAGGCGCGGCAATCATCAGCCGTGTCATGGGCATGATCTTGGCCTCGGTTGCTGCCAACTCAGTCCTGTCCGCGCTGTTGGAGATCTTCAAAACCGGCCAATTGTAGAAAAAAGCCGCCGCGCTTTCCGGGCGAAAGGGCGGCGGCAGGTATTGCGTGTCTCGTGTGGGGTCCGGTGTACCACGCGGGGCCGAGGCATGGCCCCTCAAGGGGTTTGGGACAGGCAGGTCACCCTTGACTGAAATGGGGATGACAGCGCGGATTTTTCGGCACGAGATCGCAGGCAGAAAGGCTTAGAAACCAACCGGTAGGTGAAGGGCCACCATCAGCATCACGACCAAAGACAACACGCCAACGGCATCCTGCAGGATGGTCGATTGCGCGCGGCTAAAAGCGGTCTTGATCTGGGTCAGCATAGGGTCACCTCCGGTCAGAGTTTTAATCCTTTGTTGACCTTTTGTTCTCATATTTCCAGGCGCAGGTAAAGAACTTTTTAAGAACATTTGTGAACTTTAGGGAACGTTACAGCTAACCCACTGAAATCAAACGGATCGCCTGATCCTGTTTCATCAGCCACAAAAGTACACGTGCGGCCCTTCCCCTGTCCGAAGTCAGTTTGGGATCGGTCGTTAGCAGCGCCCGCGCATCGGATTGGGCGACGGCCATCAATCCTGCCTGACGTTCCAGATCCGCGATATGGAATTTTGGCAACCCGGATTGCGCAGTTCCGATCAGATCGCCGGCGCCTCGCATCTCAAGGTCAGTTTCCGATATTCGGAAGCCATCCTCTGTCTCGCGCAGAACCTCCAGCCGCTTGCGCCCTCCCTCGCTGAGCGGTGGTTGATACATCAGCAAACAGGTGGATTCCGCATCCCCGCGCCCGACGCGCCCCCGCAACTGGTGCAATTGCGCCAGCCCAAAGATCTCGGCCCGTTCAATGACCATGATCGTTGCGTTGGGTACGTTCACGCCGACCTCGATCACCGTCGTGGCAACAAGGACCTTTGTTTTCCCGTTCTGAAATGCGCTCATCGCGGCGTCTTTGTCGGCAGGTGGCATCTGACCATGAACCAGCCCCACAACGCCCTCACCCAAAATGGCCCGCAAGCGTTTGAAGCGTTCCTCGGCCGCTGTCAGGTCCGAAACTTCGGATTCGTCGACCAGAGGGCACACCCAGTAACACTGTCGCCCCTCATCAATCGCACGCCGCAGGTGGGCTATGACTTCGTCCATGCGCTGTGTGTTGACAATCGCCGTTTTGATCGGTTTTCGCCCCGGAGGCTTTTCATCCAGCACCGAAACATCCATGTCGCCGTATTGCGCCAGCGCCAGACTGCGCGGGATGGGGGTGGCGGTCATTACCAGAACATCTGCCCCATTGCCTTTTTCCGACAACTCCATCCTCTGCCGCACGCCAAACCGGTGCTGTTCGTCGACGATGGCCAATCTCAGCGCCTTGAATTCAACATCGCTTTGAAACACTGCATGTGTGCCAACCAGTATGTGAATATCGCCTTGTTTAAGCGCCTCAAGCTTGGCACGCCGCTCCGCGCCCTTATCACGCCCGGTGAGCAGTTCCAGAACCACTCCGGCCTGCTCGGCCAGGGGGCGTAATCCTTCCAGATGCTGGCGCGCCAGAATTTCGGTCGGGGCCATCATCACGCCCTGCCCGCCCGCCTCAACCGCGATCAGAAGGGCCATGAAGGCCACCAGCGTCTTACCGGCGCCGACGTCGCCCTGTAACAGCCGGTTCATTCGGGCGTCAGACGCCATATCAGCCGAAATCTCATCAATGGCGCGCGTTTGTGCGCCAGTCGGGCGATATGGAAGGCTTGCCAGCACTTTCGATTGCAGTACCCCGGTTCCCACGCTGACGATTCCCCGCGACTTGCGCTCTCGTTGCCGGGCCAGAGCGAGCGTCAGCTGGTGCGCAAACAACTCGTCATACGCCAACCTCTGACGTGCAGGGGCAAACGGCGCGACATCATCCGCGCCGCGCGGATTGTGACCGGCGTGAATGGCCGCGGACCAGTTCGGCCAGTTTTGCTGCGACACCTGCGCCGGATCGATCCATTCCTCAAGTTCGGGTGCGCGTGCCAATGCGCTGCGGCTGGCCTTGAACGCTGTTTTCTGCGTCAGCCCTTGCGTCAGGTGGTAAACCGGTTCGAATTCCGGGATATCTCCTGCTTGTTCAACGGGCAGCATGTGGTCCGGATGCACCATCTGTGCCATACCGTCGAACAGTTCCAACTTGCCGGAAACCACGCGGCGTGATCCTTGTGGCAACACTTTCTTCAGATACTCACCACGTGCGTGGAAAAAGACCAGCTGGAAATCGGCCTGACTGTCTTCGACATGAACGCGATAAGCACCCCCCTTGCTGCGGGGCGGTCTGTGCGGGCCAACTGTCACTTCCACGGTCAGAGTGGCCGGCAGGTCCACCCCCTGTATTGAATCCCGCCTGCGCCGATCCACCACGGCATAAGGCAGGCTGAACAGAACATCGCGCGGGGATTCCACCCCGGTCTGCGCCATGGCCTGCGCTGTCTTGGGGCCGACGCCATCCAACGTTTCCAACCCCGCAAATAGCGGGAAAAGCTGTTCGGGCCGTCCGCTCATGCGCCTTCTATCAGCTGAAGCCAGCCATCCTCGTCCAAAGTTTCGATCCCAAGTTCCGCTGCTTTCTTCGCCTTTGACCCGGCCCCGGGACCCGCGACCAGAATATCGGTTTTCTTGCTGACAGAGCCGGAAACCTTGGCGCCCAACGCCTCGGCCCGCGCTTTCGCCTCGGCGCGTGTCATTTTTTCCAGCGTTCCGGTGAACACTACGGTTTTACCCGCGACCGGACTGTCCGAGGCTGGCGCGTCGGGGGCGATAACCGTCAATTCGCTGCGCAGCGTGTCGAAAGCCCGTCGTTCCTCTTCATTGGCAAATGCGTCCGACAATGAAAGGCCAAGTGTTGCGCCAATTCCGTCGATGCCGATCAGCTCTGTCCAGGCGGCATTGGCATCGGCTGCGACATTGGCCTCCCCGATGGCCGCGTCCCGCACTTCTTTCACGCGTGCGCGACGCCCTTCAAGCTGCGCTGCCGCACGCTCTGCGTCTTCCGCCTCATCCGCCCGCCGTTGCGCCAGTGCAGCCGGTCGTGCAGTGTCCAACGCGAGCGCCATCGCATCCCAATCACGATAATACAGTGCCAGATCGCGCGCACCGACTTCGCCCACATGTCGAATGCCCAGTGCAAACAACAAGCGCGCAAAAGAAATTTTCCGCTTTTTATCAATGGCTTCGAACAGGTTCCTGGCAGATGTTTCGCCCCACCCGTCCCGGTTTTTCAACCGCGTCAGACTGGCTGCGTCCCGCTGTTCCAGCGTGAAAATATCAGCTGGCGCATTGATCGGAAGGGTTGGATCCCCATAGAACATTTCAATCTGTTTTGCGCCCAGCCCTTCTATATCAAAGGCTTTGCGCGACACGAAATGTTTCAGCTTTTCAACGGCCTGCGCAGGACAGATCAGGCCGCCGGTGCACCGTCGAACCGCGTCGCCCTCTTCACGGATCGCATCGCTTCCGCATTCGGGGCAATGTGTCGGAAAGGCAAAGGGACGTGCATCGGCGGGGCGTTTGGACAAGTCGACATCCGACAGTTTGGGAATCACGTCGCCCGCGCGATAGACCTGAACCCAATCGCCCACTCGGATATCTTTTCCATCACGGATCGTGCCGCCTTTGGCGTCGCGCCCAGCGATATAATCTTCGTTGTGCAAAGTGGCATTGGAGACGACCACCCCGCCAACCGTTACAGGATGCAACCGTGCCACAGGGCTGAGCGCCCCTGTTCGACCAACCTGAATGTCAATCGCCTCCAATCTGGTCCAGGCCAGTTCGGCTGGGAACTTATGTGCGATTGCCCATCTTGGCGTCGTCGAACGGAAACCCAAACGTGCCTGTAATGACAGATCGTTTACCTTGTAGACGACCCCATCGATATCATACCCCAAAGTCCCACGCTGCGCTTCGATATCCCGGTAATGAGCAATCATGTCCTCAGTCGTGGCACATAGGCGCGTCAAGGAATTCGTGGGGAACCCAAGCGTCGCAAGACGCTCAATCGCTCCCATCTGGGTATCCGCCAAAGGCTCTGACAGTTCACCCCAGGCATAGGCGAAGAAGCGCAATGGGCGGGATCGGGTAATTTCCGAATCCAGCTGACGCAGTGACCCTGCCGCTGCATTGCGCGGGTTGGCAAAGGGTTTGCCCCCCCGTTCGCCTTGTCGCGTGTTCAAGGCTTCGAAATCAGAGTGGGACATGTAAATCTCACCCCGAACCTCAAGAACGTCAGGCGCGTTTTCAATCTGCTGTGGAATATCAGAGACAGTGCAGGCGTTGGCCGTTACGTTCTCGCCAACTTCACCGTCGCCCCGCGTTGCGGCCTGAACCAGCTGTCCGTTCTCATAACGCAAGGACAAAGACAGGCCATCAATCTTGGGTTCAGCTGTGAAAGCCAGCGGCGCGCCTGCATCAAAGCCCAGATATTTGCGAATCGAGGCGTCGAAATCGGCAATGTCCCCATCGTCGAACGCATTTCCCAGTGACATCATTCGGACGGCATGAGTAAGTTTTGAAAACCCGTCCGCCGGTTTGGCCCCGACTTGGTCTGTCGGGCTGTCAGCACGTTTCAGGTGGGGAAAACGCGCCTCGATCTCGGCGTTTCTGCGTTTGAGGGCATCATAATCCGCATCCGACAACTCGGGCGCATCTTCTGTGTGATACAGCGTGTTGGCTCGGGACAGTATGTCCGCCAACCGCGCCAGTTCGGCACGCGCCTCATCATCGGTCAGGTTTGATATGGGAGTGGAATTGCTCATGGCCTCGCCCTGTCACGCGTTCTTGGACCTCAGTGATAGGGCGAGGCCATGGCCAGGTCCAGATGTGCTGAGCCGTGAGTGCAATGTGCCGCCCTGGACCACCAGCGACACAAACGGTTCAAATCAGAGGCCGACCGCCATTCGCGTCTCGTCCAGAGTGTTGCTTTGCGGGTCGCGCAACACGTAGCCCCGCCCCCAAACTGTTTCGATATAATTCTCACCACCGGTTGCATTGCTGAGCTTTTTGCGAAGTTTGCAGATGAAGACGTCGATGATTTTCAGCTCGGGTTCATCCATGCCGCCGTATAAGTGATTCAGAAACATTTCCTTGGTCAGAGTCGTACCCTTACGCAAGCTGAGCAATTCCAGCATCTGGTATTCTTTTCCTGTCAGGTGCACGGTTTTTCCGTCCACCTCAACGGTCTTGGCGTCCAGATTTACGGCCACGCGACCTGTGTGGATGATGGACTGCGAATGCCCTTTCGACCGGCGGATGATGGCATGAATGCGGGCCACCAGTTCTTCGCGGTGGAAGGGTTTGGTCAGATAGTCATCCGCGCCAAACCCGAAACCTTTGATCTTGCTGTCCGTATCATCTGCGCCCGAAAGGATCAGGATCGGTGTTTCCACCCGGGCAATCCGCAGCTGGCGCAACACTTCATGCCCGTTCATGTCCGGCAGGTTCAGGTCCAGCAAGATCAGGTCGTAATCGTAGAGCTTTGCCAGATCGATACCTTCTTCGCCAAGATCCGTTGCATAAACGTTTAGGTTCGCATGCGTCAGCATCAGTTCGATGCTTTTAGACGTAGTCGGATCATCCTCGACAAGAAGTATACGCATTTTCACTGCTCCAATTCGGGTCAATAATTCCAATTAAAATTAAACCTGACCAAGAATGGTTAATCTGACGTTACCGTTGAATCATTTATTCCCGCTCACCTTTAGGTTGTCGATACTTTTTTAAGGCCGTGGCTTTTAAAGCCTCGACACCGTGTTCCGCGACCAGGGAAACCCAGCCGTTGAATTCTTCGTCGCTGATGCCGTATTTCTGTTTTGCCTCAGACAGGCTGATCAGCCCGTAAAGTACCCCACGCACGACCAGAATCTTGCGGGAGGCTACCCACCGCCTTGTTCTTGTCGGCGGCAGATCGGCGCGCGTCAGTATGGATCCATCCGGCAGAGAAACAGACCTTGGCCCTTCCACTTTGTGCAAATACATCGCTTTACCCTTTTTGCTGCATCAAAGCTGGCACCAGCCTACTTAAGGTCGTATGAAACCACCCCTTGAGAGTGTGTAGAATTTTCCTATATTCTGCCGGTCTTTCTTAACCCGGACAGGAACCGCCAATGGCCCTCGACACCGAGACCCCGCTGAACTCGCTTGGCTTTGCCAAACCGCCCTCGGAAACGCGGGTGGTTGTGGCCATGTCAGGGGGCGTCGATAGCTCCGTCGTCGCGGCTTACTTGGCCGATCAGGGCTATGATGTGGTGGGGGTGACACTGCAACTCTATGACCATGGCGCGGCTTTGGCCAAGAAAGGGGCGTGCTGTGCCGGGATCGATATCCACGATGCGCGCCGCGTAGCGGAAGAGCGTGGATTTCCCCATTATGTTCTGGACTATGAAAACATCTTCAAGGACGCGGTGATCGATGAGTTTGCGGAAAGCTATCTGGCAGGCGCAACACCCGTCCCCTGCATTCGCTGCAATGAGCGCGTAAAATTCAAGGACCTGCTGGAAACCGCCAAGGATCTTGAGGCCGACTGTATGGCCACCGGGCACTATATCCAGCGCAAGATGGGGCCAAACGGCCCGGAACTGCACAGCGCCGAAGACGCTAACCGGGATCAATCCTATTTCCTGTTCTCGACAACGCCCGAACAGCTTGATTTCCTGCGCTTCCCGTTGGGTCATTTGCCGTCAAAAGACGCGACCCGCGAAATGGCGGCTCAATATGGGTTGTCTGTGGCGGACAAACCCGACAGTCAGGACATCTGCTTTGTGCCCGACGGCAACTATGCCAACGTCATTGAAAAGCTGCGCCCCGGTGCTGCGGAACCGGGTGAGATTGTTCATGCCGATGGCCGCGTTCTGGCGCAGCACAACGGGGTGATCCATTACACGATCGGCCAAAGGCGCGGCTTGGGCATCGGCGGCCTGAGCGAGCCGCTTTATGTGGTCAAGCTGGACGTGGACAAAAAACAGGTCGTTGTCGGCCCCAAAGAGATGCTGGCAACGCGTGTCGTTCCCGTGCGTGAGATCAACTGGCTGGGCGATGAAGCCTTCACATCGCGCGAAGAATGGCACCTGTCAGTCAAGGTCCGTTCGACCCGCCCCCCGCGCGAGGCCATTATTCGACCGCTGTCCGACACCGCTGCTGAGGTGGAATTGCTGACACCCGAAGAAGGCATCTCGCCCGGTCAGGCCTGCGTCTTCTATGCCTCAGAAGGCAGCCGCATCTTTGGCGGTGGCTGGATCTGGCGCGGATACTAGGCTGAAACGGGTTCAACCTCGGGTTCGATCTGGATCTGAAGCGCATCGTTGAACCGGTTGAATGCACCGCACAATGCGATGCGCCAGGTTAACTCGACAATCTGGGCATCGCTGAACCAGTCCCGCAGGTTGGAAACCTCAGCGTCGCGCATGCGGCCTGATCGTGTCGTCACCGCCTCGGCGTATCGCACGACAGCCTTGTCGCACGCGTCCAGTTCGGGGTGGTTGTCGACATCTGGCAGGCGCGCCGCGCCTTCGGGGCTGAGACCTGCAACCGTCAACAGCGGAGTATGATGCGAGACGCAGTAGTCACAGGCGTTCAATTTGGAAACCGTCACCATTGCCAGTTCCAGCGCACGACGCGGCAAGGTTTGCTGTTCCCGCAACGCCGTCAACATGCCCGCGACATGTTCCAGAACCGGTGGACAATGTGCGGCAACCCGGGCCCAATTGTCGAACGGGCCATAAGCACCCAAAGCCGCATGTGACGCGCGTGTCTCGTCTGCCATCTCAGGGTCTGACAAAGGGGGGATGCGGGTCATGATGAAATCTCCTTTTCAGCGAGGATATCTTAAGTCCGCACCGCTGCAACAGACGGTCTCGGATAACAAACCCGAGACGGAATGCCGAAACAGGCCTGTTACAGGGCATCCGTGGGCGAATTGAAGAGGATGTAAAGCCCGACGCAGACCATGATATATGGGGCGATCCGATCCATACGGGCGACGCGTGGTCCAAGGCTTTTGGCCCGAGGTGCGCCCCAGGCGGCAACTACGACCAGAACTGAAGCGGCCAGTGCTGCGCCGATCAAGGCGGCAATACGGTATGAAGGGGCAGACTCCGCCAAAAGCGGTGTCATGACCGCGAAACTGTCAATCGACAGGCTCAGGAACAGGGTAACCACCGATGTTACGGCCCCTTTTAACTCGGTTCCTTCAGAATTGGCCCCAAAAAATTGCCGCCAGATTCCGCGCAAACCAAAGGCCAGTGGTAAAAGACCCAGAAACCCGATCCAAAACGGTGCGCCGCTCTGGTCAACACCCAATGCGACGGTCATGGCCAATGTCAGAACAATTGTCTGCGCGACGGCAAAGCCAATGATGGCGCGGCGTTGCTCGATCACCAATATCAAACCCAGTAGGACGGCCAGATTGTCCAGATTGGTGGAAATCATGGCAACCCCGGCTGAAGCGGCGAACAGCGTGTGATCAAGCATGCTCAATCTGCATTCTGTCCAGCACAGCCCGTGCCGCCCGCAACCCCGGAGCTTCTCCTCCGCGCCCCAACCGTTCCATTGTCAGGTTCATCGCGAGTTGCTGAGCGTCAGGGGCATTGGTCACATCATGCAGGGCTTTGGCGATCTTGTCTGGCTGGCAATCGTTCAGCAGGCATTCAGGCACGGCGCGTGTTTCAGATACCAGATTGACCAATGTAACAGTGTCCAGCTTGACCATGCGTTCGGCCATTTTCTGGGTCAGCCAATTGAGTTTGTAGGCGATCACCATAGGTGTATACTGCGCCGCCAGTTCCAAAGAAACCGTACCCGAAGCGGCCAGCGCGATACATGCCGTGCCAAAAGCCGCGCGTTTTTCGACCGTGGCTTGCCCGGCCCCCATTTGTCGCGGGTCGAGCACTATTGGTGCGCCCGGCCAGCTTTGCGTCAGAGCGTTGACCAGGTCAGTTGTCGCACCCACGGTTGGAACCACGACACGATAACTGGGATGGTCCGTCAAAAACAGCCGCAATACCTCACCGAACGTGTCTGCCAGACGTTCGATCTCACCCCGTCGCGATCCGGGCAGAGCCAGCAGGACTGGTGCATCCCCTAGGTCGTACCTGCTCCGGAAGGCCGCAATCTCGGCCTGTGTTGCCGTCGGTTCGCTGGCAACAGGGTGGCCGACAAAGTCGCACTCCATCCCTGCCCGCTCCATGTATGGCGGCTCGAACGGAAGCAGTGCCAGCACATGGTCGATGACCTTTGCCATTTTATCCGCCCGCCCCGGACGCCAGGCCCAGACACTGGGCGCAACGTAATGCACGGTGCGAATATCACTTGCGGCTTTGACGATTTTGGCGACACGCAGGCTGAAATCGGGGCTGTCGATGGTGATCAGAACATCCGGCTGTGTGTCCAACACTGCATGCGCAGTCTCCGAGATTCGACGCTTGAGGTGAAAAAACTTCGGCAGAACCTCGATCAAACCCATCACCGAAAGTTCCGACATCGGAAACCGGCTGGTCAGCCCCTGAGCAGCCATCAAAGGTCCGCCCACCCCGTCGAACTCAATATCGGGGATCAGGGATTTCAGCCCCTCCATCAACGCGCCGCCCAGCCGGTCGCCCGAAGGTTCACCGGCGACCAGAAAGACGCGCATCAGACCGCCCGCTCGCGAATATACAGGAACAGCCCAAGACGGTTACATTCGGCGATGACCTGTTCTTTTTCCAAAACCAGCACACCGCCCTTTTCCAGAACGATGCCAGACAAGCCTGCCGCGACCGCATCCGTGACGGTGTCGGGCCCGATGGCAGGCAGATCAGCACGCCGATCTTGATCGGGCTTTGGGCCTTTGAACAGTATGCCGCCGCCCGCGTCCGGGCGTTGCGTCAGGGATTGAAGCATCCAGGCGGTTCCAAAGATGCCCTCGACTGCCAAAACCTGCCCTTTTGAGACGGCACAGGCCTGACCAATATCCGCAGCCCCCATGGCCCGCAGAATTCCGGCAGCACGGTCCGCATCTGTCATGTCACTTTCGGATGGATGCACTTCGGTAAGACAGCCCAAAGGCGGCAACAGGCTTGGGGCGATTTCATGCGCGGCACGCACCCGCAAACCTGCGCTTTCCAGCAGGCCAATGACAGCCCGCAAAGCTCCGTCATCACCCGACAGCATGGCCTGCTGGATCACCGGAACCAACGGCATCGTTGCCGCGTCAATACGTTTGGGATCAACCTTCGGGCGCCGAACTGCGCCGGCCATACAAATCTCGGTCACGCCCTTCGCCTGAAGCCCGGCAATAAAACTGCCAAGCTGTTCAAGCGGAAACACGATATCTGCGACCAGATCATCCGGCAGGAACCCTTCCATCGCGCAGATCAGCGGACGTTCTGCCAGCTGGGCAACCAATTCGGTCGGCAGCGCCCCGGTTCCCGCAATCAACGCAAGCATGTCCCTATTTCCTCGGTGTCAGGAACGACCGATCGCTATGTCCGGTGACAAAATCAACGATCCGCTGCACATAGTCGCTGTCGTTACCCTGACCAAGACGGTTGGCGCGATCCATGAATGTTCCATCGCCTTCAGACAGCTCCTTGAACGCGGCACGCAACGCCGAGATGTCTTCGCGCGAAACACCTTTACGCTTGAGACCCACGAGGTTCAGACCTTCAAGCTCACCCCGGGAGGCTTGTACCAAACCGTAGGGAATGACGTCCTTTGGCACCATGGTGAGCGCACCGATGATCGCCCCGCGACCAACACGCACCCACTGGTGCAGGCCCGAAATGCCACCGACGATCACATCATCCTCGACGATGCAGTGGCCTGCTGCCCCTGCGTGGTTCACCATGATAACCCGGTTGCCGATCTGCACGTCATGGGCCACATGAACACCTGCCATCAGCAGGCAATCATCCCCGATCCGGGTTACACCGCCGCCACCTTCGGTCCCGGTATTGATCGTCACGTGCTCGCGAATGCGGTTGCGCTGACCGATTTCAAGGCGCGTGTTTTCACCGCCGAATTTCAGGTCCTGCGGAATCTCACCGATCACCGAAAAATTAAAGATCACGGTGTCTTCGCCAATCGATGTGTCACCGGTCACAACGACATGAGACTTCAGTTCGACCCGATCAGCCAGTTTTACATTGGCGCCCACATAGCTGAAAGGACCGATGACGCAATCCTGCCCGATCTGCGCCCCGTCTTCGATAATCGCGCTGGGGTGGATACCGCTCATGTTGTTTTTTCCATATCCCAATCGACATAGGCCGAGAATTCTGCCTCGGCGGCCACTTCACCATCAACAGTTGCGCGGCCGTTGAATTTGAAAAGCTTGCCACCTTTCTTGCCGCGAACCGTTTCGACATGCATTTCCAGGACGTCGCCAGGAACAACTTTCCTGCGGAACTTGCATTTGTCGATGCTCATGAAATAGATCAGCAACTCGGTGTCGATGACATCCATACCCACGCCCAGCATTACGCCTGCTGTCTGCGCCATCGCCTCGACGATGGTAACACCCGGCATGATCGGTGTTCCCGGGAAGTGGCCCTGGAAATGCGGCTCGTTCATGGTGACGTTCTTGATACCTCGGGCTGATTGATAGCCAGAGATGTCCACCACCTTGTCGACCAGCAAAAACGGATAACGATGCGGCAGGATCCTTTGGATCAACTGAATATCGGCACTTTTGGTTTCCGTTGTCATGATGCGGTTATCCTGTTCTGGATGTTTCTTTTTCAGCGTGGTTAGCAATACAGCCTCGCAAGGGCAAGCGAACCTATTCGCTAGTGTCCTTTTGCAACCCGCTGCCATCGCCAATTGCCGTGTTCACGCGGATTATCGCGGCCTCGGTGATATCTGACGTGCTTACAACGACATTGGAGCGTTCGATGATCACGCTGGCCCCGAATTCGCGTAGCAAATCAACAAGGATCGGGCGAACAATTTCAAAAAACGTTTGCTGCGCTTCCTCGCTGCGACGTGCCAGCGCGTCCAGCTTTGCCCTTTGTCCGTCTCGATGGGACTGAACCTTGACATCGAACGCTTCGGCCAGCGGGCGAAACTCCTCTGCTGGCATGGTCGCGCGCTTTTCGGTCAGGTCTTTTTCTTCTCGGCTGAGTTCCGCGACAATCCGTTCATTTTCTTCCGCAAGCATTGCGCTTTCTTTTTCGATCTCGCGCAACACACGTTGCCCAAATGCGGAATTCTTGAACAGCTGCTCACCGGACAACGTAACCACGCTGGCTTGCGGAACACCTAGCTGCTGCGCATCAGCCGAAGGGGCCTGAAACAGCATCATAAATGCACACAGGGCCCAAAGCGGGCCCTGTATCAAGGTAAAGAACCTGTTCGTCATCGCAGATCAGAACCGGGCCTGAATGGTCAGGTCAAAGTTCTGTTCCTTGTCGAACGTTTCCTTTTTCAGAGCCTTCGAGAAGTTGAACTGCAAAGGTCCAAACGGCGTTTCCCACAAGACCGAGATACCGATAACGTGACGAATGGACCCGTCTGCGCCAACGATATTTGCCCCTGCAGTGTTCACATCGTTGATGTTGTAAAGGTTTCCAACGTCATAGAACAGACCGCCCCGCAGGCCCAGCTCCTCGGGCAGACCCAAGGGGAAATCGGTTTCAAAACGCGCGACCCAGTAATAGTTGCCGCCGATGGCATCGTCCTGACCATTGGACAAATCACGCGGGCCAAGACCCGCAGGCTCAAAACCGCGGAAGGTACTGGGCCCTAACACAAATCGGTCAACTGCACGGCTGAAACCATTACCGGACCAATTCAATGCGCCTAGTTCCAGAGTTGCACGCAAAACAACCTCTTCGTTCCAGACCCGTGTTTGAGCGATACCGCGTGCGGTGGTTTTGAAGTATTTGTTATCACCGCCAAGGCCTGCCGCGTCGACGCCCACTTCGAACAGCACACCCGAGTTCGGGTTCAGACCACCAATTCGGCTGTCATAGATGTAGGATAGTCCCAGCGAGCTGGACGTCCGTTTTCCCTGCGCGATCTCGGACGCAATCACCGCGCCGCTGGTCTGATTACTCTGCTGTGTCATTTCGCTGCGGTCCCAGCCATAGCGCAGCCGAAGAGCAGACAGTTCACCAATTGCATAGGTCAACTGAGGTCTGAAGAACAACGAGCTCGTGTCGTAGCTGGCAAAGCCGGAATTGGTTGCCGACAGACCCAGTCCAAGGTCGAAACGCAGTTTGCGGCCAAGCAGATAAGGTTCGGTGAAGTTAATGGTGTACTGCTCCGAATCCTGCGCTGTTGACAGCGACACACCAAGATTCTGACCACGTCCCAAGAAGTTTGCCTCGTTCAGGCCGATTGCAATCCCGAAGCCGTCTGTGACCGAGTAGCTGCCGCCAAGGCTCAGCGAACCTGTAGGCTGTTCCTCGACATCAACATCCAGAATGACCTGACTGGGGGACGACCCTTCCCGAGGTTCGACCTCGGCAACGGCAAAGAATCCGAGCGCATTGATGCGTTCCGCGGCCTGACGGATTTCACGCGGGTTGAACGGGTCACCTTCGACGGTGTCGAACTGGCGGCGGATCACACGGTCCAGCGTGGTGGTGTTGCCTTCGATATCGATCCGCTCGACAAAGATCCGCGGACCTTTCGTCAGAACAAATTCAATATCCAGGGTAAGATCACGGTCATTGCGCGTCACACGCGGTTCAACCCGCAGGAAATCAACACCCTGTTTCAACCCAAGGCGTTCCTGCCGCGCGATCGAGTTTTCCACCAGCGTCGGCGTATAGGTCACGCCAGGTTTGATTTTCAGCGCATCCTGATACGGCGCCGCATCAACACCGGGAATTTCACTAACCGTCGTGATCTTTCCAAACGAGAACTTTTGGCCTTCGGTGACGTTCATCACCAGAAAGAACGCATCCCGTTCGCGGGTAAATTCGACGTTGGCGCTGTTCACACGGAAATCGATATAGCCCCGCGACAGGTAGAAATCGCGAATGACCTGTTTGTCGAATTCAATGCGGTCGCCAATAAACGTGTCGTTGCGGAAGAACGTCCGCAGGAAGGTTGCCTGCTTGGTTTCCAGAACCCGGCGCAACCGGCGGTCCGAATAGGCGCGGTTGCCGACAAAGCTGACGCGCTCGACCTCAATGGTCGTGCCTTCTGCCACTTCAAAGACCAGATCAACCCGGTTGTCGCTGCGACGGATAATGCGAGGAATAACGGTTGCCGCGACGCGACCCTGGGCCGAATACACTTCGGCAATGGTGTCGGCGTCTGCTTCGGCCGCCTGTGGCGTAAAGACCCGGCGGGGTTGCGACGAGATCACGTCCAGAAGAACGTCGTCTTTGACGCGAGCATTCCCTTCGATGCTGATCTGGTTGATCGTTGGATATTCCTGGACCTGAATGACCAGAGTCGTGCCGCGCGGCGTCAGTTCAACTGTCTCAAATACACCACTGTCAAGCAAACGCTGATAGGCATCGTTAAGCTGCCCGGCCGTTACAGTCTGGCCCGGTTCGATTCCGGTCCGAGCGATAATTGTTCCGGTTTCGATCCGGCGGTTCCCCTCAACATCGAACGAGTTGATTGTGTAGTTTTGCGCCGATGCCGCATGCGGAAACGCCAGTAAACTTACCGCAACAAAAAGGAAAAAAACCGTTAGCGCCTGCCACAAAATATTGTTTGTCGGCATATGCCCCCCGCAGGATGTGCCTGCGTCTCGCCTGTCAGTCATTTTATGCTCTACCCAGAATTTTGAGACTTTAATGCTGAGTAACGGGATTGAATGAGCTTGTCAAAAGGCGATATCGAAGCAGTTAGGCAGACGGCTTCGCGACAACAGACCTACGATTTTCCCGAGAATCACATTCCCGCCAGATAGGCGGCCCCAGCCATCGCCAACGCTGTAACGGCAAAACTCAACATAACATCCCAATTCAACATGAAGAGGAAGCTAAAGCTTTGATACGATTTTTTCAGCGTTTTGGACATGACTGTTCCCTTTAGACGGGAATATTGTAGCGCTGAAATATGGCGGTAATGCGGCTGGAATCTGCTCCAGCCGCCACATTCAGCAGAACAGGTCGTTGCTGACCGAAAACAGCATCAGGGTCAGAATGATCGAAATTCCAATGCCCATGAGTATGCGCATCGCCCGGTCGCTGGGCGGTTTCCCGGCAATGGCCTCGTAGGCGTAGAAGACGAGATGTCCGCCATCCAGCGCCGGAATGGGAAACAGGTTCAACAACCCGACCGCCGTCGACAGGACAGCAATGAAGAAGATAAAATTCTGTGCCCCCTGGCTGGCCATCGCCCCCGAGGTTTCGGCAATTCCGATTGGCCCCGAGATGTTGCAGGTGCTGATTGCACCCGTCACCATGTGCCACATGCCGGATAAGGACCCTTCGATGATGCGTCCAGTCTGGATGACACCGCCCTTTAGGGAATCGAAAAGACCAGCCGGTACGGTTGCAGGCTCAAGCATCATGCCGCCGACGATTCCGATGCGCCAATGGGTGACAAAACCACCATCAGGCTGCGGTTCATCCGTGCGCCGGGGCGCCAGGGCAAATTCCAACTCGGACCCATCCCGCCAGACTTCAAGCAGCAAGACGCGGCCGTCCGATCCTTCGACATGATCCTTTAGCTGTTCGAAGGCAAAGATCGGTTCACCATTGACCGAGGTGATGACATCCCCTTGCTTCAGTTGGATATCCATAGCCGCGCTACGCGGAGCAACCTGACGGATCAGCGGCGGAAGCATCCAGGGGGCCTGAACCTCAAGGGGTTGGCCATCGCGGATCACGGAATAATCCAGAACCGGTTGAACAGGCAGCTGATCGATGAACTCCTTCCATGCGACTTCTTCGTCATAGTCCGGTGTCGGACGACCGGCGATAGCCGTAATCACATCTCCCTCGCGCAATTCCTGCACGGTGCCTGGCAAAGGCTGCAACGCGCCAACGGTCAGGGGTTCACGCGACACGCCCTGTGACCAGAAGATCAGGCCAAAAACCAGAATGGACATGGCGAAATTAAAGACCGGGCCAGCCGCGACAGTTGCTGCCCGTGCCCATAGCGGGGCGCCGTGCATGGTGCGGCGCAACTCCTCAGGATTTTGGGTCGCGATGTCTTCCATCGCCTCTTCATCCTTGCCCGAGGCCGCATTGGCATCGCCCAGAAATTTCACGTATCCACCAAAAGGCAACGCTGCGATCTGCCACTTGGTTCCGCGCTTATCCTTGCGGCTCCAGAGCACCGGTCCAAACCCGAGCGAAAAGACTTCGGCATGGATACCAGACCACCGGCCCACAATGTAATGGCCATATTCATGCACGGCCACAATGACCGACAGCGCAATAACAAAGGCAACAATCGTCCACAGCAGATTGCCGAATTGCGGGATCAGCGAAAGTACGTCCAAATTTCTATCCTGCTCGTTCCATCACAGTGTTATCGACCCACTGACGTGCCAGATGGTCGGTTTGCTGCACGTTATCAAGTGTCATCGGGGCATCAATAAGGCCACCCGTTGCGTCAAACCTGTCCAATACGGCAGAAACGGTATCCGCCATATCAAGAAAGCCGATCCGGCCCGCAATGAAGTGATCCAGCGCGCGTTCCTTGGCGGCATTGAATACTGCGCCAGCCAGCCCACCACGCTGCATCACGTCCCAGGCGAGTTTCAGGGCTGGATAGCGTGTCAGATCCGGTTCGTTAAAGCGCAGCTGTCCCAGCTTTGCGAGGTCCAGCCGCTGAACCGGCAGCTCCTGCCTGTCGGGCCAGTGCAACGCATACCCAATGGCGTGGCGCATATCGGGGGCGCCCATATGTGCCATCATCGCGCCATCCCGAAACCCGACCATTGCATGGACAATGGATTCGGGATGAACCAAAACTTCGATCTGATCCGGGGAAACTCCGAAATATTCTTTTGTTTCTATGACTTCCAGCGCCTTGTTGAACATCGAGGCACTGTCGATCGTGATCCGCTGGCCCATATCCCAATTCGGATGGCTGGACGCTTGTTCGACGGTGGCGTTTGCCAGATCTTTCAGCGGCCAATCGCGGAACGCTCCGCCACTTGCGGTGATAATCACCCTCTCGACAGCGTCGATATCTTCACCAACCAATGCCTGAAACACCGCCGAATGTTCACTGTCGACAGGAAGCAAACGCGCGTCATGGTTTTTTGCAGTGTCCAGAACCAACGATCCTGCGCAGACCAATGTTTCCTTGTTGGCCAAGGCCAGTGTTGTTCCTTGTTTCAGGGCTTCGATCCCAGGCGCAAGGCCCGCTGCTCCGACGATGGCTGACATGACCCAATCCGCCGGGCGCGCTGCGGCCTCGGCGATCGCACGCGGCCCGGCCGCCGCTTCGACCCCACTTCCGGCCAGTGCGGCGCGCAGGTCCTCCAACCTGTCTTCATGTGCCGTGACAGCCAAATCGGCACGCAACCGACGAGCGTCATCAGCAAGTTGTCGAATATTTGCGCCGCCGGTAAGGGCCACCACATCATAGTCTTCGGGTTTACGCGAAATCAGATCAAGCGTGTTTTGCCCGATCGACCCCGTGGCCCCAAGAACGGAAATCCGTCGCATTACATCTCACCCGGCGTGTACAGAAGCCCTGCGATCAGAACAAACACCGCAGCCCCCATCATGCCGTCGAACCGATCCAGAAAGCCGCCATGGCCGGGGATCAGATTTGAACTGTCCTTGACCCCGAATTTACGTTTGATCGCGCTTTCGATTATGTCACCCGCCTGACTGGCCATTGATGCGAGAACGGAAACAACAACAAAGGCAAAGCCGAAACCCGCGTGGCTTGCAAAGGCGATACCGACACAGGCCGCAGCAGCCCATCCGCCTGCCGTTCCCGACCATGTTTTCTTAGGGCTGACCTTTGGCCAGAACTTGGGTCCACCGACCATTTTACCCACAAAATAGCCCGCCACATCGGTGGCAACCACCACCGCGATCAGCCAGACCATCCAGCCAAAACCCGAGTTTTCGCGAATGGATATGAAACCCAGACCAGCCGCAACAATCCAGACCGCGAACAAGCCGTACAGGGGTTTCGAACGGCTGATCTGTCCCATGCCCACCAAAGCCGGCGCAAGCACGACCGGGAGCGTGTATAGCGCCGGCAGGTGGTAGCTGAGGATAACCGCAATCGCAGTCAGAACGCCCAACTGGACGGCCACACCCTGGCTTTCAGGGTCGATCATCCGAACCAGTTCCCAGGTCATCAGGCCACAAGCAGCCGCAATGAAGACCTCGAACCAGAGACCGCCAAGCCAGACTTCGATGGCCCCTATCGCAACCAGAACGGCGGCAGAAAGGACCCGGCTCGTCAGATCAGACCACCGGCCATCACTCATGCCAGAACCGCCCCGTACCGACGCTCTCTGGCCCCATAGTTGCGACAAAGCCTCTCGAGTTCTGCGGCGGTGAAATCCGGCCACAGCGTATCTATGAATTCGTACTCGGAATAGGCGGACTGCCACAGCAGAAAGTTCGAAATCCGTGCTTCTCCACTGGTGCGAATGACAAGGTCAGGATCCGGAAGAACGCGTGTATCCAGATACTTAGGTAACGTTTCTTCATCCACATCCTCGGGTCTAAGCCGCCCGTCGGCCACATCCCGCGCGAGACGTTTGGTGGCGCGCGCCACCTCGTCCCGACCGCCATAGTTCAGGGCGACCGTCAGATGAACAAGGTCGTTGTCCTTGGTTTCCTCTTCAAGTGAATCCATCAATTCGGTCAGTTTCGAATCCAACCTTACCCGATCGCCAATGAACCGAACCCGGATGCCATTATCCGCCAGGGTCCGTGTCTCCTTGATGATGTAGCGCCGAAACAGGCTCATCAACCCGGCCACCTCAACCTGCGTTCGCTTCCAGTTCTCGGTCGAGAATGCAAATACAGTCAGGTACTTGATCCCCAGATGCGGGCAGGCCTCGACAACCTCGCGAACACGCCGCGCACCGGCATGGTGCCCAAACAACCTGGGGCGACCACGCGCCTGCGCCCAACGGCCATTGCCATCCATGATGATAGCGACGTGGCGCGGGCCGCAGACCGGATCGGTTTGGGGATCTTTCGGCATCAGACCAGATCAGACCTGCATGATTTCAGTTTGCTTGGTTTCAAGCGCCGCATCGACCGCCTTGATCATCGCATCCGTGAGATCCTGCACTTCGCTTTCCCAAAGCTTCTGGTCGTCTTCAGACATACCATCCGCTTTTGCCTTCTTGATCTGATCCATGCCATCCCGGCGCACATTGCGGATCGCGATCCGGGCGCTTTCCGCATATTGGCCAGCGACCTTGCCCAGTTCACGGCGACGCTCTTCGTTCAACTCAGGAATCGGAAGCATGATGATGGTGCCGTTCAGCTGCGGGTTGATGCCAAGGCCGCTTTCGCGAATGGCCTTTTCCACCTTCCCGACCAATGACTTATCCCACACATTTATAGTGACCATGCGGGGCTCAGGCACGTTGACGGTGCCCACCTGGTTGATCGGTGTCATCGAGCCATACGCGTCGACCATGACAGGTTCCAGCATCGAAGCCGAGGCGCGCCCGGTTCTCAGCGAGGCAAATTCGGTTCTCAGATTGGCCATTGCGCCATCCATACGGCGTTTCAGGTCATCGGTGTCCAGTTCGAAGTCGTCAGACATGCTGCTCACTCCCCGTATTCAGGTACTCTTTGGATGGGTCTTACGCCATCACATTTGGGATGTATAGCAATCATGAGGCGGTTTTGTACCAATGGCCAGAGGTGTTGCGATCATTTTGTACCAAACCGCCTTCGCAAAAACCGACACGGCATCGTATCGGGTTTAGGTTGTCAACTGCGCTCAGGCATTCACATCGACAACAACGCGCCCTTTGACCTGCCCTTTCAGGATATCGGCACCCAGTTGCGGAAGGTCGGACAAGGCCGCTGGTTGTACCATCGACTCAAGCTTGTCCATCGGCAGGTCGGTTGCAATCCTTTTCCAGGCACGAAGCCGGTTTTCATAGGGCTGCATCACACTGTCGATGCCAAGAAGGTTCACGCCGCGCAGCAGGAAGGGAATCACCGTTGCAGGAAGCGCCGCGCCGCCCGCAAGTCCCACGGCCGCAACCGAACAGCCGTATTTCATTTGCCCAAGCACACGCGCCAGCATCGCACCGCCCACGGCATCCACGCAGCCCGCCCAGGTTTCACTTTCCAGCGGGCGCTTGGTTGTCTCATTCAGCTCTTCACGCGGTACGATTGTCGTTGCGCCCAGCGATTTCAGATAATCGCCGGTTTCAGGTCGCCCGGTCACGGCGGCCACCTCATACCCGCGATGGCCCAGAATGGCTGTCGCCACCGACCCAACACCACCGGCCGCCCCGGTTACCAGAACCGGGCCGCGATCGGGGGTCAGCCCGTGATCCTCCAGCGCCATCACGGCCAGCATCGCGGTAAACCCGGCGGTGCCTACGGCCATCGCCCGCCGGGCATCAAGCCCATCCGGCAGAGGCACCAGCCAGTCCGCCTTGGCACTGGCTTTCTGCGAATAACCACCCCAATGCGCCTCGCCTACCCGCCACCCGGTCAGAACAACCTTGTCACCCGGCTTGTAACGCGCATCGGTCGATGCCTCGACGGTACCGGCATAATCAATTCCGGGAACATGCGGGTACGCCCGCACCAAACCGCCCCCTTTGGGGGACAGACACAAACCATCCTTGTAGTTCACTGTGGAATATTCAACCGCGACCGTGACGTCGCCATGCGGCAGATCATCCAGCGTAAGCTGCCTGACTGACGCGCTCGCCAAACCGCTTTCTTCGTCCTTGTCCATCACAAGTGCATTGAACATCTCTCAATTCCTTTCGTGTTTCTGTAACCGGCCCGTTGCTTCACCTGGCCCTAAATATCCCGGGGGAGTCGCGCAGCGACGGGGGCAGCGCCCCCAAAACCCCCCTTTAAATCCAGAAATGCGACTGCACGGTCGCGCGGCGCATCCCATCTGGCGTTTCCACGTCCAGCTCCGTTCCCGCATCCCAATGGCTCAGGCGTACCATGCCAATGGCTACGTTGGTGTTGAAATCGGGTGACCACGCGGCCGAGGTCACCTGCCCCACACGCTTGCCGTCGGCGTAAAGGCCCCATGGGCGGTCGCAGCCAGGCACCGGATCGCCCGTAATGGCGATGGGGCGGATTTGCTGAACGGGCCCCTCCTTGGCCACACGCAGCAACGCGTCCCTGCCGATACAGCCAATCGCGGTATGTGTGTTGCAGAACTTGCCCAGACCGCACTCATGCGGGGTGTTGTCGTCGGTCATGTCATTGCCATAGGACAGCAGACCGCCTTCAATCCGTTCGATCAGGTTCGGGCATCCGGCGCGCACCTGCAAATCTTCCCCTGCCGCAAACAGAGCGTTCCACAGGGGCATGCCGATATCGCTGCCTTCCACATAAATCTCGAACCCGCCCTGTTTGGAATAACCGGATCGCGCCACAGCCAGATCGCGACCTTCAAACTGGAACATATCAAATTTGAAGAACCGGATGTCGCGCACCCGGTCGCCAAAGACACGCGCCATCAGATCGTCGGCTTTGGGACCCTGAACAGCAAGAGGTGACACATCCGGTTCGTCCACCAGCACATCCAGACGATATCCAACGGCGATTCCCTTGACCCACAACAACAGATCGCTGTCAGCGATAGAAATCCACCAGCGGTCTTCGGACAGTTTTACAGCAACCGGGTCATTCAGCATACCGCCGGTTTCATCCACGATGGGGATATAGAAACATTGCCCCGGCAGCATTCCCCGCAAATCGCGCGGGGTCAGCATCTGCATCAGGCGCGCGGCGTCCGGTCCGCGCAGCTCGATCTGCCGCTCGCATGCGACATCCCAGACCTGCACATGGGATTTCAAATGCCGGTAATCGGCTTCGACGCTTTCGAAGACCGTGGGCAACAGCATACGATTATAAACCGTGTACCCCTTGACCCCTGCGGCTTCGACCCCGTCTGAAAACGGTGTGCGCCGCAAGCGGCGCGAAGCGGAAATCTGCGGCATTCAAACCTCCTCGGACATAAAGACGATGTCGCTAACGGGCGCTTGCGACCGAACTTCGGTCAGCACTTTGAGCAATGGACCCCCATGGTGGGTCTGATGGTTGAAGAAATGGATCACATAGTTTTCGTAAGGCATTGTGACATCGACCTCTTTTGCGGCGAAGCACCAGATGGTGTCCTCGGGATCGGGTCAGATCCAGATATGACACTGCTCGCGTTGCCAGCGATTAAAGCGCGCCATCTTTTGCGCATAAGCGCCGGTGATCATCACTTGGGCCCGTGCCAGTCGATCGGACAGATTTCAGCCGACTTGCCGCCAAAATCCCAAACGCGCCCGTAGTCGCGCACTTTCGACTTGGTGCCACGCGCCACGATGATGTCAGGACCCATCCAGTATTTTGAGTTTGAAACCATCACGGGATGCTCGGGGTCTTTGCCTGCCAGCATCTCGATCTCACCCTGAATCTTGCGACCTATCATGATGCGGCGTTTGGTGCCGTCACGCTCGATCTGAACCGGCGCCCGTTCGGCCCCGATGATTTCACTGACGAGCATGGTGAACAGACCGGTGGTGCCGCCCGCCTGCCCGCTGAAGATTTGCAGCAGACCGTTATAGGCTTTGCCGCTGGCGCGTTCATCGACGTAAGCCGCCACTTTCCACTGGCCTTCGCCCATCCGTCCGGGAATGTCGACCAGCAGGCCGACATTCAGACCCGACAGGTCCTCGCCCTCGTAATGGCCCTCATCAACGATAATACCCATCCAGGCATGACAATGCCCTTCGGTCGGAGGGTGCGCGCCCAGTGAAACGACGCAGGGGCAGAACACATCGCACGAGCAGTTCAGGATCAACTCCCCCTTGATGGCCCAGTCCGTCGGGCTCATCTCGCGCCGTTTGGGATTGGGCATACGGCTGTCGATACGCTGGCTGACGGGCAACCGGTCGGCATCTGGTTTTCTGTTCTTAGCCATTGGCTTATCCTCCGTAGCTAATAGGGTAGACGAGCAGGAAAAGACCGCCCGCAATCAATGCAACTCCCACCGGTCGGGTTACAGCATGCCCGATCTGGGGAAGTTTTTCCAAAACCATGAACAGGGTCGCAAGACCCATCCACAACAGGTTCATGACGCCGCCTACAAAACCCAGCGCCATGAAACCCCAGCAGCATCCGACGCAGAAGGCACCAAGGCCCAGTCCCATGCGAACGCCGCCCGCAAATCCGGTTCTCCAATGGCCCAGGAAATAGGTCATCGGGGCGTGGCACACGCCATGGCAGACCTCTTTGACGCGCGAGAACTGAAACGCGCCAACCGCGATCATCAACCCGCCCGCAACCCAGCCGGATCTGGCAATGCCCAGCATGTCAATCACGCCACCAAACAGCAAAGCCAGTTGCGTTCCCGCGATCACAGCCGCAAACCCGACCCAAACCAAGGAATACCCTGCAAGCACACCCAGCCACCCGGCACGGGTGCCATTGGCACTGCGGATCAGGTCGTCATAACTGCGCAGGGTTGGCACAAGCGTCGGCAGCATCATGGCGGCCATCATGATCGCCCACATCCAGAACAGCGTGCCAAACTCGGCCATCGGCATGTACATGTCCATGCGCGGGTCCATCGCAGCCATCGCCTGCCCCATGGGCCCCGGACGACCGATCAGGTCCAAGTCCATGTCGCGGCCCATCGCGAACATGACCCACCATGCCCACAGGATCAGGACATAAAAGCCCAGCCACATTCCGCTGCGCAGCCAAGTACGACTCACTTCGGCCTCCCGACTCAACTCTCTTGCTTTTCAAATGTCAGACTTTTAAATGTCAGACAAATAAAAATTTACTCAGGGTCTTCTGAATATGAAAACCGCGCCTCGGAAAACCGCCGACCTGTCTGCCCAGATTGCACATGCCATCCGGGACGCGATTGTCTCAGGCGAGTTGATCGTGGATGCACGCCTGCCCTCGGAAGCGGAACTATCCGAGCAATTTCAGGTCTCGCGCCCAACGGTGCGTGAGGCTTTGAAACGACTGGCGGCGCAATCCCTGATCCGCACACAGCGTGGCGCAACCGGAGGTGCGTTTGTAAACCGTCTGAGTTTCGAAGATGCCTATTCTCAGCAGATCACGACCTCGACCCTGCTGCTGTCGATGAACGCGGTCAGCTTTGATACGGCCTGCGAGGCCCGCTATGCGCTGGAGCGCGCCTGCGCCCCCCTGTCTGCCCAGAGACGAACGGCGGATCAGCTTGCCACGATGCGGGCGGAAATCTTTCGCCAGTCTCAGCCCGGTCTGACGGATGAGGCGTTTTGTGCATCAGACGTCACCTTCCACAGGGCCCTGGTGGACGGGGCCGACAACCCGGTCCTGTCCTATCAACTGGCTGGCGCGGTCGAGGCGATGCAGCCTTTGATGAACATGATTACCTTCACGGCACGTTCGCGCGAAGAAATCATCGCATTGCACACCAGAATTGCAGACGCGCTTGAGGCCAGAGACGCAGATACCGTCGACGCCGCGCTGGTCGATCTGGAGCATTACACACAGCAACTGGCCCACGATGTGGCCGAACGCAAACGTAAACCGGCCTGAGGGCTTAAACGGAAACATACTTTAAAGGCAGAGGTCGAGCAGGCAGAATGTCATCCGGCATCAAGACCGGAACTCTCAATAAGAATTAAATGACAATGATTTACGGGAGGACGTTATGAACAAAAGACCGGACCCAACCTTTTATCCTTCGGCCAAGCTGGCGATGGAAGGCCCCGCTGAAACGCTTGCTTTCACGCTGATGCTCAGCCCCGATTTTTCACAACCCGACGGGCTGGCAGTTGTGAATGTCGATCCAACCTCGGCCGATTTCGGGAAAATCGTGCATCAGGTGATCATGCCCGAAAAAGGCGACGAGTTTCACCATTTTGGTTGGAATGCCTGTTCGTCGTCGCTGTCACCGCTCAGCGGTCATGCGTTTCTGGAACGTCGCTATCTGATCATCCCCGGTATCCGGTCGAGCCGGATATACATCATCGATGTAAAGAACCCGCTTGAGGCGAAGATTCACAAGATCATCGAACCCGAGGAAGTCTTTGACAAAACAGGGTATTCACGACCACACACGATCCATTGCGGGCCGGAAGGCATCTATGTGAGCACGCTGGGCGGCGGCGGTGAGGACGGCACGGATGGCCCTCCGGGTATTTTCATCATGGATTGTGAAACCTTCGAGATCATCGGGCGCTATGAGATTGAGCGCGGCGTGCAGGACAAGCACTATGATTTCTGGTGGAATCTGCCGCGCGATTACATGGTCAGTTCCGAATGGGGCCTTCCCCCGCAATTTGAAAACGGGCTGGTGGCCGGGGATCTGCTTTCGAACAAATACGGTCACCGCATCCATTTCTGGAACCTGCGCAACCGGACCAATATCCAAACCATCGATCTGGGCGAAAACCACCAGATGGCGCTGGAAATCCGGCCCGCGCATGACCCAGTCAAACAATACGGATTCTGTGGTGTTGTCGTCGATACCACCAACCTGCAAGGCGCAATCTTTACGTGGTGGCGCAATGAAGATGGCACGTTCGAAGCCAAGAAAACGATCACCATCGACCCACAACCCGCTGATCCAGATGATCTTCCTGAACTTCTGAAGGGGTTTTCCGCCGTACCACCACTGGTCACCGATATCGACCTGAGCCTGGATGACAAATACCTTTATGTCGCTTGCTGGGGCACCGGCGAGATGCATCAATATGATGTATCCGATCCGATGAATCCGACCCTTGCCGGGAAAGTTGAAATCGGAGGGATTGTCAAAAAGACCAAACATCCGAACGGTCAGACCTTTGGCTATGGGCCACAAATGGTCGAGATCAGCCGCGATGGTAAACGCGTCTATTGGACCAATTCACTTTATTCCACGTGGGACGATCAGTTCTATCCCGAAGAAGGCGGCGCGGCCATGGTCAAGGCGGATGTCGGTGAGAATGGCGGGCTGATTTTGGACCCGAAATTCTGGGTTGATTTCCCCAAAGGATATCGCAGCCACCAAATCCGGCTGGAGGGCGGAGATTGCTCAACCGACAGTTTCTGCTACCCCTCGGTCTGAATTGGAGATTCTGATGACATCAACGGCTGGCCTTTGGCTGGCCGTTGTTCTGAGCGGCGCGTATCACGGGCTGAACCCCGGGATGGGCTGGCCGCTGGCGGTTTCCTCGGCCCTGATGGAGCAGCGCCAATCCGCCCTCTGGCGCGCGCTGGCAGCTTTGGCAGGTGGACATTTCATTGCCATGCTGGGTGTCCTTCTGCCTTTTGCGCTGATGGCCGTTCTGGTCGATTATCAACGGGAAATCCGCATCGGGGCTGCGTTGATTGTCATCGCGATGGGGCTATACATTGCGATCACCCGCCGTCATCCCCGTTTTCTGTCGCGCATACCGCCCAGCAAACTGGCGCTGTGGTCGTTTCTGGTGGCGCTTGCCCACGGGGCCGCCCTTATGCTGGTTCCGATCTATCTTGGTCTGTGCCAGCTGGATGAACTGGATGCCGGTCATCAGGCGATCTCCAAAATCATGACAACAAACGGTCTGCTGGTTCTGGGAGTTGCGGCCTTGCACACCGCCGCCATGGTTCTGGGCGGAGGGTTTCTGGCCTTCGCTGTTTATCGTTGGCTGGGGCTGCGTTTCCTGTCCCGCAGCTGGTTCAACCTGGAACTCATCTGGGCGCTCAGCCTTGTTTTAGTTGGTCTTTTGGGGCTGTGGTCGGCGGTTTAATCGCTTTCCTTTGGGCCGCAACACACTATTCTCAGGTGCTGATACTACAATTCAATGAGGCCCGGATGATCACTGCCCTGAATGTCATTGCCGCGTTGCTGACAATCGGTTTTGGCCTGTTCGGCTTTCTGGCGCCAGTTCATACCGCCAACGCGCTGGATCTGGCACCCACCAACAGCACCATGGGTCTGAGCGAGCTGCGCGCTTCGGTCGGAGGGCTGTTTGTGGTCTCGGGCATTGCTGTCATCTGGCTGAATGCTCCGATGGCCTACACGATGCTGGGCATAGTCTATGCGGGTACCGCATTGGGCCGCTTCCTGTCACTGGCGCTGGATAACCCGCCTTTTGTGAAGGCAGCAACCTTTGGTGGAATCGAACTGGTGCTGGCGATATGGTTGATCGCCGCCAACTTCAACAGGGCCGCGTAACGCTTTGTAATTAAAGCTAACAAAGATGTGCATTCCGGGTTTGCATCCGCAGCTCTCCTCACCTATATATGAGGTGTCCTTCGGGACTATGGACATAAACGCGCTCGTAATAAGCGGATCGGACCCGGGGGCGGTACCCGGCGGCTCCACCAAAATCCTTCGTTTGAGGATCACGGGGCCGAAACAGGATCGACGAACGTCTAAAGGGGTAAGCTTTGTCTCGGCTGTCTGCCACCGTTACCGGCGAAAACAGTACAATTGCAAACGACAATCGTGCTCCGGTTGCAGTTGCTGCGTAAGCAGTAACAAGACCGAAACTTAAGTCCTTGCGCCTAGCCGCGTAAGGCGGGGTTCGCAGGTACCTGGCAACAGAAACCTGCACTTCCCCCCAATATGTCTGATATTTATGCCGCCTTTGCGCAGATTCAGAGTTTGTTCATTCCTTTTTGCCATCGTGTTCGCAGTTGGACAGGAGCGTTGGGATGACAAATTCGGAGATACTCAGATCCTGGTATTCTGAGGTTTGGGAAAACGGAAACACCGAGGCAATCGATCAGTTCTTTGCGCCCGAAACCATGGCCGAGGGGCTGATCCCCGAAATGCAGGTGGGTGCAGACGATTTTCGGGACCTCGTAACGGCGTTCCGTCATGTCTTGGGGGATATCAAGGTGGATTTGCCCAAGATCATCGAAAATGGCGATTGGGTATCCGCAATCCTGCATGTGCAGACGTGCCGGGCCGATAACGGTGCCCCTTTGGAGGTGACCGGTCAGGTCATGGCCCGGTTCAAGGACAATAAGATGGTCGAAGCGTATAATCATTTCGATTTCATCTCGTTCTTTGAAGAGATGGGTCAGTTTCCCGCCGACACCCTTCCCGTGTGTATGACCGGTCAGCGGCTCGACTGGGCCTGACGGTTCAAAACGCAAACTTGACCCCCTATGTTCTTGCGCGGTAGCACTGGCGCAGGGGGTCAGCTTGCGAACACCCCGTGAGGCGTCAGCCCAAGCTTCGCATGGATCCGAATGACTAAAGGAGACATGCTATGGCTGCCCTTAACGCCATCACACCGACCCAATTGAGCCGGTTAATCGGAACGCCTCAGGCGCCGGTTCTGATCGATATACGCACCGATGCGGATTTCAGCGACGATCCGCGGTTGATTCCGGGGTCAATTCGCTGTCCGCACACGGAACTTGACGCGATGAGTCGTCTGATTGGCAACGACCCTTGCGTAGTAATCTGCCACAAGGGCAAAAAGCTCAGCCAGGGGGTGGCGTCCTGGCTGCGCGGGATGGGCAAAAACGCCGAACATCTGGAAGGCGGGTTTGAAGGGTGGTACGAACAGCGCGAGGCGCCGTTGGTCCCACAGTCGATTCTGCCGGCGCGCATTGACGGCAGCACATTGTGGGTTACGCGTCAAAGGCCCAAAATTGACCGTATCGCCTGCCCCTGGCTGATCCGCCGGTTTGTTGACCGCTATGCACGGTTCCTTTTTGTCGCGTCGGAAGAAGTTCAGGGAGTCGTTGATCATTTTGACGCCACCCCCTTTGACGTTCCGAATACATTTTGGACGCATCAGGACAGCGGCTGCACATTTGACACGATGATCCGGGCATTTGACCTGCGAACCGAGGCGCTTGAGCGTATGGCCCGGATCATTCGCGCTGCGGATACCGACCAGAATGATCTGGCCCCGGAAGCCGCTGGGTTGCTGGCGTTCTCGGTCGGTTTGTCCCGCCAGTATCGCGATGATCATGCTCAGCTTGAAGCCGGGTTGCACCTTTATGATGCCCTGTTCCGCTGGGCGCGCGACGGGTTTGATGAAAAGCATGACTGGCCATCGGGTCATGGCGCATGAGACCCACGGCACTGGACCTTTTCAAGGTATTCGGACGGATCGGCCTGTTGTCATTTGGGGGGCCCGCCGCCCAGATTTCGCTGATGCATCAGGAACTGGTCGAGCGCAGGCCCTGGCTGGATGAACAGACCTATCTGCGCGCGCTTTCCTTGTGCATGTTGCTGCCCGGTCCCGAGGCAATGCAATTGGCTATCTACGCAGGCTGGCGCTTGCGCGGTGTCGCGGGCGGGTTGATTGCGGGCAGCCTGTTCGTTTTGCCAGGGGCGTTTGTCATTACTGTTCTGGTCGCGCTTTATTCAGCATACGGCGACATTCCACTGGTGCAATCCGCATTTACCGGCATCAAGGCGACCGTCATCGTGATCGTCCTGCAAGCCCTGCGCAAGCTGTCAGGTAAGGCGCTGACGGATATGGAACATCGTGTCATCGCAGGCCTGTCGTTTCTGTCAATCTTTCTGTTCAACCTGCCCTTCCCGCTGATCATTCTGATCGCGGCCCTGTGCGGGTATTTGCGTTATAATGGATCCATTGGGGCAACCGATGTTCAGGACACGCCGCACTTTGCCCGTTCGGCCCGGACGATAGCGGTCTGGTTGCCGCTTTGGCTGGGGCCGCTTGTTGCTTTAACACTCAGCGGCCATCAATTGCTCAGCGATCTGGGGTGGTTCTTTGCCCGTCTGGCTGTTGTGACCTTTGGCGGTGCATATGCCGTTCTGGCCTATATGTCGCAAACCGTTGTGGATCAGTATCACTGGATCAGTGCAGACCAGATGATTGACGGATTGGGGCTGGCAGAAACCACCCCCGGGCCATTGATACTGGTTACACAGTTTGTCGCCATGCTGGCGGGACAAATCGACGGTGGATTCTCACTGGCGCTTGCTGCGGGCGCTGTTGCGCTATGGGCAACGTTTGTGCCCTGCTTTTTGTGGATTTTCCTGACGGCCCCTTACCTTGACCGTCTGGCCACACGTCCCCGCCTGTCTGCCGCCCTTCACGGTATCACCGCCGCTGTTGTCGGAGTGATTCTCAACCTTTCCGTGTGGTTTGCCCTGAATGTTCTTTTCGAATCGGTGCCAGACATGAATTTGGGTCCGGCGGCAATACCCGTGCCCCAAGTGTCTTCGCTCGACATCCCGGCGCTTGCGTTAACCTTTATTGCTGGAATATTGATATTTCGACTAAAATTGGGGATCGGAAAAGTGTTGGTTCTGATGTCACTGGCAGGGCTGGTTGCGCATAATATCTGATCAATCCGATCATACCCGCCCTTTCGTTTCCGAACAAAACCCCTATGCTGAGCTTAACCACTTTTGAGGATGACACATGTCGCAAGGCATCGACTATGGCAACCTGATGCACACCGCCATGCGCGGGCTTATCAAGACTGTGCTGACGGATGTATCGAAATCCGGTCTGCCCGGAGCGCATCACTTTTTCATTACCTTCGACACACGCGAAGATGGCGTGGATATCGCCGATTGGCTGCGCGACCGGTATCCGGAAGAAATGACAATCGTCATGCAACACTGGTTTGAAAACCTCGAGGTCGGAGAGAACGGATTCGCCATTACCCTTAATTTCGGGGACGCGCCGGAGCCGCTTTACATCCCCTATGGCGCGATCAAGACCTTTGTCGATCCATCGGTGGAGTTTGGACTGCGGTTCGAAAGCCCGGACGACGAAGATGATGACAATTATGTTGCAGAGGACTTGATCGAAGTCGAAGAGGAAGAACAGGCGCATCACGACGCCGATGTCGTGTCGCTGGACAGCTTCCGCAAATAAGCCTTTGAGCCCCGCCCGGCGCGGGGTTCAGCGTTTCATCAGAAATGTTTCGACAGATCGGGATTTCTGACCGTCTATGAAGCGCGAGAATGACAGGTTCAGCCCGTCTTCGGCCAGGGTTCGGTCGAACTGCTGCAATTCATATCCGCCGTCAACGTCAATGAACAACGAAAACACCGTCAGCGTTTCGCCTTCGATACGCCCCCAGACGAAGGGTTCACCTTTCATCGGATCCAGCGGAACCTCATGACCGAACACGTTGCGTTTCATTGCGGCTGAAAACACATCCGGGCGGTCCGAGGGCACGAAGTCGATGGAAAACTGCTGTTCTTTTACCCGCCCATCAAGCTTGTAGGTCGTGGTTTGCCAGCTGACGTTGAACCCGTTTTTGGTCTCGAAAATGGAAACGCTCATATCCCGCGGGGTTGAGGTTCCGTCCGCATCCACGACATTTGCCGAGCCCACATAATCCCCCAGGAACGGGGTAATGTCCGCGGCGCGCGCAGATGCGCCCAGAACAGACAGCCACAAAGCACAGACAGCAAATAACACGATCGCTTTTTCAAGCGTAATGCGATGGAAATTTGACATCTTGTCCTCCAAGGCGGCTACGAACCTATTGTAGCTGAGAGGGGGCCGCGCACAATGGGACATTCCCTGACGACAACAATAAAAGTGACACACCCCGCGCCTATACCTTTGACGCCCTTGGGTTTAAGGTGCGCGCAACTGGCCGATTGCGTCACAGCTTGGCTGCGGCTAAACGGCATACAACAGCATACCAGACGGAGTGACAGATGTCTCAGACCCGCACCGAATCCGACAGCTTTGGCCCGCTCGAGGTTCCTGTCGACAAGTATTGGGGCGCGCAAACGCAGCGTTCGATCATGAACTTCCCGATCGGTTGGGAGAAACAACCCATCGCCATTGTGCGTGCGCTGGGCGTGATCAAGCAAGCCTGCGCGATGGAGAACAAGGCGACCGGAAAACTGGATGCCAGGATTGCCGATGCCATCATTCAGGCCGCGGGTGAGGTGATCGAAGGCAAGTTTGACGACAACTTTCCGCTGGTCGTCTGGCAGACGGGTTCCGGCACCCAGTCGAACATGAACTCGAACGAGGTCATCGCGAACCGCGCCATCGAAATTCTGGGCGGTGTCATCGGTTCAAAAGACCCCGTGCATCCGAACGATCACTGCAACATGGGTCAGTCGTCGAATGACACCTTTCCCACCGCGATGCACATCGCCACAGCGATGAGTGTTCGTGACGTCCTTCTGCCCGGGCTTGAAAAGCTGGCCTCTGGTCTTGAGCAGAAAGCTGATGAGTTCAAGGACATCATCAAGATCGGCCGGACCCATACGCAGGATGCAACGCCTCTGACACTGGGGCAGGAATTCAGCGGTTATGCCCACCAGATCCGTCAGGGGATTGCGCGCGTACACGCAGCGCTGCCCGGCATCTACGAACTGGCGCAAGGCGGCACCGCCGTCGGCACCGGCCTGAACACCCAAAACGGTTGGGGCGAAGCGGTTGCTGGCCATATGGCGCAGATCACCGGCCTGCCCTTCGTGACCGCGCCGAACAAGTTCGAAGCGCTGGCCGCCCATGACGCCATGGTCTTTATGTCCGGGGCTTTGGCGACCATCGCGGGCAGCTGCTATAAAATCGCCAACGACATCCGTTTCCTGGGCTCTGGCCCACGTTCGGGGCTTGGCGAACTGATCCTGCCCGAGAACGAGCCCGGCTCGTCCATCATGCCCGGCAAGGTGAACCCGACCCAGGCCGAGGCGCTGACACAGGTTGCTGCGCATGTGATGGGCAACAACGCCGCGATGAATTTTGCAGGCAGTCAGGGCCATTTCGAGCTGAACGTCTATAATCCGATGATGTCCTACAACCTGTTGCAATCCATCCAGTTGCTGGGCGACGCCGCCGACAGCTTTACCGAGCGGATGTTGCTGGGCATCAAGGCCAATGAGCCGCGCATCGACAAGCTGATGAAGGAATCGCTGATGCTGGTGACGGCGCTGGCCCCGACCATCGGCTATGACAACGCCACCACGGTCGCCAAGACCGCGCATAAGAACGGCACAACCCTCAAGGAAGAAGCCATTGCGCTGGGGTTTGTGGACGAGGCAACCTTTGATGCCGTTGTGCGCCCCGAACAGATGATCGGCCCGAAAGACTGATGGGCAAGCCGGTCAACCTGAACCGGTATCGAAAAGAAAAGGCGCGGGCCGAAAAGAAGGCCCGCGCAGATCAGAATGCCGTCGCCTTTGGGCGCACCAAGTCCGAGAAAACAATCGTCAAACTTCAGCAGGACAAGCAGAGGCGTGACCTTGACAATCACGAGCTGGATGAATGAGCGGTCGACCGATAAAACGTTCATTGACCCTCAAGGGACACCGGACATCTGTCTCGCTTGAAGATGAGTTCTGGCGGGCATTTCGCGACATTGCGAAAGAAAAAGATCAGCCAATCAATGCACTGGCCGCGCAAATTGATGTTGACCGCGACCCGGAAACCGGATTGGCCTCGGCTATTCGCGTGTTTATTCTGAACTGGTACCGAGACAAGGTTTAACGCTTGTCAGATCTTGGTTGTTGAGTGTAACGTCCCCAAGGAACAAAAGGGGTACACTCATGGGAAGCACGGTATTGGGACCTGACGGTCAACCTCGGTGTTCCTGGTGCCAGGCGGCGCCGGAATTCTTTGACTATCATGACACCGAATGGGGCTTTCCGGTCTCGGATGACCAGCGACTGTTCGAGAAACTGTGCCTGGAAAGCTTTCAGTCCGGCCTTAGCTGGCGCACGATCCTGAACAAGCGCGAGAATTTCCGAGAAGCGTTTTACGGGTTTGATTTCAACAAGATGGCCGAGTTCTCTGAAGCCGATGTTGAACGTCTGCTGCAAAATGATGGGATCATTCGCCATCGGGGCAAGATCGAGGCGGTGATCAACAACGCCCGCCGCGCGCAGGAGCTGGTGGCGTCGGAAGGATCGCTGGCGGCTTATGTCTGGCGGTATGAGGCGGAAACCCCGCCGCCCCCACAATCGGCATCCACATCGCCCGAGTCGGTGGCAATGTCGAAGGACCTCAAGAAACGGGGTTGGAAATTTGTTGGCCCCACGACGGTGTTTGCGTTCATGCAGGCCATGGGGCTGGTCAATGACCATGCCGAAGGCTGTATCAGCAGAAAAAAAGCGGCACAGTTGCGCCGCTCTTTCACGAAACCTGTCTGAGGATCAGACCGAGGCTTTGAAGATCTTGTCGATATTGCCGCCCAAAGCGGTGTTGAATTCGGCATCCGACTGCTGTTTCGAGAGACCTTCGGTCAGTGCGCGCGAGAAAGACGCAATCATTTTGCCGTTCTGTCCCAACAGGTCGCAGGCCTCTTCGGTCGAATACCCACCTGACAGCGCAACAACGCGCAGAACGCGCGGATGGTCGGCCAGTTCGTCATACAGGTTTGCCTGTGTCGGGATCGTCAGCTTCAGCATGACCTCCTGCCCCTCACCCAGCTGGTCAAGGTTCTTCAGGATTTCAGCTTTCAGAATGTCCTCGGCCTCGGCCTTGGTTTCTGAATGAATGTTGACCTCAGGCTCGACGATCGGAACCATTCCGGCGTCAGTCACTTCACGGGCAACGTCGAATTGCTGGGCGACCACGGCCGCGATGCCTTCGGCATTGGCCTCATGGATGACCGAACGTTCCTTGGTGCCGAATACGCCTTCTGCCTTTGCCAGCGTATCGGTCAGACCGGGGATCGGCTTCATCAACTGAACGCCGTTGACCTGATCCTCGAGGCCCTTGTCGATTTTCAGGAATGGCACGATGCCTTTGACCGACCAGAGGTAATCAGCAACCTTGCGGCCCTCGATCTCTTCACCAAGGGTGCGTTCGAACAGGATCGCACCGATGACTTTGTCTTTGGTGAAGTCATTTGCCAGAATGATCCGCGCGCGCATCTTTTGAATTTCGCCGAACATCTCAGCGTCCGAGCTATAGGTCGACGCGTCAACGCCGTACAACGCCAGAGCTTTCGGGGTCGAGCCGCCGCTTTGATCCAATGCCGCGATAAAGCCTGCGCCGTTGATCATCTGCGCGCGCTGTTCTGCTTTGGCCATACTGTTTTCCCGTTCAATGATGATTCCGATGTCTTCCCCCGCATACATCACAGTCAGGACCGATGGTAGTTTGTTAGCGCTCAACCAGCCGCAACCATATGCCATCCCTGGATCGAACTGTCAGATGGGCCACCGGAACCGGCGTTTTGCCGCTGATTGTTTCGAATTTGAAATTCCGCACCAGCATCGACAGGATCAGCGGCCCTTCGACCATGGCAAACCCGGCCCCGGTACAGACGCGGGGACCCGCGGAAAATGGGATATATGCCTTACGCTGGCATGTTTTGCCGTTTTCACTGTTCCAGCGGGTCGGGTCAAAGCCGTCGGGATTGTCCCATAACCGTTCGTGACGGTGCAGATGCCAGGGGCTGATGACGATTTGTGATCCGTTCGGAACGTCCCTGTTTCGGAACTGGTGTGGGCACGTGGCCTCTCGCACCATCATGGGAACCGGCGGGTAAAGGCGCAGTGCCTCGCGAAACACGTCGCGGCTGATCTTGAGTTTGGAAACCGAGGCAAAGGTCGGATCGTCCAGAGCGGCAGCTTCGTCAGCAATCCTTTCCTGCCATTCGGGATAAAGCGACAGCAGGTACAATGTCCACGCCAGGGCCGATGCGCTGGTTTCATGGCCTGCCAGAAAGAAGATCGCGACCTGATCGACCATTTCTTTGGGCCCGAAAAACTGACCGGTTTCAGGATCAGCGGTTGTCATGATCTTGGTTGCCAGATCATCGGGGGCGGTTCCGGCCTTGATCGCCTCTGCCCGCTCATGGGTCAGGTCAGTGATCAGGTTACGAATGTCTTCGGCGTTTTTCCGTGTCGTCCGGGAGTGGAACCGAGGCATCCATTTGGGCAGCGGAACGAAAGCTGCAAGGTTCAGCAGAGGTTGTTCACGCTGGTAGTTACGGAACTTTTCAAACACCTTGCTGGCTATGGCGTGGTCGATCGGTACCGAAAACAAGGTGCGAAAAATCACATCTGCTGCGGCGTGGCTTGTCTGTTCTTCGACTTCGATCTGTTTGCCGACATGGGGGCGCAACCGCTCAACACAAGCGTCTGCTGCGGCCAGCATTGCGGGAAACGTGTCTTTCAGCCGCCCGCCCTCAAATGCCGGGTCAATGATGCGCCGCTGACGTTTCCACGTCTCTCCATTGGTTAGGAACACCGAATTTCCAAGCAAGGGGCGCAGGCCTTCGCTGATCCGGCCCGATTTAGGAAAATCTTCGGGGCTTTTCCTGAGGACGATGTCAATCAGGTCCGGTTCATTGACCAGGAAGGACCGAAAGAAGGGTGTCCTGAATTCGGCCATCCACGCGCGATAAAGGCGCGCTGGCTGCGCAGACAGCAGATCCTGACGAAACAGTTTCAGGTAACGCAATAGGGAAACCTTGTCTGCGCGTGGCTGGGGCTTTGGCGGGTTCATGGGCGAACCGACGTGTATTTGGACACAGGCGTCTCAATCCGGCTGCGTGAGGGGGCACGTCCTCGGAAACGCTGTTTCAGCGTCAAAGGGCCTGCTGTAATTCGGAAATAGTCGTAAATACCCGGCGTATCGAATGCGCAAAGGTACTGAAAATGCAGCCGGAAGAACCGCCAGCGCAGGGCTTTCCAACGTTCAGGTGCCAGAGTTTGCGTAAAGGCCGCCGACAGGACAAGCGGCCAGCGTTTGTCCGGCCCGGCCACCCCTGTAACGGCCACCGGATCACACAGCGCAAATGCGCAGCCATCCCCGGGGGCCGAGACATCGACCCACGTGATGTCCGGACTGGAAGACAGGAATTGAAGGTCGGACCGAAGGCCATGCGCATTTGGCAGAAAGGACACCATAGGCATCACCTGCCCCAGGCTGAGGAACGACAACTCTGCCCTCTGTTTCGGAACCGCCCTGTCGCGGATCAGGTCGGCCAGAACAGACACCCCCAGATGCGCACCCGAACTGTGGCCCACCACCAGAACCTCATCCACACCGGATATCAGCGCGGCTTCAAGCGCTTTTCGGAATGCGGCCAGCCTTTCCTTCAGTTTAAGCGGAGTTTCCCCCTTTAACTGTGCGGAATAGGCGTAATCATGCATCAGGTAGTAGGCAAACAACCGGTTGTCGATCTTGCGGAACCACAGCATCAGCGCAACCGCAACGGCGATACCCGGAAACAGACCCCACCAGCCAGCCATCGCCACGGATGCCCACACGACTGCAAACGCAACCAGCAGCTGAGACACCAACATCGCCACCGGATAGAGCGCCGCAATCACCGGGCCTTTGCGCAACCGCATCAGGCGCCACAAAGCACCGGTCGAAATGTATATCCACGCCGTGTGGGCCAACTGCGCATAGGTGGCAGGGATCGACGCGGACATGCTGTCGCGCACGATGTCTGACCAGACCAGTACTTCGATCTCCGTCTCGACGGACGCACCGTCCTGAATGGACGTCACGGACCAGCCGAACAGACCCTCCGCGGACTTGGGAGCCATGGCGATCTCATATCCCGAAATCCGGGCCTGCGCTTGCGACTCGGTTCGGTAAAGCTCGCGATATCGTCGTGGCGGCATCGGGTCATAACCGGGGATGTAGAACACCCGGCGTTTGCGCACCTGTGACTGATTTCTCTGACTGCTCATGCCTTTACCTTCTGCCGCGCAGGTTAACGCAGGCTTTAGGTCAAGGTAAGGGGGTCAGACGCTCAGCCGAAATTCGCAAGTGCCGGGAAGGTTTCCAGCAACCACCAGCTGAAGCGGGTGAACAGGCCTGTGACCAGCATGATGCCCACGAACAGAAGCAGCCCCCCCATGACCTTTTCGATCACACCCATATAGGGCTTGATCCGGTTCATCACCGTCATAGAGCGGTTTAGGAACATGGCTGCGAGCAGGAACGGAATACCCAATCCGGCTGCATAGACACCCAGCAACAGCGTGCCCCGCGCCACCGAGGCTTCGGTCGCCGCAAGGGACAGGATCGCGCCCAGTTGGGGCCCGATACAGGGCGTCCAGCCGAATGCGAAGGCCAATCCAAGAATATAAGCACCAAAGACCGAGCCACCGGAATCACCGGTTTCGATCCGCGCTTCGCGGTCCAGAAAGGGGATGCGGAAGACATTCAGGAAATGCAGGCCAAAGACAATGACAACGGCCCCCGACAGCTTGGCAAAAAGTACCTGATTTTGCAGCACGAACACTCCAAAAGCAGATGCGGTAAAGCCCAACAGCAGAAAAACCGTCGACAGGCCCAGCACAAAGAACAGCGCTGACATGGTTGCCTTGCGCCGGGCGCGGGTCTCATCCTGCATTTCGTTGATCGTGACGCCGCTCATATATGCCAGATAGGGCGGCACGATGGGCAGCACACAAGGCGACAGAAAGCTGATCAGGCCACCCAGCAGGGCAACAAACATGGCGGGCAGCAGCCCCGCGTCTATGATTTCTATTCCGAACATGTCTAAGCACATAAGTGATGATTGGCGGTCCGTCACGGGGCCAATGAGTCACATCCTCGTGCTTGGAATCTGGACAATATTACAACTACGCCCTATCCCGAAAATCATGTCAGAGATTACAGATACGCTGGATGCGCTGGGCCTTCTTTGCCCGCTGCCCGTCCTCAAGGCCCGCAAACGGCTGAAATCCATGCCGCAAGGTTCTGTGTTGCGTGTACTGGCTGATGACCCGGCAGCCATCATCGATGTCCCGCATTTTTGCGCCGAAGCTGGCCACACATTGCTGTCTCAGGATTTGGATGGCGAACATCAGGTCTATCTGATCCAAAAATCCGACTGACTTAATGATATAAAAAAAGGCGGGCAAATCTGCCCGCCATTTCATCAGTTGCCCAACGACCACCATCCGCGCCGTTTGGGCCTGTCGGATTTTGGCTCAGGTTCATCTGCCACAGTTTCAAGCACCGGTTCAGGTTCTGCTGCAACGGGCGTTTCTTCCACGGGCGCGTCTTCGACCGGCTCATCCGCAGATTGAATTTCAGGTTCCTCCACCGCAACGACCGCTTCAGCTTGCGCGACTTCCTCAGTCTGCTCGGCAACCTCTGTTGCTTCCGGCTTAGCGTCAGCAGTCTCAGCCGCTTCGCTTTGCTCGGCGACAGCCGCCTTGGCAGGTTCGGATTCAGCGTCCGAGGCCGCCTCTTCGACCACCGGTGCATCAGCCCCGGTATCGGCATCAGTTGCTTCTGTCTGTTCCGAAGCCTCTTCTGCCACCGCATCTTTCTTACGACGGCGCGGAGCGCGCTTGCGTTTGGGCTTGGCGGGTTTTTCCTCTTCCGTCGCTTCGGCATCGGTTGCCTCGACAGCGGTCTCGGTTTCAGCGGATTCGCCTGCGGCATCCTCCTGCTCTGTCCCTTCACCGTCATCCGCGCCCTGTTCCGGCGCGTCACCATTGCCCCCGCCCTTCTTGCGACGACGACGGCGGCGCTTTCGCTTGGGTTTGGTGTCATCTTCGGTCGGCGCGATATCCTCTTCGGTTTCTTCCTCGTCCGAAGAATCGACCAGATCCATCAGCGAGGCATCGACCGAAACGACAGGTGCTATCGCTTCGGGAACAATGCGGCTGGCGGTCTTGAATTTCTCCATCGAGAAATCCGGGCTGACCAGATGCACATCGCCTTCGATCCGCACAGACAGGCCATAGCGCGATTCGATCTGAGCAATATGCTCGCGCTTCTGGTTCATCAGGAAGTTCGCGATACTGACCGGGCAGCGCACCAGAACCTCGCGTGAGCGGCGGCGGGTGCCTTCCTCTTCGATCTGACGCAGGATCGACAGCGCCATGTTGTCGTCCGAACGGATCAGGCCGGTGCCGTGGCATGCCGGGCATGGCTGTGTGGTCGCCTCGATCATACCGGGGCGCAGCCTCTGACGGCTCATCTCGAGCAGGCCAAAACCTGAAATCCGGCCGACCTGAATGCGGGCACGGTCGGTTTTCAACTTGTCCTTCAGACGCTTTTCAACGGACGCATTGTTCTTGCGCTCGTCCATGTCGATGAAATCGATGACAATCAGACCGGCAAGGTCACGCAGACGCAACTGGCGGGCCACTTCTTCCGCAGCCTCCAGGTTGGTTTTCAGCGCCGTTTCCTCGATCGAGCCTTCTTTCGTGGCCCGGCCCGAGTTCACGTCGATCGCCACCAGCGCTTCGGTCACGCCGATCACGATATACCCGCCAGATTTCAGCTGAACAGTCGGGTTGAACATCCCCGCCAGGTAGCTTTCCACCTGATAGCGTGCAAACAGCGGCAGCGCGTCCTCGTACCGTTTCACATTCTTGGCGTGCGACGGCATGATCATCTTCATGAAGTCTTTGGCGATGCGGTATCCGCCCTCGCCCTCGACCAAAACCTCATCGATATCGCGGTTATAAAGGTCCCGGATCGACCGTTTGATCAGATCGCCTTCTTCATAGATCTTCGCAGGTGCGATGGATTCCAGGGTCAATGCCCGGATCTGCTCCCACAGGCGTTGCAGGTATTCATAGTCGCGCTTGATTTCCGATTTGGTGCGCTTGGCGCCCGCAGTCCGGATAATCAAACCCGCCCCCGTGGGCACATCAATATCCGCGGCGATTTCTTTCAGTTTCTTGCGGTCAACCGCGTTGGTGATCTTGCGGCTGATCCCACCGCCACGGGCGGTGTTTGGCATCAGAACACAATAGCGACCGGCCAGCGACAGATATGTCGTCAGGGCTGCCCCTTTGTTGCCGCGCTCTTCCTTGACGACCTGCACCAGCAACACCTGGCGCACTTTGATCACTTCCTGAATCTTATACCGGCGTGGGCGTGGCTTGCGCGGAGGGCGGATGTCTTCGCTGTCGTCTTCCTCGGCCACGGATTCAATCGTGTCATCTTTCGCGGCAGCGTCAGCGTGTTCTTCATCCGCGTCGCCATCATCTGCGTCCCGGTCATCTTCAGACAATTCAGACGCTTCATCGCCATCGTCAGCGCTTGAAGCATCCGCCGCGTCATCAGAATCCCCTGCTGCGTCGTCTTGTGAAGCCTCAACCGTTTCAGCCTCTGCCTCGTCTTCCGAAGCCGTTTCCTCTGCAGTGTCATCTGACGCAGCTTCCGGCGCTTCGTTGTCCTCAGGCTCCTCAACAGGTGTTTCAGCGACGACTTCCATTGGCGATGTCCCCTCGGGCACCTCCATGTCCGCTTCGTCACTGTCGTCAAAATCGATGGTTTCCATACCGGTCGGCTCGGTCGAAACTTCCATCGTTTCGACCAAATCGTCCGACTTCAGATCCGCGGCCTTTGATCGGGACCGAGAACGCCGCTTTTTCGGCTTGCCCTCGTCGGCCTCATCCCGCGCCTTCATGGCTTCGGCATAGGCGCGCTCTTCCTCCATCAACGCCTCGCGGTCGGCGATTGGGATCTGGTAGTAGTCCGGGTGAATTTCCGAAAACGCCAGGAAGCCGTGCCGGTTCCCGCCATAATCCACAAAGGCCGCCTGAAGCGACGGCTCAACCCGTGTTACTTTTGCAAGATAGATGTTGCCAGCAAGCTGGCGCTTGTTTTCGGATTCAAAATCGAACTCCTCGACCTTGTTTCCGTCGACCACCACGACGCGGGTTTCCTCCGCGTGGGTGGCATCGATAAGCATTTTCTTAGCCATGTGTCCTTGGTGCACCGCGCCAAACGCGTTGTCCTGACCCGTCCAGGTGGACAGGCACATTTGGGGAGGTGTCTTGTCAGGGCGATATTGGACGGCGCGCGGAAGGGTCTGGCGCTGTGGCCCCCTGCCCGGTCACTCAATCGTTGCGCGCGCGTCATCGCGGTTCTTCTCCGACAGGCGCGTTAGCCGCAGCCTGCCCATTATTCCTTTCGCCCGACATGTCGGACTCAGGTACTACATTGCCCCAAATGAGGCACAATCGGTCTGCTTTGCGGCGAACAATCCGTCATCACCATCAGCAAAGCAGCGAAACTCAATGATTCGGGGCTTATGGACACAAAAACTGGCCCGGCCCGTCCGGACACAATAAAAGCAGTCCTGTGGAAAAGACAATGGGCAAACTGCACCGCCCCTGCCACGGCGTGCGGGATCGCCTTCATCTGGCCAAAAATATCCCGGGGGAGTCGCCAAAGGCGACGGGGGCAGAGCCCCCGCCACAAAGTTTACAGATAGTCCGACCGCTGGAGGCCGTATTTGGCCATCTTTTCATTCAGCGTCCGGCGCGGCAGGCACAGCTCATCCATCACAGACGCGATCGAGCCTTTGTGCCGCCGCATCGTGTTGTCGATCAGCATCCGTTCAAAGGCTTCGACATATTCCTTCAGCGGCTTGCCTTCAGTGGTCATGACCGGCTGCATTTCCTCGTGATCTGACATCAACAGCGAAGCGATTGTTCCGGACCCGCGGCGCGATTGCAGCACCGCGCGTTCGGCAATATTGATCAACTGGCGCACATTCCCCGGCCAGGGCGCCTGCAACAGCTGCGCCGCTTCCTGAGCACTTACCTGAGGCGCGTCACAGCCGTATTCTTCGGCGAACTGCTCGCTCAGACGGGTAAACAGGGTCAGAATATCCTCGCCCCTCTGGCGCAGGGGCGGCATGGTGATGCGCAAGGCGGCCAGTCGGTAGAACAGGTCCGGCCGTAAGACATCTTCGGAGGTTTTTCCCGCCTCTTGCAGGTTCGAGATCGCAACGATGCGTGTCTCGGCCGGTGTGCCCTGCTCGTTCATCACGCTGAGCAGCTTGGCTTGCAGGGAGTCGCTGAGCGCCTCGACATCTTCCAGAACCAGCGTCCCGCCCCGCGCCTCTTCGATGGCGGGCAATTGGGCATCTTCGGGCATCATCGGCCCAAACAGACGTTTGGCCAGCGCGTCTTCCTCGAGCGCCGCGCAGGACACCAGCACGAACTTCTTACCGGCGCGGCTGCCAACCGCGTGCAGGGCGTGTGCAACAAGCGTCTTTCCGGTTCCTGTCTCTCCGTCGATCAGCACATGGCCATCCGCCTGACCCAGATCGAGGATATCCTCGCGCAGACGTTCCATAACCGGGCTGGCGCCGATCAGCTTGTTCATGATCTGGGTGCCGCCGGACAATTCCCGGCGCAGCGCGCGGTTGTCCAGCGTCAGACGCCGCGCATTGCTTGCCCGTTTGGCAAGTTCTGACATGCGGTCGGGATTGAAGGGTTTTTCAAGGAAGTCGAATGCACCGACACGCATCGCCTCGACAGCCATCGGAACATCGCCGTGACCGGTGATCATGATCACGGGCAACGTGCTGTCAGCGCCCATCAGCTTTTTGAGAAGCTGAATGCCGTCCATTCCGGGCATCTTGATGTCCGAAATCACTATCCCCGGATAGTCCGGTCCCAACACCTTGAGCGCATCTTCCGCGCTGGCAAAGGTTTCCGTGTCGTAGCCGGACAAAGCGAGCCACTGGCTGATCGACTGGCGCATGTCCTGTTCATCGTCAACAATGGCAATTTTCATGGCTTGTGCCATAGTCATTCCTCGTTATTCCGCGGCTTCAAGGCCGTCGCTTCCCAGTGCAGGCAACTGCATTTCAAACACCGCACCGCCATATTGGCCGTTGCGCGCAGTCAACCGTCCCCCATGGTCGTTCACGATCCCTGACGAGATGGCAAGCCCCAGACCAACACCGTCTCCGGGCTGTTTGGTCGTGTAGAACGGTTCGAACAGGTTTTCGATATCCTCGATTCCGTGCCCGTTGTCGCGTACGGTCAGCACTGCCATATCACCTGCTGCCAGGATGATTTCCACATCCGGCTCCACCACTGATTTGGTGGCGTCCAGCGCGTTTCGCAAGAGGTTGACCATGACCTGCTCGATGCGCATTCGATCCCCCATCACGATCACAGGTTCCTCTGGTACGATCTGCGTGATCTTCACGTGGCGCTGACGCAGCTGAGGCTCCATCATCGACAGGGACGAGGCCAGCGCTTCACCAAGATTTACTGGTGAAAACGCATCCGCGCCCTTGCGTGCATAAGACTTGAGCTGCCGGGTAATTGCGCCCATCCGTTCGATCAGACCATCGATGCGGCCAAAGCTGGCAAGGGCCTCTTCCGGGCGGTTGCGGCGCAGCAGCAGACGGGCCCCGGCCAGATAGGTTTTCATTGCCGCCAGAGGCTGGTTCAACTCGTGACTGACCGCTGCCGACATCTCGCCCAGAGCGGCCAGTTTCGAGCTTTGCGCAAGCGTCTGTTCCGCCAAATCCAGCGTCTTTTCAACCCGTTCACGTTCAGCGATTTCCCGCTGTAGCCGTGCGTTCAATGCGCGAAGCTCTGCCGACTCGCGCTGGAACAGGGTCATGCGCAACGTGGCACGGCGGCTCAACGCATAGAACGCAAGCGCCAGAAGAATCGCAAACCCCATGATTTCCAGCGCCAGAACGCTGTTCACCTTTTCCCGGATCGAGGCATAGGTCGTGAACGAGGTCATCTGCCAGCCGCGGAACGGAATGCGCGTCTCGATCCGCATCACAGCTTCGCCCTGAAGGTAGGCATCAGGCGGCAGCGCGGTCCAATCGGTTGTTGCACGGATGGCGCGCTGAATCGCTCCTTGTGGAGGTTGGCGCAGCATCGCCGTGTTCTCATCCAGCCCGCGCCACCGGGGTTCAGTAGACAGAATGATGTTGCCGGTGCTGTCGGTAACCATCACTGCATCCGAGATACCGGCCCAGGCGCGTTCGAACTTCTGCAGGTCAACCTCGACGACGATCACCCCCAGAAACTCCGCCCCGTTCTCCAACCGGCGCGAATACACAAAGCTGTATCCGCCTGCATCCTTGGGAATAACGGAAAATATCGTCGCGTTCGAGCGGATCGCATCCACAAAATAGGGTGTGTTCCGGTGCCCCTCGCCCAACCTGTTCCGGTCGGTCGCGGCAACTGTGCGCCCGTCGCTGTCCAGCAATACCAGTGAGGCCGCGCCGATCTCTTCCACGAATGAAATAAGGCGCTGTGTCGACAGGGTGTAATCGCCTGACTGCAATGCCGAAATCAACGTCGGGTCGCGGGCAAGCAATTGCGGAACAATCGAGTTGCGGCGCAGTTCACTCAGCAAGTTGCCCGAATACAGCGTCAGCCGCAGTTCCGCCCGGTTGCGCGTGGATTCGGTGAACCTGTCGGTCAACAGCCGGTTCGTGACCCACACCGTTGCAATTGTCGCGACCAGCAGAACAAGAACCGCCAGCCGCAACCGCCAGCCCAGCGGTGCACCACGAAACGGTTTCAACATATTTGACCAGCCAGATCGAACTTCGGGGTTCATGGCGAAAGGTTACGCCCCGGCGGGCGAGACCTCAAGTCACGCCGCTTCAAACACACCTGACAATGCGCGGAACAACGCCACCCCATCTGTGCCGCCATGGCCCTGATCTGCTGCGCGTTCGGGGTGCGGCATCATTCCAAGCACGCGGCGGTTTTCCGACAGGATCCCGGCGATGTCCCCGACCGAGCCGTTCGGGTTTTCGGCATAGGTGAACGCGATCCGGTCCTGATCTTTCAAAGCGGCCAGTGTCGCGTCATCCGCAAAATAGTTGCCATCGTGGTGCGCAATCGGAATACCGATCACATCGCCTGCGTTGTAACCGCTGGTAAACGCGCTGTCGCTGGTTTCGACCTTCAGGCCGACGGTCTTGCAGATATATTTCAGCCCGGCATTGCGCAGCAACGCGCCCGGCAGGATGCCGGTTTCCGTCAGAACCTGAAAACCGTTGCATATTCCAACGGCATAACCGCCACGTTGCGTGTGTTCGACCACGGCCTTGCAAATCGGCGATTGCGCCGCGATTGCGCCGCAACGCAGGTAATCTCCGTAAGAGAACCCGCCGGGAACACCCACGATATCAATACCTTCAGGCAAAGCCGCGTCTTTGTGCCAGACCATATCGACCTGAAAACCGGCCTGCTCAAAGGCGACGGCAAGATCTCGGTCACAGTTGGATCCAGGGAATACGATTACGGCTGCACGCATGGTGGGCCCTCCTACGAGACAAAATCTGTGACAACCGCAACACCCGGAGGCGTTGGATGGTCAAAAGCGGCAAGCTCGGCGCTTACCTGGTTCAGGGTTATTTTCCGGGTCACCAGCGGGCTCAGGTCGACCCCTTGACCCGCGATCAGCGACAACAGCGACGGATAGCGCCAGCTTGGCATCCCGCGGGTGCCAAATACGGAGAGCTGACCAGAATAGAGCACATCCATCGGCAGCGACATCTGCGCATGGTCCCCTGCGGGCATTCCGATTTGCACCATGCGCCCCATTTTGCGCAGGGATCGCATGGCGGAAACGGTCGTGGCTTCGACGCCAAGCGCCTCGATCGCAACATCGGCGCCGCCACCGGTGATGTCCTTCACCGCCTGAGAGGCATCACATGTCGCAGCGTTGACCACCGCATCGGCGCCCAGAGTTTCGGCATAGGCCAGCTTGTCCTCGGCGATATCGACAACGATAACGCGCGCGCCAAGCGCCTTGCCCAGAAGAAGTGTTGATATTCCGACGCCGCCGCCGCCAAAGACGGCGATCCACTCGCCACCCTGTACCTGCGCCCGGCCAACAAGCGCCTGCCACGCCGTGGTTACGCGGCACCCTAATGCGGCAGCGATTTCGGGCGCGACGCTGTCTGGCAAGGATGTCAGGTTGGCATCGGCATGAGCCACGGCAACATATTCAGCAAAAGCCCCGTCACAGGTAAAGCCGGGTACGACCTGGTTCGGACAGATTGTCTGATGACCCTGCGCGCAGTCCGGGCAATGCCCACAGGCTAGGATGAAGGGCGCAATCACCCGGTCCCCGACACGCCACCGTGTGACGCGCGTTCCGACCGAGACCACCTCGCCGCAAAACTCGTGACCGGGTGTCATGGGCAGGACAACGTCGGGGTCTGAGCCCGACCAGGCGTGCCAGTCGGACCGGCACACGCCGCAGGCCAGCACCCGCACCACAACACCGTCTTCGGTGGGAACCGGGTCGGGGATCGTCGACACCTCAAGCGGTTGACGATAGGTGATCAGACGCGCGGCCCGCATCAATCAGACCAGTTCGATCTCGTAGCGTTCGATGACGGTGTTGGCCAAAAGCTTTTCGCACATCTCGGTCACGTCTGCCTCGGTCGCGCCATCGGCAAGCTCAAGATCGATGACTTTGCCCTGACGTACGCCTTCGACCTGATCAAAGCCCATTGCACCCAATGCGTGCCGTACTGCTTCGCCCTGCGGGTCCAGCACCCCGTTCTTGAGCATCACATGAACCCGTGCTTTCATTTTGGCAACTCCACCTGTGGGCCGCATACAAGGCCCATTTCGTTGCGCGGGGGATAGCGCGCCTGATGGGTTTCGACAACCCTGTTTCAAACGCAGTTTGCCGCAGGCGAGTGACGATCCTGCGCCGTCAGTTGGACCTGAGTAGTTTTGTTGGCGCAGCAGCTGGAAACTTCGGAATAGTCATCTGATCAAACGGCCCGGCCACACGCAAACACCCTGCTCGGCCAACAACTTGGCAAAGGCAAAACGCCGCCCTGAGCGGGGCGGCGCTGCTGAGAAGGAGTGTTTAGTTGATCAGCGTCGGCTTGGTAACATTACTGGCAGGCAGCACACCCAGCCTTCGGGCGACCTCGGAATAGGCATCTGTCAGACTGCCCAGATCGCGGCGGAATACATCCTTGTCCAGTTTCTGACCGGTCTTGATATCCCACAGGCGGCAGCTGTCCGGGCTGATTTCGTCCGCAACAACCAGCCGCTGATAGTCGCCTTCAAACACGCGCCCAATTTCGATCTTGAAGTCAACCAGACGGATTCCCACCGCCAGCATCACGCCGCTCAGGAAATCGTTCACGCGCAGTGCAAGGCTGAGGATGTCGTCCATGTCCTGCTGGCTGGCCCAGCCAAACGCGGCGATGTGTTCCTCGGTGACAAGAGGATCGCCCAAGGCATCATCCTTGAAGCAATATTCAACGATCGGACGAGGCAATTGCGTCCCTTCGGCAATGCCAAGACGTTTCGACATCGAACCCGCCGCATAGTTACGCACGATCACTTCCAGCGGAATGATCTCGCAATTGCGCACCAGTTGTTCGCGCATATTCAGGCGCCGGATGAAGTGGTTCGGAATGCCAATCTGGGTCAGCCCGGTCATGAAGAACTCGGACAAACGGTTGTTCAGCACGCCTTTGCCATCAATCACGTCCTTCTTCTCGGCGTTGAACGCGGTGGCATCATCCTTGAAATACTGTACGATGGTGCCCGGCTCGGGGCCTTCATACAGAATTTTGGCCTTGCCTTCGTAGATTTTCTTGCGACGCGCCATAAGCGACCTTTCCAGACTGGCGAAAGGGAATGAGTCCCTTCACGTTGGCGTCCTCATAGTGCAAGCCCTGCGTTCCCGCAAGTTCGCAGCCCCGAGGGCCTTTGACGCAGCGCAAATACCTTGCACCCAGAGTGTCCTATTGTCATATCATCAGTGAGAAACGGTAATCCAAGGGGTCCCCAACCAATGACCACATTCGACGAACGTGAAGCCGCGTTTGAAAGCAAATTCGCCCATGACGAAAAGATGCAATTCATCGCACGGATGCGCCGCAACCGCTTTATGGCTGTCTGGGCGTCTGCGCTGAAGGGCGAAACTGTTGAACAGGCACGGAAATACGGACAGGAACTGGTTCATACCGACCTGCAGCATGTCGGCGAGGACGATGTTGTCGAGGCAGTCAAAGCCTACTTGGGTGATCTTGCAGATGAAGCCACGATCCGTTCGAAAATGGCCGAGCTTCTGGTTGAGGCCAAAGAACAGGTGATGGCGGAAGGCGAACATTGATTGCCTGAAATGCAAAACTCATGATCTTCATGAGTTTTATGAATTTGATTTGACGCCCTGGTCGTGAGACATGGGGCGTCTCTGTTTTTTTGCAGCGTTTTTACGCTTTTTCTGGAATAACCCTATGACAAACGCGCTGAGCAAACTTCTGGACACCAAAGACGCCATCCTTGCGGACGGTGCAACGGGAACCAACTTATTTAACATGGGTCTGCAATCAGGTGATGCGCCTGAGCTGTGGAACGTGGATGCTCCGGACAAGATCAGGGCGCTGTATCAGGGGTCAGTCGATGCGGGCAGCGACCTGTTTCTGACCAATACGTTTGGAGGCACTGCGGCGCGTCTGAAACTGCATGATGCGCAGAACCGCGTGGGCGAGCTGAACCGTATCGGCGCAGAACTTGGACGTGAAGTCGCAGACAAAGCCGGGCGCCCTGTTGTCGTGGCCGGATCGGTTGGACCCACCGGCGAGATTATGGAGCCGGTCGGCAGCCTGTCGCATTCCGAAGCGGTTGAAATGTTTCATGAACAGGCCGAGGCTTTGAAAGCAGGCGGGGTTGACGTTCTTTGGGTAGAAACCATCAGCGCGCCCGAGGAGTTCCGCGCGGCAGCCGAGGCCTTTGCACTGGCCGACATGCCCTGGTGCGGCACGATGAGCTTTGACACGGCCGGGCGCACAATGATGGGTGTCACCTCGGCCGATCTTGCGCTTTTGGTTGAAACCTTGCCAAACCCACCGATCGCTTTTGGGGCCAATTGTGGTACCGGCGCGTCGGATATCCTGCGCACGGTTCTGGGTTTTGCTGCGCAAGGCACCGAGCGCCCGCTGATCTCAAAGGGCAATGCGGGCATTCCGAAATACGTGGATGGCCATATCCACTATGACGGGACACCCGAACTGATGGGTCGGTATGCTGCCATGGCGCGGGATTCGGGCGCCACAATCATTGGCGGGTGCTGCGGCACCATGCCCGATCATCTGCGCAAAATGCGCGAAGCGCTGGATACCACTTCGCGCGGCGAGCGCCCGACACTGGATCAGATCACCGAGGCACTGGGGCCGTTTTCGTCGGCTTCGGACGGAACCGAGGACGACGCGGGCCCCGAACGCCGCACGCGTCGCCGCCGCCGCGCCTAACGCTTATCAACGCCCTTCGAATTTCGGAGGGCGTTTTTCCATGAACGCCACTACACCTTCAGCAAAATCCCGCGACCGGCCACATTCGCCTTGAAGATGCGCCTCGGTCGCAAGCTGCTGCTGCAATGTGTTTTCGTAGGTCCCGCGAATGGCACGTTTGATCGCGCCATAGGCTGCGGTTGGACCTTTGGCCAGATATTCTGCCCTTTTGTGCCAATGTGCGGCAAACGTATCATCGGGCACAGCTTCCCAGATCATGCCCCATTCTTCGGCCTGCCGGGCGCTGATCTTGTCAGCAAACAAGGCGGCCCCCATCGCTTTGGCCAAGCCCATCTGGCGCGGCATGAACCAGGTGCCCCCGGCATCGGGCAGCAAGCCGATACGTGCAAACGCCTGTAGGAAATACGCACTTTCCGTTGCAATAACCACATCCGCACACAGCGCAAGGTTGGCCCCTGCCCCCGCAGCAGGTCCGTTTACAGCAGCGATCGTCGGAACCGGACAGCTGTGGATGGTTTCCAGCATCGGCTCGTATTCGTCGCGCAATGATCGTTCCAGATCGATCTTGCCGGTCGATGATGCATCGCCCAGATCCTGCCCGGAACAAAACGCCGGACCTGCCCCGGTGATAACGATACAACGCGCTTTAACCGCGGCGTCTTTCATCGCGTGGGTAATCTCTGCCCGCATCCGAGTGGTCAGCGCGTTCATCTTGTCCGGTCTGTTCAGGGTCAGAACCGCCAGACCGTCCGATATGTCCAATAGAACCGTTTCGTAATTCATGAAGACTTTTTCCTTCGCGCCACGTGTTTAAGCACGTTTACTTGTCCGGGCTGGTTGGGAAAAGCAGAACCAAACGTCAGTCTTCAAGAATTTGGCGAAGGCGTTCCTGTTCTTCTGCGCTTAGAGCTTCGGTTTCACCTGAAACCTGCGCCCTGGCGCGTGTGCGAAGAAAGTTCAACCCGACTGCGGTAGCGATCAGCAACATGATTGGCCCGGCAAGCCACAACAGCAGATTCGAACCGCTGGTGGTGGGCTTGAGCAAGACATATTCGCCGTAGCGGTCAACGATAAACGCGACAGCCTCTTCGTCGCTGTCACCCGCAACCAGGCGTTCACGCAAAAGCAAGCGCAGATCGCGTGCCAGTTCAGCGTTGCTTTCGTCAATGCTTTCATTGCGACACACCAGGCATCGCAACCCGACACTCAGGTCGCGCGCCCGCTGCTCCAGAACAGGGTCGTCCAGAACTTCATCAGGTTGTACCGCAAACACCGGGGCTGCCAGCAGCAGCAGGATCAGTACAAGGCGTCTCATTCCGCAGGTACTCCGCCAGCGGGGGATTTGCGCGCACCTGCGGCGACACGGAACCGCCTGTCGCTCAGGCTGAGGACACCACCGAGCGCCATCAGGATACATCCACCCCAGATCCAGTTCGCCAAAGGCTTGATATAGGTGCGCATGACCCAGCCGCCATCTGCCTGCTGATCCCCGATGACGACGTAAAGATCACCAAGAAAACGATAGTCAATCGCGGCCTCGGTTGTCGGCATGCGCGCAACGGGATAATCCCGTTTCTCGGGATGCAGCGTTCCGATGACGCGACCGCCCTTTTCGACCAGAACATCAGCCGTGGTTGAAAAATAGTTCGGCCCCTGTACCCGTCGCACGTCCTGCAATGTCAGTGTAAACTGACCCACTTCGAACGGCTGGTTCAGTTGCGCTACACGGATATCTTCCGCCTCCCACGCGGTCAGACCGGCAATCGCAAAGATCGTCACCCCAAGGCCGGTATGGGCAACTGCCTTACCCCAATCGGCGCCCGGAAGTCGGATCAGACGTATGAAGCTGCCATTGCGGCCTGTCCGGCTCCACAAATCAATGGCGGCACCGAATGTGATCCAAGCCCCCAGGAACAAGCCTACGGGTCCTAACGCGCTGCGGCCGGTCTGCATTGCCCAAACCAACAGCGCAATCGCCAGCGCCAGACCAAAGGCATAGCGCAGGGACCAGGCCGTTTTGCCCAGCCGACCGCGTTTCCACGGCAGCATCGCCCCGATTGGCAGGATAAGCCCCAGCAAAACCATGAACGGAGAAAACGCCGCGTTGAAAAACGGTGCCCCAACCGAAAGTTTGCGGTCAAACATCATCTCGGCCACCATCGGCCACATCGTCCCGACAAAAACGACGAAGCAACTGACCGCCAGAAGGACATTGTTCACGATCAGCGCGCTTTCGCGGCTGACCATGCCAAAAACGCCCTTGGCCTCCATCGCTTGCGCGCGTGCGGCAAACAAGGTAAGCGCGCCGCCGATGAAGAAGACCAGAATGATCAGGATGAACACACCGCGTTCCGGATCATTGGCAAAGGCGTGAACCGAGGTCAGCAGCCCCGAACGCACGATAAACGTGCCGATGAGGGAAAATCCAAACGCGATGATTGCCAGCAGAATGGTCCAGCTTTTCAATGCTTCGCGTTTTTCCACAACAATTGCCGAGTGCAACAGCGCCGCCGCCAGCAGCCAGGGCATGAAGGACGCGTTTTCGACCGGGTCCCAGAACCAGAAGCCGCCCCAGCCCAGTTCGTAATAGGCCCACCAGGATCCCAGCGCGATACCGATAGTCAGGAAAACCCAGGCCGCCAGCGTCCAGGGGCGTACCCATCGGCCCCAGGCCGCATCAATACGCCCTTCGATCAGGGCAGCAATCGCAAAGCTGAATGCCATGCTCAGCCCGACATAGCCGAGGTACAGAAACGGTGGGTGGAAGGCCAGCCCGGGGTCTTGCAGCAGCGGGTTCAGGTCGCGCCCGTCAAACGGCGCGATGGCAAGCCGGTCAAACGGGTTCGACGTGAACAGGATAAAACCGAAAAACGCCACGGCAATAGCCGATTGAACGGCCAGAACACGGGCTTTGAGTGTCGGTGGCAAGCCACCACCAAAGAAGGCCGCCATCGCACCAAACAGGGTGACGATCAGCACCCACAGCAGCATAGATCCTTCGTGGTTGCCCCATGTTCCACTGATCTTGTACAGCATCGGCTTTGCCGTGTGGCTATTCTCGACCACAATCCTGAGGGAGAAGTCAGACGTTACAAACGCCCAGATCAATGCACCAAATGCAAACGCTGTCAGCAGGAACTGGACGATCGCGGCGGGCTCTGCAAAGCCCATCCAGCCGGTCCAGCGTTTTGAGGCGCCGATCAGGGGAACAACGCTTTGCACGATTGCGACAAAGAACGCGAGGATCAGGGTGAAGTGGCCAAGCTCTGTAATCATGCCCCGGAATATACGCCGGTGCGGAACCGGGGGCCATGACCTTTAGCTTGTTCTGCACGCACAAAGTGTCGCGGGTCAGATACCGCGTAGCTTTCGCCAATCGTTCAGCGCCTGGTTTTCCTCGGGACGTATGACATCGCTGTTCAGCACAGCATCCGGACCGGGATCAGCAACTCCCGGGCTGTCGCTCTGCATCGTGCGCAAGGCCTCGATATTGCTCATGACCGTTGGCAGTTGCGTCATGGTTGAGCGGATATCCCTCTGAAAATCCTGCATTTTACTTTGGTGACGCGCGCCAAAGTAAAACGATACGATCACGCCCAGCAACCACCACAGCGGCTCTGGGACCAAGGCTATGCCCTGCATCCGTGCGGCAAACCATATTGGGTCGACCATGGCGGCAACAAACAAGCCAAGCGTTCCCAATGCCAGCGCCGGGCGCGGTAACCTGTTCACGCCGTCCATGACACGGTCAAACAGCCCCTTTTGAGGTGCTTGAAATTCGCTACCGAACTGCACCATGGCCTGAGTTTGAATCTCATTGGCGCGTACTGCGCTTGCTTCGGTGTTTTCACGATAGAGTTCTGCGGTTTCCTGTAAGACGTTGCGCCCGTTACCAAACAAAAGCGCCAGCACACCTGAAATCAGCCCCATGCCGCGATCCTTCTGTTAAATTCGCTGTCCGAAAGATGATAACGCGGCGACAGAAACTCTTCGGCCCGTATTATCCAGCCACCTTTGCCGCCTGAACGGTTGCGCGCGTATTTTCTGGATGCAGGCCGTCGATCAGCAAGGCGAAAATAGTAGTTTCGCCGCGCAATCCCGTAGGCGTCGCGCAGGACGTCGGGCTCTGGCTGCGCCGCGCTTTGGCAGGCCGCCACGGTTTGCGGGCCTATCACGCCGTCGGTGGTGACGTTAAACCCCATTTCCTGTAGCAGCCGCTGAAGGATCTTGACCGCCTGCGCACCGGCATTCACATACATGTCGAAAACCGAAGCATGCAGGATTTCGGGAAGCTCCGCAATGTGCGGCTTGTCGAAATAGTGCTGCACAAAGATGTCGACCGCTTGCCGAGGGGACACTGCGCGCACATCCGCCTCGTCAACCCGGCCGTCGCCAGTCAGATCCAAACCCAGCCTGCGCAGGGTGTGAATCGTGACCCCGAACTTGGTTGCCCCGCCCGGATCGTCGGGGTCATCAACAAAGCCCCCTTCACGGGCCACAATCTCTTTGGCAATTTGCCGAACCGTTTGCATACCACCCTCGTAACGTTAGGTGGCCACACCGTTTCCGACAGATATTAATGATTTAAAACGAAACGGAGCGCTGTATGCACCATGCACGCAACGCTCCGTAACAGATTCAAACGGCTTCAGCTTTCTTCCGCGCCTTTATAGACACCTTGCTCTTTCAGAGCGTCCATGACCTCTTTCGGCATGTAGGTCTCATCATGTTTGGCAAGAATTTCAGTCGCTTCAAAGACGCCGTTCACGTAACTTCCCGTGCCGATCATTCCCTGATTTTCCGAGAAAAGGTCAGGTAGAACACCTGTGAACGAGACCGGAACGCTTTCGCCGCCATCCGTTACAACAAAACGGATGGTTTCGCCCTGTCCGCGGATGATCGAGCCTTCTTCGACCAAGCCGCCAATCCGAAACACTTCGGTCGGTTTCGGCGGCTCTGCAATCACCTCGCTGGGCGAGCGGAAAAAGTTGATCCCGTCCTGCAATGCCCAACCAATCAACGCAGTTGCCGCCACCAAGGCAACAACTGCCACCAGAATGACTTGTACACGCCGACGTTTCTTGAGCGTTTTCATACCATCCTCACGGGAAAAGCGGGGCCATCATCAGGCCCAGAGTTTCATCTTCACCTAACATCAGGTTCGCGTTCTGCAAGGCTTGCCCACTGCTACCTTTTGTCAGGTTATCCAGCGCCGCAATCACAATTGCGCGCCGCTCAATCCGGTCGGCCACAACACCGATGTGACAGAAATTCGACCCCCGCACATGGTGGGTCGAAGGAGTCTCACCCATCGGCAACATCTGGATGAACGGCTCGTCCGCGTAGGCTTTGGCAAGCGTTTCGTAGATGCTGTGCGGGTCACCCTTCACATAGGTTGTGGCCAGAATACCCCTGTTTGCAGGGATAAGGTGGGGCGTGAACTGCACATGCACAGCCCGACCGGCAAGTTTCGAAAACTCCTGATCGAACTCGCCAAGATGCCTGTGTGTCCCACCGACGGAATAGGCATTGCTGCCTTCGCTCAGTTCAGCGTGCAGCAGGTTTTCCTTCAGTGACCGCCCTGCCCCTGATACGGCGCATTTCAGATCAAGAACGATATCGTCCAGATCAATGACCCCGGCAGATATCAGTGGCCGCAGAACATATTGCCCGGTCGCCGCATTGCACCCGGTACCTGCAACAAGCCGTGCCGCCTTGATGTCTTCGCGGTAGAACTCGGTGAGACCATAAATCGCCTCTTCCTGCTGTTTTAGCGCGATATGCGGATTGCCGTACCATTTTTCGTACTCGTCGGGGTCTGCCAGCCGGAAGTCTGCGGACAGGTCAATGATTTTCAGGTCTTTCGGCAAGTCCCGGATCACTTCCTGACTGGTTTTGTGCGGCAAGGCACAAAAACACAGGTCGACCTGCGCAAAGTCGATCTCGGAGATTTTGCACAAATCCGGCAGATCCATGTGGCGCAGATGCGGGAAAACCTGCGCCATTGGCATGCCAGCCTTACGTTCGGCAGCCAGCGCGACGATATCCATGCTCGGGTGCTCGGCGATCAGCCGCACCAGTTCAGCGCCGGTATAGCCCGAAGCGCCAAGAATTGCGATTTTATGGGTCATGTCAGACCTCTTTCACTTGGGTGTCACATGTTTCGACCGCCGATGCGACGGCCTTGAAATAAGGGAAGCAGAGCGGCTGCGTCCTTGACCTAAGTCAGGCAGCCTGGAACGTGATTTGTCGTCGGAGGAACTGCGTCGCCCGGTCGCTGACAACATTGGGTTTGCCTGTTGTCAGGAAACCACTTGGGCCGTCGCCCAACATGGTGGGGTGACGTTGCAGGTAATCTGCCAGACTGTCAGCAACAAGCGCACCCTGGCTGTAAACCTGCACATCTTCACCCAACGCCGCCTGAAATGCTTCGGCCATCAACGGGTAATGCGTGCAGCCCAGAATAGCGGCCTGAGGTTCCGGCATTTTGCGCTTGAGCGCATCCACATGGCTGCGCACCAAGGCTTCGGCCAGGATCATGTCGCCATCTTCTATGGCATCCACAACGCCGCCACAGGCCTGTGCCTCGACATCCACACCGATGGCCCGAAAGGCCAATTCACGCTGAAAAGCCCGACTGGATACCGTGGCAGGCGTTGCAAACAATGCCACATGTTTGACGGCCACTTCGCGCGGCGGAGAATTGTCACCCCATTGCCGTTCGGTCAGCGCTTCGATCAACGGGACAAAAACGCCAAGAACGCGTTTGCCGCTGGGCACGCCCTCTTCCTGCATGCGCCGCAACGCTGCGGCGCTGGCCGTGTTGCAGGCCAGAATCACCAGATTGCAGCCACGCGACCACAGATCCTGAACCGCCTTGCGGGTCAGTTGATAGATATCCTCGGCATCACGCACACCGTATGGCGCGTGTGCACTATCTGCAAAATACAGGAAATCAACGTCCGGCAGACGTTGCTGCGCGGCACTCAGGACGGTCAGACCGCCCAAACCGGAATCGAAGATACCTACTGCCATTAGATCCTTCAGGCGCGATGCCGTTCCTCAAACTCATAGCCGTAATCATAAGACTTCAACGGCGTTGGAGACAGCTCATACGTGGCTTTGCGCAGGAAATCCATCATCTTGCGCGTATCCTTGCTGAGCGGGTCCAGAATGTCACGGCGTATCGGCTCTCCGATCACGACTTTCACCGATGTATCAACGCGTTTCTTGAACTCTTTAATCAGCAGGCCCATGCGCAAAGTACTGTGCAGATGGCTGGCGATCTGAAACAGACGAGACGTGTGGCCATCAAAGAAAACCGGAACAACCGTGGCATTCGATTTGGCCACCATCCGCGCGGTAAACCCGCGCCAACCCGGATCCATGGGGTGGGAAAACGGCTTAACCCCGGTGCTGACCGTCCCGCCGGGAAAAATGCCGATCGCGCCGCCTTCGCCCAGATAGCTGAGCGCGGTTTTGCGGGTCTCAAGGTTCAGTTGCATCGCCTCTTTCGTTTCATCAAACGAAATTGGCAAAATGATGCGATTCAGGTCTTCGGCCTTGCGAAACACCCGATGGGCCAGAATGCGGAAATCACCCCGTGTCTCGGACAGGATATGTCCCATCATCAGGCCATCCAGAATTCCGTAGGGATGATTGGCAATCAGGATCAGAGGGCCGTCTTTCGGAATATTCGAAAGCGATCCCCCTACCACGTCCAGTGTCAGCCCATAGCGGTCAACCATTACGGCCCAAAAGTCGCGCCCATTGGCAACGTCTTTCTCGTACCCGTCCGCGCGTTTGATCAGGCGCATACGGCCCGTCGTGTTCTCCATCAGCTTGATGACCATCCGCCCGCCTTTGGTTTCAGCGGAATGCGCGTAGGAAATGTCGCGAACGGCATGACGACGAGAAGGCATATGGGTCTCCGGTTTGCTGCCTGCAAAATAAGTGCAAGTAACAATTTTGCCTAGCTATCGTGACACGCTTGTGACGTTTTATTCTGCCGCGGCCTGCAACCCTGCCCCTCCGCCGCGAATGACGGCCAGCAATTCCTCGCGCCGCTTGGCTGCTTTGGCCTCGTTCTCGCGCAATACGGGGCCAAACCCACGGATATCCAGCGGCAAACGGGCCAGGGCGGCAATCGCATCGCGTGTGGTCTGCGACACAAGCGGTAGAACTTCGCGCATGTCCTTTTCATACTGACGGATCAACGCACGCTCCATCCTGCGTTCCGACGAATAGCCAAATATATCCAGCGGCGTACCGCGCAGCGCCTTCAACCGGGTCAAAAGCTTCAATGGGCCAATGACCGACTCCCCGAAAGCACGTTTGCGCGGTCTGCCGTTGCTGCCCGATCCCCCCAAAAAGGGCGGGGCCAGATGGAATGTCATCTTGAAATCGCCATCGAACTCGGCGGCCGCTTTGTCACGGCTTGTCAGAAGAAGGCGCGCGACTTCGTATTCATCCTTGTAGGACAACAGCTTGTGATAACCTTTTGCCACCGCTTCGCGGATATCCGCATCCTCAACACTGTCGACCAGCTTGCGATACCGCTTGGCCAGCCGCACACTTTGGTAGTCGGTCAGGTGGCTTGCGCGGAATTCGATCTTCTGATCCAGCGATTTGGGCATCTCGGTTACGGTCGGGGACAGAATGGACTGTACCTCTGCCGGATGAAGAACCGCCCAACGCCCGATATCAAACGCACGCTTGTTCCGTTCAATCGTAGTTCCGTTCAATTCGATGGCATCAAAGATCGCCTGATGGCTGACGGGCAACAACCCGCGCTGCCACGCTGCGCCAAAAATCATCATGTTGGAATAGATCGAGTCGCCCATCACGGCGCGTGCCAACTCGGTCGCGTCAAACAGCGAGACATCTTCTTTCAGTCGTGCTTGAAGAGCCAGTTCCAATTGATCGGCGGGAATGCGGAACTCGGTATTGCGCGTAAAGTCGCCTGTAACCGTCTCATGGCTGTTCACAACGGCGCCTGTACGGCCAGTGCGGGTCAGGCCCAATGTTTTGGCTCCGGCGGATACCACCAGATCACCGCCGATCAGCGCATGGGCTTCGCCGGTTGCGACACGGATGGCGCTGATGTCTTCGGGTGCGTTGGCCAGACGGCAATGGATGTGGACCGCGCCGCCCTTCTGCGCCAAGCCCGCCATTTCCATCATGCCCGCGCCTTTGCCGTCAATCTGGGCAGCTTGCGCAAGGATCGCACCCAGCGTGACAACACCGGTTCCCCCGACACCCGTGATCACCACGTTATGCGTACCGCTGATTTTGGGCAGCACCGGCATCGGCAGGTCGGGCAAGTCGATTTCGGTTGTTGCCTCTTTGCGGATCTTCGCCCCCTCAAGCGTAACGAAGGACGGGCAAAAGCCGTTCAGGCAGGAATAATCCTTGTTGCAGCTTGACTGATCGATGGCGCGCTTGCGCCCGAGTTCTGTTTCTTTGGGAACGATCGACACACAGTTCGATTGCACCCCGCAATCGCCGCAGCCCTCGCAAACATCGGTATTGATGAAGACGCGCTTGTCCGGGTCCGGGAACGTGCCGCGTTTGCGGCGGCGGCGCTTCTCGGCCGCACAGGTCTGAACGTAGACAATGACCGAAACACCCTCGATCTCGCGGAACTTCTCCTGCACCTGCATCAGTTCCGCACGCTCGAACGTCTGAACACTCGACGGCAGAGCCTTGAAGTTCACGTCTTCCTTTTCGTCATAGACCAGAGCAACCTCACGGACACCCATGGCTTTGACTTCGGCAACGATCCGTTCTGCGGTCAGATCGCCTTCATTCTCCTGCCCGCCCGTCATGGCGACGGCATCGTTAAACAGGATCTTGAAGGTGATGTTCGTGCCCGCAGACAACGCCGCGCGGATCGCCTGAACGCCCGAGTGGTTATAGGTGCCATCGCCAAGGTTCTGGAACACGTGTTCGGTGGTCGAAAACGGGGCCTCACCGATCCAGTTCGCGCCTTCACCGCCCATCTGGGTAAAGCCCGTGGTGTTCCGGTCCATCCACTGGACCATGTAATGACAACCGATCCCTGCATAGGCACGGCTGCCATCCGGGACTTTGGTCGAACTGTTATGCGGGCAGCCCGAGCAGAAGTACGGAAGCCGCGTTGCGATTTCCTGTGCGTTGTCGGCCCGGCGCGCCTCGGACAAAGAGGCCAGCCCGGCCCGAATACCTTCGGTTTCACGCCCTTCTTCGATCAGGATCTCACCCAGCTTTTCAGCAATCATGATCGGGTCCAGCGCGCCACGGGTCGGGAACAGTTCATCGCGGTGCAACGTACCGGCACCGCCTTTGTACCAGCCATATACCCGGCGGCCGCGACGGTCGTCAAAGATAGCCTCTTTGACCTGAACCTCGATTAGTTTGCGCTTTTCCTCGACAATCACGATCAGGTCCAGCCCTTCGGCCCAGTCGTGGAACCCGACCATGTCCAGCGGGAAGGTCTGCCCCACCTTGTAGGTCGTGATCCCCAGCCGTTCGGCTTCGGATTCATTGATATTCAAAAGCGACAGCGCATGGGTCAGGTCCAGCCAGTTCTTGCCCGCCGCAACAAATCCGATCTTTGCACCCGGTTTGCCCCATATCCGCTTGTCCAGCTTGTTGGCATGCGAAAACGTCTCGGCTGCAAACCTTTTGTAATCGATGACGCGCGTTTCTTGCAGGTGCGGCGTGTCCCCAAGGCGGATATTCAAACCGCCTTCCGGCATATCGAAATCAGGTACGACGACCTGCATTCGGTCGGGGCGACCATCCACAACCGAGGTAACCTCGATTGTGTCCTTCATGGTCTTTAGCCCGACCCAAACCCCAGCAAAACGGCTGAGCGCAAAGCCGTAAACTCCGTAGTCGAGGATTTCCTGCACACCCGCCGGGCTGACGACAGGCATATACATATCTACCAGTGACCATTCGGACTGATGCAACACGGTCGAGCTTTCGCCGGTATGGTCATCACCCATCGCCATAAGCACACCGCCATGCTTGGCGGTTCCGGCCATATTCGCGTGGCGCATGACATCACCGGACCGGTCTACGCCCGGCCCCTTGCCGTACCAAAGCCCAAAAACCCCATCGAACTTGCCGTCGCCGCGCAAGCCGGCCTGTTGGCTGCCCCACAGCGCCGTTGCTGCCAGATCTTCGTTCAATCCGAACTGAAACGTGACATCGCTTTGGGACAACTGCCTTTGCGCCCGCATCATCTGCTGATCAACAGCGCCAAGTGGCGAGCCACGATATCCAGTCACCAGCCCCGCAGTGTTCAGTCCCGCCTGCCGGTCTCTGGCCTTTTGCATCAGCATCAACCGGACAAGTGCCTGTGTTCCGTTCAGAAGAACGGGGCTTTTCTCAAGATCGAACCGGTCGTTTAACGTAATCTGTGGCTGACTCATCAGACGTCTCCCCTCGCCAGATCAGTGTGCATGTACTCAGCGCATTTTAGGTCATAATTTCTGACCTGTATAGGTTTTATGCACTGAACCGTAACGATTTCGGCCTTTGATTGTAGAACTTGTTACCTGTTTCATATAGGCGTTCGAAAAGATAACGAAAGTTGCGGCGATGGATTGGGACAAGCTTAGAATATTTCACGCGGTGGCCGATGCAGGCAGCCTCACACATGCCGGGGACAAGCTCAATTTGTCTCAATCCGCCGTGAGCAGACAGATCCGTGCGCTGGAAGAGTCATTGGATGCCACCCTTTTTCACCGTCACGCCCGGGGGCTGATTCTCACCGAACAGGGTGAATTGTTGTTCGACGCCACATCCGCCATGTCAAAACGGCTGGACGCAGCTGCCGCACGCATTCGCGACAGTGAAGAAGAGGTCTTTGGCGTTCTTCGGGTCACGACGACCTTTGGGTTCGGCACACTGTGGCTCGCCCCGCGCCTACCCAAGCTTTATGAGCAATATCCTGATCTGAACATCGACCTGATGCTGGAAGAACGAGTTCTGGACCTTCCCATGCGAGAAGCGGATGTCGCCATTCGCATGAAGGAACCCAGCCAGGCAGATCTTGTGCGAAAACGCCTGATGACGGTTCAGATGGCGCTTTACGCGACGCACAACTACATCGAAGCCCATGGCGGAATGCTGAAATCTCTGGAGGATATCCAAAATCACCGGCTGATCTGTCAAACACCCGCGGCACCCCAGGTGGGCGCCAGCGCGGCTATGGTTCGCCACCTTATGACCTACAATCCCGCATCCCTGTTGACGGTAAACAACTACTTCGGCGTCCTTCAGGGAGTGTTGCACAATCTCGGGATTGGGGTTCTGCCAGATTACGTCACGCAGGATTTCCCGCATCTTGTGCCGGTTCTGTCGGATGTCGAAACCGCTGACGTGCCGGTCTATCTGGCTTATCCCGAAGAACTCCGACACTCCAAACGTGTCGGGGCGTTCCGCGATTTTGTGCAGGACGAGATCATCGCACAGCGCAAACAACTGAAAAAGATGGGAAAACTTTAGCTATGCACAAATAGCATAGCGGGCATGAGGACATTTCAGGGTTAAATTCCTTGAACGTTTATAAACTGACCCCTAAATGAGCACTCGAAGGCGGTGATGCTGAAACGCTCATCATCTTCATACCTCCCTGTTGGACTACGGCCGAGCTTATTGCTCGGCCTTTTTTTTGCTCTAGGCATTGCATCAAGTCAGCGAAAGCTCTGGGAAAAATACACGCATAGGCATATGATCCCAAAAAAAACGAGATAATTTCGTGTTCGAGGGAAAATCCATGTTCCACCCATTCCGCCTTATGTTGGCGATTGTCTGCACTTTATTTTTGGCGGTTCCGCTTTATGCGCAAGACACCGGCTCAACTTCTTCAGTGACCATTCCGGACGATCTAACACCTGACCAGGTCGATGGTCTGGTTGCCCGCATGTCAGATGACCAGGTGCGCGCCATTCTGTTAGAGCGCCTTGATGCAGTCGCCGAAAAGCAGGCTGCCGAGAAGGCGAACGTGGAAGACCCGCTGACCGAAATCAGTGAGATATGGGCCGAGATGGTCTCGTCCTGGACACATGTTCTGACCACGCTTCCCAATATTGTCACGGCACAGATAACTGCGTTTGGCAATTTCAGCGACACGTTTGGAACGTCCGGCGTCCTTACCCTGTTTGGGCTTATTCTTTCTGTGTTGATTGCGGGTTTCATAGCCGAGAAACTATTCATTTTCCTGACCCGTCGCTGGCATGAAGCGACCGAAGTTGGGGATGAGGCCGATCTCAGGGGCGCCATCAGTTACCTGTTCCGCAGGTTCTGTCGCGAAATTGCCGGGCTGATCGTGTTCTATGTTGTCATTCGCGCGATTGGTCGAGGGCTTTTGACACCCGAACAGATCACTTATGCCGCTCCGTTTGTTTTCTATCTGATCTGGATTCCGCGCCTGGGGGCTGCGGCCTCACGTTTTGTTCTGGCACCGGAGAAGCCCAAATATCGGTTGGTGAGTATTGACGACCATTGGGCAAAGTATCTGCATCGCAATCTGATCGGGCTGTTGATCCTGATCGGGTTCACACTGTTTGTTGTGCGATTCAACGCCCTAAATGGTATCACAGGGGACGACACACGCATCGCCTTCTGGCTGAATGCGGCAATCCATGTCTATATCGCCGTCATCGCTTGGACCGCGCGCGACGGGTTGTCTCAGATGATGCTGGGAACAGACCCGGACCGCACAAAATTCGATGAAGAAGTCGCGCATTATTACCCCTACTTCGCCATTGGCGTTTCGGTGACAATATGGCTGCTGGTCGAATTCCTGGTCGCACAACGCGATCCATCGACGCTCAGATTGCTTGGAGGTGGTGCGCATTTCACAACCATGTTCTGGTTGCTGATTGCCCCTGCCCTCGACACTTTGATCCGCGGGCTGGTGCGCCACTTGCAGCCACCAATGTCAGGAGAAGGCCCGCTGGCCGAACGCGCTCATCGCGCGGCCAAGCGCAGCTATATCCGGATTGGGCGGGTTATTGCGGGTTTGGTCGTGGTTTTCATGATCGCCCGCACGTGGCATCTTGACCTGCGCAATGTCGCCTCGGCCGGTGTCAGTGCCGAAGTTGGCGGCGCTGTCATTGAATTCCTTCTGATCATTGCGGTCGGCTACATCCTGAACGAGGTTGTTTCACTATGGATCAACCGCAGGCTGGCCAAGGAACAGACCGCAGCTGAAGCAGTCGACGAGGAAGCCGGCGGTGAAGGCGGCGGTGCCGGGGGCTCTCGTCTGGCGACGGTTCTGCCGCTGATGCGGATTACGGCCCAAGTCACAATTTCGGTAATCTTTGGCCTGCTGGCCTTGGGTGCGCTGGGTATCAACATCACACCGCTTCTGGCCGGTGCCGGTGTTCTGGGTCTGGCCATCGGCTTTGGTGCTCAGAAACTGGTGGCGGATATCGTCGGTGGTGTTTTCTTTCTGGTCGATGATGCCTTCCGCGTCGGCGAATATGTCGATGTGGGCGGAACCACCGGAACGGTCGAAAAAATCTCGATCCGTTCAATGCAACTGCGTCATCACAGGGGGCCTGTGCACACAATCCCTTATGGTGAAATCCAGAAGCTGACGAATTACAGCCGTGACTGGGTGATCATGAAGCTGAAGTTCACCGTGCCCTTCGATACCGATCCCAACAAGGTCAAGAAAATCTTCAAGAAGATCGGGGCCGAAATGATGGAGGACGAAACCCACAAAGAAGGCTTCCTGCAACCCTTCAAGTCTCAGGGTGTGTTCGACTTCGACGATGTGGGCATGATCATTCGCGGTAAATTCATGGCAAAGCCCGGCAAGCAGTTCACCTTGCGCAAGGAAATCTTCAACAAGGTCAAGGCCGAGTTCAAGGCCAACGGCATCGACTTTGCCCGCCGCGAGGTGCGCGTTGCAATTCCCGGACTGGAAGAGGTCGAGCATCTGACGCCCGAGCAGAAGACTGCTGTTGGCGCCGCAGCTGCTGCCGAGGTCAACAAAGACCAGGGATCGGCGTAACCTTCGGGGTTTACGTCTGCGATTTGCAACAGGACTGCTGTGCGGTTTTTCGGAACCGGCCGTGAAGCCGGTTCCGTTTTTCTTTGAAAGACGCGACCTGCGCCGACTTGACCCTTTCCACACGCGCGTGCTTGCCCTACAAGGCGCGCAATCTCGGCCCACTTGGACACAGGACAGAAGATGCAAGAGCCCGCCATCACACCCGATCTGATTGCCGCACATGGGCTCAAGCCCGAGGAATACGACATGATCCTCGAGATCATCGGGCGTGAACCGACCTTTACCGAGCTTGGCATTTTCTCGGCTATGTGGAACGAACATTGTTCTTACAAGTCGTCGAAGAAGTGGTTGCGCACTCTTCCGACCTCGGGACCTCAGGTCATTTGCGGACCGGGCGAGAATGCCGGTGTCGTGGATATCGGCGACGGTCAGGCCGTTGTTTTCAAGATGGAAAGTCACAATCACCCGTCTTACATCGAGCCCTATCAAGGCGCGGCAACGGGTGTCGGCGGCATCCTTCGGGACGTGTTCACCATGGGTGCGCGCCCGATCGCTTCGATGAACGCGCTGTCCTTCGGTGAACCCGGCCACCACAAAACCCGCCAGTTGGTTAACGGCGTGGTCGAAGGCATTGGCGGCTATGGCAACTGTTTCGGTGTGCCTTGCGTTGGGGGCGAGGTCCGCTTTCACCCGGCTTACAACGGCAACTGCCTTGTGAACGCCTTTGCCGCCGGTTTGGCCGACAGTGACAAGATTTTCTACTCTGCCGCGTCGGGCGTGGGCATGCCTGTGGTTTATCTGGGTGCCAAGACCGGACGCGACGGTGTCGGCGGCGCGACGATGGCCTCGGCCGAGTTTGACGACACCATCGAGGAAAAACGCCCTACTGTTCAGGTGGGTGATCCCTTCACCGAGAAACGCCTGATGGAAGCAACGCTTGAGCTGATGCAGACCGGTGCCGTGATCTCGATTCAAGACATGGGTGCTGCGGGCCTGACCTGTTCCGCCGTTGAGATGGGCGATAAGGGCGGTCTGGGCGTACGTCTGGATCTGGAAAGCGTCCCCCAGCGCGAAGAGAACATGACAGCTTATGAAATGATGCTGTCCGAATCTCAGGAACGCATGCTGATGGTTCTCAAACCCGAACTTGAGGCCGAGGCCCGCGCCGTGTTCGAAAAATGGGATCTCGATTTCGCAATCGTTGGCGAAACCATTGCCGAAGACCGCTTCCTGATCATGCACAACGGTGAGGTCAAGGCCGATCTCGTCCTGTCCAAACTGTCTTCGACCGCGCCCGAATATGATCGCCCTTGGGTGCCGACGCCCGAAGCCGAGGAACTGGCCGAAGTGCCTCAGATCGACCCGATTGACGGCCTGCGCGCCTTACTTTCGTCGCCCAACTACGCGGGCAAGCAGTGGGTTTATGAGCAATACGACACGATGGTGATGGCGGATACAAACCGGACACCGGGCCTGGGCGCGGGTATGGTGCGCGTCCACGGCACCGACAAGGTGCTGGCGTTTACCTCTGACGTGACTCCGCGCTACGTCCGCGCCAACCCGGTTGAAGGCGGCAAACAGGCGGTGGCCGAAGCCTACCGCAACCTGACGGCTGTTGGGGCGAAACCGTTGGCTACCACCGACAACCTGAACTTCGGCAACCCGGAAAAGCCCGAAATCATGGGCCAGTTTGTTGGCGCCATTCAGGGAATCGGCGCCGCAGTCGGCGCGCTGGATATGCCGATCGTGTCCGGCAACGTGTCGCTGTATAATGAAACCGACGGCCAGGCGATCCTGCCCACCCCCACAATCGGCGCTGTCGGGCTGCTGAACCACAGCGATGAAATCATCGGCAACGAGGTGCGCGAGGGTCACGTGGCTTTGGTGATCGGTGAAACCAAAGGCCATCTGGGTCAGTCAGCCCTTCTGGCCGAAGTCTTCAACCGAGAAGATGGCGACGCGCCACATGTGAATCTGGACGCTGAAAAACGCAACGGTGATTTCATTCGCGCCAATCGTGGAATGATCAAGGCCTGCACAGACCTGAGTGATGGCGGCCTTGCGCTGGCGGCCTTCGAACTTGCCGAGGCCGCCGGGGTTGGCGTGTGCCTGGATGATGCACCGACGGAAATCCTGTTCGGGGAAGATCAGGCGCGGTATCTGGTCGCGTGCAACTTTGATCAGGCCGAGGCGTTGATGATCGCGGCGGGTCAGGCAGGTGTGCCGCTGGTCTCGGTTGGCCGTTTCACCGGCGATACGATCAGGATCGGAAGCTCGGAGGCCTCGTTGGAAGACTTGACGGCCATTTTCCGCAACAGTTTTGCCGACGCCGTCGCCTGATCAGGCTGAATAAAACTTGCTCGAAACCTGCGCCCTGAATAAGCGCAGGTTTCGTCGTTTTGGCACATTCATGTGCCCTTGCGCGCCCGGTTCAGGCGCTCTACATCTTTGGAAAGACCTTCAGGAGTTACCTACATGCCGATGAGCGCCCATCAAATCGAACACCTGCTGCGAGAAGCTTTTCCTGATGCGGATATTCAGGTCGGCGGCAACGACGGTGTTCATATGTCCGCCATGGTGGTGGACGAAAGCTTTCGCGGCAAAAACCGGGTGCAGCAACAACGCGCGGTTTATGCCGCGCTGAAAGGCAAGATGGATGGCCCAGATGGTGAGCTGCACGCGCTGGCGCTGACGACGAAAGTACCTGAGTGAGTGCAACCGTCTGGATATACGGCATTTGTGGACTGATTGCCTTTGCCGGCAGCGCCTTTATTGTCAGATCGGCAATAAAAAATACGCGCTCCGACAAAATTCGGGGCGTGAAACCTGGTCACGGAGACCAATTGATAGACCACGGAACCGTGTTGGGAGGCGGCGGTGGTCATGTAACCGTGTCTCGGGTCACAAGAGACCCACAGGCCTACGCCAAAGCGATGGTTCCCAAAAAATGAGTTCATGGCAGGTTTGGATATCAGCAATCGCAGCTTTGATAGTTGCCGCCGCGCTGATCGAAGCCTATGTGAAGCGGAACAGAAAACGCAACCTCGCCGACATGCGTCCAGATCCGGGTGAACTCAGCAAAGTGGGCGGCCTTGAGAGATACGGGCTTGATCCGGTGAAAATGGCGCAGGCCGAACACCGGCGGCTTGAAACCGAAGGATGGGCACCCAGTTTGCCCAGTGATGGAACAATCCCCGCAGATGCGGATGAAAAGGAAAAACAAGATGACCGACGTTAAGACCCAGATCGACCAAACCGTCAAAGCCAACGATGTGGTGCTGTATATGAAAGGCACCAAGGAAATGCCGCAATGCGGGTTCTCCTCGCGCGTGGCTGGTGTGTTGAACTACATGGGCGTTGAATACACGGATGTGAACGTTCTGGCCGATGAAGAGGTGCGTCAGGGGATCAAGGATTATTCCGACTGGCCCACTGTGCCCCAGCTTTACGTCAAAGGTGAGTTTGTTGGCGGCTGCGATATCATCACCGAGATGACTCTGTCGGGCGAACTGGACGCGTTGTTCGACGAAAACAACGTCGGCTACAACAAGGAAGCAGCCGACAAAATTCGCGAAGCAAACGCGTAATCCAGCCTAACGGCTGGAACAACCCCGGTAGATCTCCTGCTCAACGGCGGCGCCTGCCGCCAAATAGCTTACGGACGCGTCCCACCCTTTCGAACGCAGGATGTAGGTTCCACCATCACCAATGGATTCGTAGCGGATACCAGACCCGCTTTGGACTTGACGCATCACAACCAGAGAATTGTCCACCAAGGTTGCCGCTGCACCTGTACTACCCGGCGCGTTGAAATAGGTGACAGGCAGCGGTATTCCGTTCTCGCAGGTGAAGGTGACAGACAGAATATCGATTTCGGCCAGTGCCGTTGTCGCGGGCGTAACCAGCGCCGCCGCACAGATGAATTTGCGCAGGAACCTCATCGTGCCTTTTTCTCCTCAACTACTGCGGCCAGCGCTTCGGCCCGTGCGGCCAGTTCGGCCAGCGTATCCGTAACGGATGGTGGAACCACAGCCACTTCAATGCGCTCAGGTTCGGGCGCCGGGGCGTTTCGCAGCGCCTGAAGCTCGGCTTCGGCTTCGGCCAGTTTCCCTTCGAGCGATTTGACCTTGTCCTCTGTCGCCGCAGTCTTGTCGGCCAGCATCAAACCGGCCATCAGCAACATGCGGGATTCCGGCATACGACCGATCTGATCGGACAGCACCTGCGCCTCGTCGTCCAACACTTTGGCGGCAGCGTGCAGAAAGGGCTCTTCCCCGTCCCGGCAGGATACGTCAAAACCGCGCCCGCCGATATGAATGGTCACTTCGGGCATTACTCTACCTCACCTTCAACAAGTTTCGCCTGCGACAGCAGAGGTTCCAACCTTGCAAGAACGGCCTGCGCTTCGGCGGCGTCTGACGCCTGTGCCGCGCGCGTTGCTTCCAATTCCGCGACGGTGGCCCGGTTCAGCAGCTCGGCATCTGCGACACCTTCGGCGGCGGCGGCGCGCAATTCGTCTATCGCAGTGCGCAACTGCTCGTTTGCCTTGCGCATCCGTTGCAGATCGTCGTCCAGCCGCGACATTGCAGCGCCGTGGCTGGTCCGTTCAGCGCGCAGCATCTCAAGCTCGGCGCTCAGGTCGTCGACGCGGACAGTGTCTGACAGTTCTTCCTTTAGCCGGCTGTTTTCCGCCTTCAGCGCCTCCAGCTCGGTGCTATTGTCCAGTGCGGCCTTGGCTTCGGCCAATTCAGCGCGCGCGGCTTCGACCGATGCGATTTTCGCACGGGCTTCTTCCAGCTCGGATCGCAGAGCGTCTGTTTCGGCTGTATCGGCCGGAGCGGCTCGCAACTCCTCAAGATCGGCACGCAACCCGTCCACTTCCTGTTCGTGCTGTTCCTTCAGGGTTCTCAGACGTTCCTGAAGCTGCGCGTTCGCAACTTTTTCATCTTCAAGCGCTGCCTGGAGGCCGTCATCTGGCCGGGCATCTACGGTCGCACCGCCCAATGCGTCGACGCCCGCTCCGATACGGTCCATCGCCGCAATAATGCGGTGCTGTAATTCCTCAAGTTGGCTCATGCCCCTGTCACCTCTTTATCAAGGTTCATTCTGTTGCGAAGCGATCCGAATCAAAATCGAATCCCGCCTGCCGCCAGTCTAACGGAATGCGACAGAAAATACCCACTGTTTGCTTTCAACCACTTGGGCCACGCACTTCAAGCAATCCAGGCGGATAAACCCCGGTTCTGCTTGCACTTTGAGTGCTGAGTGGTATTGAGCCCGCAATCTGCTTTTTATCCAAAGGAACAACGCCCGTGGACCTGACTGCGCTGCGCAATGCCAACCCCGAACACTGGGACAAAGCTGCGGCCATCCGCACATTGACCCTTGATGCCGTCGCCGCTGCAAACTCCGGACATTCCGGTATGCCCTTGGGCATGGCTGATGTCGCCACCGTCCTGTTCGAAAAGCATCTGAAGTTTGACGCCTCGGCCCCGAACTGGCCGGATCGCGACCGCTTCATCCTGTCCGCCGGCCATGGTTCGATGCTGGTCTATTCGCTGCTGTACCTTACGGGATATGCAGATGTGACGCTGGAGGAGATCAAGAATTTCCGCCAGTTGGGCGCAAAAACCGCAGGCCACCCCGAGAACTTCCTGGTCGCTGGCGTTGAGACCACGACCGGCCCGCTGGGTCAGGGTATCTCGAACGCCGTGGGCTTTGCGATAGCCGAAGAAATCCAGCGTGCACATTATGGCAAGAAGGTTGTTGACCACTATACCTATGTCATCGCGGGCGACGGATGCCTTATGGAAGGCGTAAGCCAGGAGGCAATCACGCTGGCCGGCCGTCACGAGCTGAGCAAGCTGATCGTCTTCTGGGATAACAACAACATCACCATCGACGGCACCGTCGACATCGCGGACCGCACCGATCAGGTTCGTCGCTTTGCGGCGTCGGGCTGGCATGTGATCGAAATCGACGGTCATGACCCCAAGGCCATCGACGCGGCCATCGTTCAGGCGAAGAAGTCGAACAAGCCGACCATGATCGCGTGTAAAACCCACATCGCTTTGGGCCACGCGGCTCAGGACACGTCAAAGGGGCACGGTGCGCTAACCGATCCGGATCAGCTTAAGGCTGCCAAGAAGGCCTATGGCTGGGCGCATGACGCGTTTGACGTGCCTGCCAATGTCAAATCCGCATGGGAAGCCATCGGTGCGCGTGGCGCTGCCGAGCGTGCGGAATGGGAAGCGCGTTTCGCACAACTGTCCGAGCGTAAGCAGGCTGAGTTCACCCGCGCCTATGCGTTCGAGGCCCCCAAGCGACTGGCTGGCGCCATTCGTGCCTTCAAAAAGCAGATGTCCGAAGACCAGCCAAAACTGGCCACCCGTTCGTCGTCGGAGAAGGTCCTGAACGTTGTGAACCCGATCATGACCGAAACCGTTGGCGGTTCGGCGGACCTGACCGGATCGAACAACACCAAATCGGCCGATATGGGTGTATTCCTTCCGGATAACCGCAAGGGTCGCTACATCCATTACGGTATCCGTGAACACGGCATGGCGGCCGCGATGAACGGCATGGCGCTGCATGGTGGTATCCGCCCCTATGGTGGCACGTTCATGGCCTTCACAGATTATGCCCGCCCGTCCATGCGTCTGGCCGCGCTGATGAAGATCCCCAGTGTCTTTGTGATGACCCATGACTCGATCGGTCTGGGCGAAGATGGCCCGACCCACCAGCCTGTCGAACATCTGGCGATCTCGCGTGCAACCCCCAACACTTTTGTGTTCCGCCCCGCTGACACCATTGAAACGGCCGAGGCATGGGAACTGGCGCTGACCTTCAAGGAAAGCCCCTCGGTCCTGTCGCTGACCCGTCAAGGTGTTCCAACTGTACGTACCGAGCACAAGACCAAGAACCTGACCGCACAAGGTGCTTACGTTCTGGCCGAAGCAGAAGGTAAGCGTCAGGCGATCCTGATTGCCACCGGTTCCGAAGTGTCGCTGGCCATGGAAGCCAAAGCGATGCTCGAAGCCGAGGGCATCGGCACCCGCGTCGTCTCGATGCCCTGCATGGAACTGTTCGCAGAGCAGGACGAAGCCTACCGCAAGCGCGTCCTTCCGGCAGGTCCGGTCCGCGTTGGTATCGAGGCTGCGGTTCGTGCTGGTGGTTGGGATCGTTGGTTGCTGGGTGAACGTGGCCGCGAAGCCAAAGCCGGGTTCATCGGCATGTCCAGCTTTGGTGCTTCGGCCCCTGCCGGTGAACTGTACAAGCATTTCGGCATCACCGCCGAAGCAACCGTGGCCAAGGTCAAGGAATTGTTGGGGCTGTAAATCAGTCCCATCTGATCGAGCAAAGGGCGGCCTTGGCCGCCCTTTTCATTTGGGTTCAGCCTTTACCCGAAGCGCAAGTTCTTCATAGGCTTTTAGAGCGTAATCCAATCGCAACTCATACCGTCCTCGCACCACCACTTTCTCAGGTACTTGCAGGCCGAGGCAAGACAACGCCTGGCGAAGATGTGTTCCAGACAGCGGAACATAAGCAGCCGATTGACCCACTAAAGCGTTGAAAAAGCGTCCCCCGAACCAACGGCTACGCTCCTGCGCCCTGAAAGCGGTATCAACACGAAAATGCAAGAAACTGTACAGCTCGGATTCATCGAATGGGACCTCGTCGGCAGCAACACTCAAAGCAGAAATAATTGAGGATCTGCCGTTTGATCCGCGGGTGCCCACTTTTCGATTAAGCGGGCCATCGATGGTCGTGCCCAGACGGTAACGGGTCAATTCAGTGTTTCGCATTCTTACTTAACAGTGGTGCTATGATCCGGGTTGCAACAGGGATCAAAACCAATCCCCAAGCCAAACCAAATACGCCATCCATCGTGGCCTTGGATACCCACTCAACCGCGCCAACCCATTGATCAGACACAGTATGCCCAATGGCATAGGCCCAATCATGGATATGATGGCCCAACCATCCAAAGCCCAACACCTCCATCCCGTGGATGACGATCGAGCCCCCCACCCACAGCATCGCCGCAGTTCCGACGACCGACAGTGTTTTCATCACCGCGGGCATTGCCTTGACCAACCCTCGGCCCAGACCGCGACCGATAGGTGTCGGCGCGTTCTGCGCCAGATAAAGCCCAACATCATCCATCTTCACGATCAACGCCACCGAGCCATAAACCGCCACCGTCACGCCAATCCCCACAACGGCCAAAGTTGCGGCTTGCATCCAAAGGTTTGGCGCTTCGATCGCCGCCAGTGCAATGGTCATAATCTCGGCTGAGAGGATAAAATCAGTTTTGATCGCGCCCTTGACCTTCTGCTCTTCCAGATGGCCCGGATCCCGGTTTTTCATGTCTTCCTCTATGACGTGACTTCCATGAGGAAACAGAACGTGAAAAATCTTTTCGGCGCCTTCAAAACACAAATATGATCCACCCAGCATCAACAGTGGGGTGATCAGCCACGGGGCGAAATTGGCCAGCAGCAAGGCTACCGGTAACAGGAGTATGATTTTGTTGAACACCGAACCGCGCGCGATACGCCAGATGATCGACAATTCGCGCGCCGGGGCAAAGCCCTGAACGTATTTCGGTGTCACTGCGGCGTCGTCAATGATCACTCCCGCAGTCTTGGCCCCTGCCTTGCCCGCCGCGGCCACGACATCGTCCACCGATGTCGCCGCAACCTTGGCGATCCCGGCCACATCGTCCAACAAGGCCAAAAGACCACTCATTGCGTTTCCTTTCCCAATCACTGCCGCATCTGGACCCTACCTGATCCAACGGCTAGCGCAAGCGTTAGCGCAACCGTCACAGGTTTGCGCTAACACCTTAAAAATATGCCGTTTTTGCCCTTTTGAGATTCCCATTTCGCCGCTATATGGCCCTCAACGCAAGCGCATCAGGAGACGTCACATGACCATCAAGGTCGGTATCAATGGTTTTGGCCGTATTGGCCGCTGCACCCTGTCGCACATCGCCGCGTCGGGGCGTAACGACATCGAAGTGATCAAAGTCAACGCAACCGGCCCATTGGAAACCTCTGCGCATCTGCTAAAATATGACAGCGTTCACGGGCGGTTCCCGCGCGAAGTTTCGATCGAAGGCAACACAATGGATCTGGGCCGTGGCCCGATGCAGATGTTTTCGACCTACGATATGAATGAACTGGACTGGGAGGGCTGTGACGTCGTTCTGGAGTGCACCGGTAAATTCAATGACGGCAACAAGGCCAAAACACATCTGGATCGCGGTGCGGGCAAGGTGCTGCTGTCCGCGCCCGGCAAGAACGTGAACAAGACCATCGTTTTTGGTGTGAACCACAACACCCTGACCGCGAACGACAACATGGTGTCGAACGGCTCCTGCACCACAAACTGCCTGGCCCCGCTGGCCAAGGTGCTGGACGAGGGCGTCGGCATTGAACACGGTATCATGACCACCATTCACGCCTATACCGGCGACCAGCCCACGCTGGACCGTCGTCACAGCGACCTCTATCGCGCCCGCGCTGCGGCGATGTCGATGATCCCGACCTCAACCGGTGCTGCCAAAGCTTTGGGTGAAGTTCTTCCAAACCTGAAAGGCCGTCTGGACGGGTCTGCCATCCGGGTCCCTACCCCGAACGTTTCAGCGGTTGACCTGACCTTCCGCGCGTCGCGTGACACCTCGGTGGCCGAGATCAACGCAATCGTCGAAGAAGCAGCCAAGGGCCCGATGCAGCGCGTTCTGGGATATGAGCCCGCACCGCTGGTATCAACCGATTTCAACCACACCGAAGAAAGCTCGATCTTCGCACCCGACCAGACCCGTGTCGTCGATGATCGCATGGTGCGCGTGCTGGCCTGGTATGACAACGAGTGGGGTTTCTCGGTTCGCATGGCAGACGTAGCCGTCGCCATGGGCCGCCTTAACTGACCCTTCGGACTTCGCTTGTACGTTGATGCCCGCTCAGGTTATCTGGGCGGGCATTTTCGTTCGGAACCGACATGAACAATCAAATCGCTATCTGGCTTGGCGTCCTATTGCTTGGGGGCATGATGCTGGACGTAGCCTTGTATGGAACCGAGCACATGTTGTTCCTCGGTAAGAAGCTATACGACTTTCTGGACTGGCTCGCTTTTTGGCGATGACAGAGGTTTTTCTTGACATTTCGCTTGATCTGTAATTGTTAGCGCTAACTCATATGGCTGAGATATTTGTACGGAGCGAACCATGACCCTGAAACTAGCGATCAACGGATTTGGACGGATCGGGCGCGGGGTTCTGCGCGCGGTGATGGAAAGCGGACGTACAGACGTTGAGATCGTCGCGATCAACGACTTGGGCAAGCCCGACATGAACGCGCATCTGTTCGAATTTGACAGTGTTCATGGCCGTTATCCCAACCCTGTCACGCTTACAGACGCCGGTCTGGATGTGGGCCGCGGCCCGATCCGCCTGAGCAGTGAGCGTAATCCCGAAGACCTGCCCTGGTCTGATATCGACGTTGTTCTGGAATGCACCGGGGTTTTCCGCACACGAGAAGCGGCTGAACGTCACTTCAAGAACGGATCACGGAAAGTCCTGATCTCAGCCCCTGCACGGGGTGACGGCGGTGTGAAAACCATCGTCTTTGGTGTCAACGATAGCGAAATAACCGCCGACGATCTGATCGTTTCGAACGCATCCTGCACCACGAATTGCCTTTCTCCGGTTGCCGCAGCGCTGGACGCTGGTCTTGGCATCAAACATGGCAACATGACCACCGTTCACGCCTATACCGCCAGCCAGCCTGTGCATGACACGGTTGGAAAAGACCCCTACCTGTCGCGCGCCGCAGCCCTGTCGATGATCCCCACCACAACCGGTGCAGCTGCCGCTGTGGGGCTGGTACTGCCGCAACTCAGGGGCAAATTGACGGGTCAGGCCATCCGGGTACCCACCCCGAACGTTTCGGTCGTTGATCTGGTTGCCGAGGTTTCGCGCCCAACGACCGAAGATGAGGTCAATCAACTGTTCATTGATGCCGCGGCAAAAATCCCCGGTGTTCTGGCCGCGGAAAGCCGTCCACTGGTCTCGGTCGATTTCAACCACGACTCGCACAGCTCGACGGTGTCACTGGCAGAAACCAAAGTCACCGACGGTACGCTGGTTCGCGTGTTGGCCTGGTATGACAACGAATGGGGTTTTTCGAACCGGATGCTGGATACGGCCGCCGCGATGGGTGCCCTAGCCTAACCGCTCACGCAGTGCGGCATTGACACGGGGCGTGACGAATTTCGACACGTCTCCGTTCAAGCGGGCAATTTCTTTCACCAGTTTTGAAGCAATCGCCTGATGGCGTGCCTCGGCCATCAAAAAGACAGTCTCGATCGAGTCGTCCAGTGCGCGGTTCATACCAACCATCTGGAACTCATACTCAAAATCCGCGACAGCGCGCAAACCGCGGACGATGATCTGCGCACCGACATCCCTTGCGCAATCGATCAATAGATTTTCGAAGGGATGAGCGATAATTTCAGTACCGGTTTGTTCGGTCAGTTCGGCGCATTCGGCCTCGATCATCGCGACGCGCTCTTCCAGCGAGAACAACGGGCCTTTGTCCCGGTTGATAGCGACGCCAATGACCAGTTTATCCACCAATGCAGCCGCCCGGCGAATGATATCGATGTGCCCTATGGTGATAGGGTCAAAGGTTCCCGGATACAAACCAACCCGCATCACGCCCTCCTGCGCAATAAAATTTCTGCGCAAGCAAACACAACTTTGCTGCAGGTGCAAGTGATTGCTTTGGCACCCCTTGCTGTTAGTGCCCCATTATCATGCCTTCCAGGGCGTCCTTTTCCATCGCCAGTTCGGCCAGCTGGGCCTTTACCACGTCACCAAGTGTGACGATGCCGATCAGTTTACCGTCTTCGACAACCGGCATATGGCGAAAGCGCCCTTCTGTCATGCGGGCCATGATATCCTGAACAGAGGCCTGACGCGTCGTCGTGATCAGGTCCTGCGTCATGTAGGATTTTACAGGCTGGTCGAGACAGCCACTACCGCTGGCGGCAAGCTCGCGGACGATGTCGCGTTCTGACAGAATTCCAATCGCGGTTTCTCCGCCATCGTCAGAAACAACAACCGTCCCGATCCGCTTTTCCGCAAGAATCTTCGAGGCTTCTGAAACTGTCGCCATTGGCGCCACCGTTACAACGCCGTCTGTCGCTTTGGACGTCAGGATAGCCTGTACCAACATGAAGAATTCCTCCGGAATAATAACACTTATTCCAAAGCGTTGCGCGATTGTGGCGACCTGTCAAGCACCGGCATCTGCTTCCAATCGAAGCACTTCCTCGCGAATGCCGCGCGTCAGGGCATCGGCAAAGCGGTTCAACCGTTCGTTGCGCTGATCTCCTTCATGCCGAACCAGATAGAAACTGCGCGTCAGACTCACTTGATCCGTCAGGATTTTCCGAAGCCCCGGATGGAACGGCAACGTAAAGTCATGTGCCACGCAAACGCCAGTTCCCAAACTGACCTGCCGCAATTGCACCGAGACCGAGTTCGATGCAAGCGCGACACGGTCAACCCCAATATCGTTCAGGTAATCCAGTTCGCGGTCAAAGATCATGTCGGGAATGTAACCGATCAACCGGTGCCCCTTGAGGTCAGCGACCGAGTGGATTGGTTCGTGACGTTTCAAATATTCATCGGTCGCGACCAAATGCAGTTTGTAATCACTGACTTTCTTGACCAAAAGCTGCCCTGCGGTTGGCGCGCTGACGGTCACGGCCATATCGGCCTCGCGACGGGACAGGTTGATCACCCTCGGCAGAGCCAGAATCTGAATATCCAGTTCCGGGTTTGAATCACTGATCCTGGCGCAGACCTGGGGCAACAGGTAATTTGCGCTGCCATCTGGCGCGCCGATCCGGATTTGCCCGCTGAGTGATTTCGTGGATCCGGCCACGGCTCCGGCCGCTGCGCGCATCGCTTCTTCTGCATGCAATCCATGTTCCAACAGGCGCTGCCCTGCCGGTGTCAGGACATATCCCTGCTGCGACTTTGTGAACAACGCAGAATCCAGCGTCGTTTCCAATCGCGCAACACGTCGCCCCACGGTGGCGGGATCGATTTTCAGGATACGACCAGTGGAGGAAAGACTTTCCTCGCGCGCCACGGCCAGAAAGATCCGCATATCGTCCCAGTTTGGAGTCACACCGTTTCCTTTTGCATTTTTGCAAAACTCTTTTGAGACATTGCCTCTGTTCGCGGGATTTCTGCAAGCCTATTGTGCGCACAAATCTATCGGAGGAGTTATTGATGCAAGATCTGACCCATTTCCTGAACGGCGAAATGGTCGCCGGTACATCCGGTCGTTTCGACAACGTCTACAACCCGGCTACGGGCGAGGTTCAATACAAGTGCCCGATGGCAAGTGCTGCGGAAACCACGGCGGCCATTGAGGCCGCAGCCGCTGCCCAGCCGGAGTGGGGCGCGACCAACCCTCAGAAACGTGCACGTGTCATGATGGCAATGGTCGGCCTGATGAACCGCGACATGGACAAACTGGCCGAGGCACTAAGCCGCGAGCACGGCAAGACCATTCCCGATGCCAAGGGCGACTTGCAGCGTGGTCTGGAGGTGATCGAATACTGCATCGGTGCGCCTCAGATGCTGAAGGGTGAGTTCACCGACAGCGCAGGCCCCGGCATCGACATGTATTCCATGCGCCAACCGCTGGGTGTCGTGGGTTCGATCATGCCCTTTAACTTCCCTGCGATGATGCCCCTGTGGCATGTCGGTCCGGCACTGGCCTGCGGGAATGCCGTTGTTCTGAAACCGTCCGAGCGTGACCCCTCGGTTCCGCTGATGCTGGCCGAACTGTTTGTCGAAGCCGGTCTGCCCAAGGGTGTGTTCCAGGTCGTGAATGGTGATAAAGAGGCCGTTGATACGATCCTCGACAGCGAGATCATTCAGGGCGTCAGCTTTGTGGGGTCTACCCCGATCGCTCAGTATATCTACAGCCGTGCCACCGCAAACGGCAAACGCGCCCAGTGTTTTGGCGGTGCCAAGAACCACATGATCGTCATGCCCGACGCCGATCTGGATCAGGCCGCCGACGCGCTGGTCGGTGCCGGGTTTGGCGCAGCAGGCGAACGCTGCATGGCAATCTCTGTTGCGGTTCCGGTTGGTGAAGAAACCGCGGACAAGCTGATCGAAAAGCTGATACCGCGCGTCGAAAAGCTGAAAGTGGGCCCCTACACCGCTGGTGACGATGTCGACATGGGCCCTGTAGTAACCGCCGCCGCGAAAGAGCGTATCCTTGGTCTGATCAATTCGGGTGTCGAGCAAGGCGCTAAGCTGGTCGTCGATAACCGCGACTTCAGCCTGCAAGGTTATGAAGACGGTTTCTTCGTCGGCCCGCACCTGTTTGACCACGTCACTCCGGACATGGACATCTACAAACAGGAGATCTTTGGCCCGGTTCTGTCGACCGTCCGTGCAGGTTCCTACGAAGAGGCGATCGGCCTGGCGATGGACCACGAATACGGCAACGGCACAGCGATCTTTACCCGCGACGGTGACACAGCGCGCGATTATGCCAGCCGGATCAATATCGGCATGGTGGGTATCAACGTTCCGATCCCCGTTCCGCTGGCTTATCACACTTTTGGTGGTTGGAAAAAATCCATGTTTGGCGATCTGAACCAGCATGGCCCGGACAGCTTCAAGTTCTACACCCGCACCAAAACAGTAACCGCACGCTGGCCGTCGGGCATCAAGGAAGGTGGCGAGTTCAACTTCAAAGCCATGGACTGATTTCAGCCTGCATGACTATGGAACCCGGCCCTATTCAGGGCCGGGTTTTTGCATTTTTCCGCCGAGCAGCGTTCAAATCCTTCACGCTCACAAGAAATTCAGGTGCGTCACTCTGGAAAATTGCGACCAATGGAAATATCTTGCCGCCAAATACACAACGAGCAGTGAATTTACCGGAGGCACCCTTGTCCCACTCCCGAATAACCCGTCGTTCCGCCCTGCTGGGCGTTGCATCCCTGATGGCGACCCCCGCCCTTGTTCGGGCCCAAAGCACGGACGCGTTTCCGGAGACAGAAGACGCGATCAGCACACAGTTACCGGTACGGCGCAATGTATCGTCATTCGCGCAACAAAACTGGCAAGACCATTTTGATGAGCTGGGCGTTGGCTGCCTGTTGGCCGACATTACCAGCCGCGCGGTTCACTATTGGGCGCCGGATGGCACTTATAAGCTGTACCCCAGCTCTGTGCCCATGAGCGAAGAGCTTACAAAACGCGGCTACACAAAAGTTGTGCGCAAGACAGAGTTCCCAAGCTGGACGCCGACCGCCTCGATGCGCGAGCGTGACCCCAACCTTCCTATTCGGATGGAAGGTGGCGATCCAGGCAACCCGCTGGGAACCCGCGCCATGTATCTGGACTGGCCTGCTTATCTCGTCCACGGCACGCACGACACGCGCAAGATCGGTCGTCAGAGCTCGTCTGGCTGTATCGGCCTGTACAACCAACATGTCGAGGAACTGTATCCGCTCGTCCAGATTGGCACACAGGTTCGTTTGGTCTAATTTACCAGCTTAGAAAAGCAAAAGCCCCGGTCATACGCCAGGGCTTTGATTTTTTGAGGAGCAGAGCGTCATTCCGGCAGGATAACAGCGTCAACCACGTGGATCACGCCATTGCTGGCTTCGATATCTGCCTGTATGACCTTGGCGTCATTCACTTTGACGCCGTTTTTGGCATTCACGCTCAGCCGATCACCCTGTACAGTCAGAACCTTCGCGCGCTTGCCAGCTATGTCGCCGGACATCACCTTGGCTGGTACAACATGGTACGTAAGGATTGACACGAGTTGATCTTTGTTCTCCGGCAACAACAACGTTTCCACCGTGCCTTCGGGTAAAGCGGCAAACGCTTCGTCTGTTGGGGCAAAGACGGTGAATGGACCTTTTCCTTTCAGGGTATCTACCAAACCTGCAGCTTGAACTGCGGCAACCAACGTGTTGAACGATCCGGCCGCTACAGCGGTATCAACGATATCCGCAGCCTGCGCCTTGACCGGCATGGCAAATGCAAATGCGGCGGCGGCACCCATAAAAGTACGACGAAACATGGCTGTCTTCTCCTCTCCAGCTTGTTATGGAAAGGGGTACGGGGCTATCGTCACGCCGGATCAGTCTGAATTCATTTTTCTTTTAGCTGTACCCAGATGCTTTGAGCGCGCCCTTCAGCCAAAAAGGGGAAATTGGCGACGGCATCGGGTCGATCCTGTTGCAGGTAATATCCCGGCCAAAGCATTGAATATGCGCCAGATTGCAGCAAAGCGTGCAACATGTACTGCTCGCCCCAGCCCGGGCAGTCATAGAAGAACCGCTTGGGGTATTCGTAGGGCAGAAAAACATCGTGCACATGGATCACCACTCCGGGCTTCAGTGTCGGAATGATGCGGCAGAACAAGTGCGCGACGTCGTTGCTCATCCGAACAACATGGCTGGAGTCGATGAACAGAATGTCGCCGGCTTCCAGCTCTGAAAACAGCGCCGGGTCGGCGTCCTCCAGCCGTTTTTGTTCGAACCGATCAACAACTTGGGCGATGTCAGCGCGGGGATACGGATCAATTGCCGTAATGTTGGTGTCAAACCCGCCATCGATGACTGCCTGCCGGGTTACTCTGGTCGAGTTTCCGCATCCAACCTCAATCACCCGCCGGGGTTGAAAGCGTCGGATCATCAGATACAAGGCATCCGCGTCGGGGCTGTCGTAATAGCCGTTTCCAGAACGATAGCCGGTCTGATTGCGCTCAGGATCCTTCAGCGCGTCCAGCGCATGCTTATGCGCGGCGTATTCACTGACCAGTTGCGAAATATCAAACCCATCCATTCCCGGCGACAAAGCATAGACGGGGCGCGTCAGACCTCCGGCAGCCTCAAAAGCTTCCAGGCGTGTGCGCTCATCCTGTTCAGCGACCTTGTCGACCAGTTTCACACCCAGCTCATCCAGAGCGGCGTTGATCTGCGGGAATTTTCTGGGTTTCAAATCGCTGGCTCCGTGGTCTTTGCTGCGTTATTCCATACCTTTGCTGGTCGTTCCTCTGCAAGGACAAGCCGGGCAAACCCTTGGCAAAAAGAAAATTTCCGTATTCACTGATCAAAATAACTACCGCGAGGGCCGCCATGCAGCAGGAATTCACGATCGGGATCGAAGAAGAATACCTTCTTGTAGACCGCGACAGCCTCCAATTGTCCGAAGCTCCCGAAGCGCTGATGGAAGCCTGTCAGAATGATTTCGAAGGACAGGTCAGCCCCGAATTCCTGCAATGTCAGATAGAAGTCGGCACCCGCCCGCATGCAACCGTTGCTTCGGCGCGCGAGGACCTGAAACGCCTGCGCTCCTGTGTATCGGAACGGGCTGCGGAGTATAACCTGTCACCAATAGCCGTGTCGTGCCACCCATTTGCGAACTGGAAGGATCAGCACCACACCCGAAAGGAACGCTATGATTCGCTGCAACACGCGCTTGGGGGCGTGGCCCGCCGGATGTTGATCTGCGGCATGCATGTTCATGTCGGGATCGAAGACCGAGCCTTGCGTTCTGATCTGATGCCGCAATTGTCTTACTTCCTGCCGCATCTTCTGGCGTTGTCAACGTCGTCGCCTTTCTGGAACGGCGAAGATACGGGCCTGTCGTCGTACCGCCTGACCGTCTTTGACAATCTGCCACGTACCGGTCTGCCACCGGTCTTTGCAAGCTGGGGCGAATATGAACGCACCACGGGTATTTTGATTGAACTTGGGGTCATCGAAGATACCACTAAAATCTGGTGGGACCTGCGCCCCTCGCATCGCTTTCCAACACTTGAAACGCGGATTATGGATGTCCAGCCAAGGTTGGAACACACGCTTTCACTGGCCGCCCTTGTTCAGGCGTTGACCAGAATGTTGTGCCGCTTGAAAGATCGCAACTTGCGCTGGCGGCAATACGATCGCTTTCTGATAGGTGAAAACCGCTGGCGCGCGCAGCGATATGGTGTGGGCGAAGGATTGATCGATTTCGGCGATCGCTCGATAAAACCCATGTCCGACCTGATCGGTGATCTGATGGGATTGCTGGCCGAGGATGCCGAGGCACTGGGCACAATGTCGGAACTGGCCCGCCTGCGGCAGATCGCCGAAAACGGCACCTCGGCCACACGCCAGCGCCGCGTTCATGCCGAGGCTTCCGCGCGCGGGGAAGATCCCGGCAAGGCCGTCGTGCGCCACCTGATCGAAGAGTTCCACGCGGATCTTTAGACACTGGCGACAACAGCCCCCTGCCCAGAGCCATTGTTGAACCTGCAAAATTTCTGTAAGAATTCAGAAATAAACAACTGTTCAATTCATTGCCGATGGGAGGGAGCGCCATGGATTTCGCACTCAGCGAGGAACAAACAGCCATTTTCGACATGGCACATGCCTTTGGGCAGGAACATATCGCCCCTTTTGCCCGGAAATGGGAGGCTGATGGAACGATCCCCAAAACCTTGTGGCCCCAAATAGGAGAGCTTGGCTTCGGTGCCCTTTACGTGTCCGAGGCCAGCGGTGGGTCAAACCTGACCCGTCTGGATGCAACCCTGGTTTTTGAGGCCCTATCGATGGCCTGCCCGTCGGTCGCGGCGTTCCTGTCGATCCATAACATGTGCGCCAAGATGCTCGACAACTTTGCAGACGATGACCTAAAGGCGCGCATCATGCCCGATATTCTGAGCTTGAAAACTGTGTTGAGTTATTGCCTGACCGAGCCCGGTTCTGGATCGGATGCGGCAGCGCTGAAAACACGCGCCGAACGGACCAACGAAGGCTATACGCTGAACGGAACAAAGGCCTTCATTTCAGGCGGCGGATATTCCGATGCTTACGTCTGTATGGTGCGTACCGGCCAGGACGGGCCCAAAGGGATTTCGACCGTTTACGTTGAAGACGGCACGCCCGGCCTCAGCTTTGGCGCGCTCGAGCAGAAGATGGGCTGGAAAAGCCAACCCACCGCGCAAGTTCAGTTCGACGATTGCAAGATACCGGCCGGAAACCTTGTGGGCACGGAAGGTGACGGATTCAAATATGCGATGATGGGGTTGGATGGCGGACGGCTTAACATTTCTGCCTGCTCGCTTGGGGCCGCTCAGGCCGGGCTGGATATGACGCTGCAATACATGTCCGAACGAAAGGCTTTTGGCCAATCCATCGACCAGTTTCAGGCCCTTCAATTCCGTCTGGCGGATATGGAGATCGAATTGCAGGCCGCGCGGACGTTCCTTCGGCAGGCAGCCTGGAAGCTGGATCAGGGCGCGCCGGATGCCACGAAGTTCTGCGCCATGGCCAAGAAGTTCGTTACCGAGACCGGATCGAAAGTTGTGGACCAGTGCCTGCAATTGCATGGCGGTTATGGCTATCTTGCGGATTACGGCATCGAAAAGCTTGTGCGTGATCTTCGTGTGCACCAGATATTGGAAGGCACGAACGAGATCATGCGTGTGATTGTATCACGCCAATTGCTTGCCAATCGCTGAGGCGCCCATGTCAGATATCGATATCCGCACCACAGGCCGTGCCGGGCGTATCACCCTGACCCGTCCTCATGCGCTGAACGCTATGACCTATGACATGTGCATGGCTATCGACACAGCGCTGCGCAACTGGCGCGAGGACGATGAGATTGACCTGATCATCCTGGACGCCGAAGGGAAAAAGGCCTTCTGCGCGGGCGGTGATATTGCCGAACTTTATGAAACCGGCACCAAGGGTGATTTTTCTTACGGTCAGAAATTCTGGCGTGACGAATACCGTCTGAATGCCCTGATCTTCGAATATCCTAAACCGGTCATCAGCTTTCTTCAGGGGTTCGCGATGGGCGGCGGTGTTGGCATCGGATGCCATGGCAGCCATCGCGTTGTGGGAGAAAGCGCAAAGATTGCCATGCCAGAATGCTCCATCGGACTGGTGCCGGATGTCGGCGGCTCGTTGATGCTGGCCCTTGCACCTGGACGCGCGGGTGAGTTTCTGGGAACAACGGGCTATCGGATGGGGCCTGCGGATGCGATCTATGCAGGGTTTGCCGACCTTTTCATCCCGCAATCACAATGGTCCGATCTGATAGAGTTGCTCGAAGCCTCTGGAAACGCTGAGCTGTTGGCTGACCACGCCGATACACCGACTGATGGTGAATTGGTGAACTTGCAGGCCCAAATCGATCAGCATTTTTCCGGTGAAACCCTTGGCGACATTCTGAACAGTCTGCGCAGCGACGACAGTGAGTTTTCGGCGAAAACTCTGGACATGCTGAGGAAAAACGCGCCGCTTTCCGTGGCTTGCACAATCGAGGTTCTTCATCGCCTGCGCTCCCCTTCTCTGACCATACGCCGAGCTCTGGAGATGGAGTATCGTTTCACCCACCGCGCGATGGAGCATGGCGATTTTCTGGAAGGCATCCGTGCGCAGATCATCGACAAGGATCGCAATCCGAACTGGCAGTTTCCTGACATGAACGTCCCTCTGGTGGCCGTGTCGAAAATGCTGCAGCCACTGGGTGCGGACGCCCTGACTTTCGAAGAGGATTAAGAGATGCAAATCGGTTTCATCGGACTGGGAAACATGGGCGCGCCAATGGCGGCCAATCTTGCAAAAGCCGGTCATCAGGTTATTGGCTTTGACACAGCAGGCGTGACGGTTGAAGGGGTAACTCAGGCCGCAACCGCTTCGGAAGCTGTTGCAACGGCCGATGCTGTCATCACGATGCTGCCAAACGGTGCGATTCTGAGGGCCGTTGCCGATCAGATCATTCCCGCAATGGCACAAGGTGCTGTGCTGATCGATTGCTCGACAGTTGATGTGGAAAGCGCTCGTGCAGTTGCCGATCAGGCCATCAACGCCGGACTGTTGTCCGTAGACGCGCCGGTTTCAGGCGGCATCGGTGGTGCTGCGGCTGGCACGCTGACCTTCATGGCTGGCGGATCAGAGGTCGCGTTTTCCAAGGCATCCCCTCTGTTCGACATCATGGGGCAGAAAGCTGTTCACTGTGGTGAGGCCGGTTCCGGTCAGGCTGCCAAGATCTGCAATAACATGATCCTTGGTGTGACCATGATTGCAACCTGTGAAGCCTTCGCATTGGCCGACAAGCTGGGTCTGGACCGGCAAAAGATGTTTGACGTGGTAAGTACGTCGTCTGGATACAGCTGGACGATGAACGCCTATTGCCCTGCCCCCGGTGTCGGCCCGCAAAGCCCTGCGGACAATGGGTACGCCCCCGGTTTCGCAGCCGAGCTGATGCTGAAGGACCTGCGCCTCAGCCAGCAGGCGGCAGAGAGTGCAGATGCAGATACGCCAATGGGTCAGGTGGCCGCCGCGCTTTATGAGCAATTTGTCGAGAATGAAGATGGCAAGGGACGCGATTTCAGTGCCATGCTGCCACGGTTCGAAAAGCGCGGGCGTGACTAAGACAACTGGCGGCATCTTGCCCAACGATTTGACAGATGTTGGGCAAGCGACCATCTAGGCAGTCATGAACAAAAGGCCCCGGCTGGCCAAATCGCAAAGGAAGGCGACATGACGAGATTTTTGGTGACGACGGCAACTCTGGCGGCTTTGGCCCTTTCCCCGATTGCCGCGGGTGCAAAGAACAAGGCCGGGCATTGCCCTCCGGGTCTGGCCAAGAAATCCGTTCCCTGTGTGCCGCCGGGTCAGGCAAAGAAAATCTATCGCGATGGTGACTTCATTACCAACGATTACCGCTGGATCAATGACCCCTATCGCTATGGGTTGAACCGAAACTACTCATATGTCCGTGCAGGTGACTACGTGTACCGGGTCGACCCCGAGACACGCAAAGTATTGAACCTGATTGGTGCGATCGCAGATATCCTGAACTGAGGCCGCGTCTGGGCACTTATTCTGCCGCGACGCGCGCCCCTTTCAGCATCGGCTTCAGGTATCGCCCGGTGTGGCTGCGTTCAACATCGGCTATGTCTTCCGGTGTTCCGGTGGCGACGATTTCGCCACCGCCATCACCACCTTCAGGCCCAATGTCGATGATATGATCCGCGGTTTTAACCACGTCCAGATTATGTTCAATCACCACGACCGTATTTCCTTGATCGACAAGTTCGTGCAGCACTTCCAACAGCTTGCGCACATCTTCGAAATGCAGACCTGTTGTCGGTTCGTCGAGAATATAGAGCGTTCGTCCGGTTGAACGCTTCGACAGCTCTTTGGACAGCTTTACCCGCTGCGCCTCGCCACCTGACAACGTCGTGGCTTGTTGACCCACCTTGATATAGCCAAGACCCACACGCGCAAGGGCGTCCATCTTGTCCCGGATTGAGGGCACGGCCTTGAAGAACTCCTGCGCATCTTCCACTGTCATATCAAGCACATCCGCGATGGATTTGCCCTTGAACTTGATCTCAAGCGTCTCGCGGTTATACCGCGCCCCCTTGCAAGTTTCGCAAGTCACGTAGACGTCAGGCAGAAAGTGCATCTCGATCTTGATGACACCGTCACCCTGACATGCCTCACACCGCCCGCCTTTGACGTTAAAGCTGAAGCGACCGGGTTTGTACCCGCGTGCCTTAGCCTCAGGCAGGCCGGCAAACCAATCTCGGATCGGGGTGAAGGCCCCGGTGTAAGTCGCCGGGTTTGAACGCGGCGTTCGCCCAATGGGGCGCTGGTCGATGTCGATGACCTTATCGAGGTGTTCCAGCCCCTTGATGGTTTCACAGGGTGCTGGTGTCTGACGCGCCCCGTTCAGCCGCATTGACGCGGTTTTGAACAATGTCTCGATCGTGAGGGTGGATTTACCCCCGCCCGACACACCGGTGACACAAACGAATTTGCCCAAGGGGAAGTCGGCTGTGACATTCTTCAAGTTGTTGCCCGTGGCTTTGACCACCGTGACTTTCTGCTTTTTGCCTTTACGGCGCTGCACCGGAACCGCGATTTCACGCGTTCCCGCAAGGTACTGCCCGGTAATAGAGGCCGCATCTGCCGCGATTTCCGCAGGCGTTCCGTGACTGACCACCTGCCCGCCATGTACGCCTGCCCCCGGACCGATGTCGAAAACATAGTCAGCTTCACGGATGGCTTCCTCGTCATGTTCTACAACGATCACCGTATTGCCCTGATCCCTCAGGTTCTTGAGCGTATCCAGAAGCCTGTCATTGTCACGCTGATGCAGTCCGATCGAGGGCTCATCCAGCACATAGAGAACCCCGGTCAGCCCCGAGCCGATCTGACTGGCCAGACGAATACGCTGGCTTTCGCCACCCGATAGTGTTCCGCTTGAACGGGACAGCGTAAGGTATTCCAAACCAACGTTATTCAGGAAACCAAGTCGCTCGCGAATTTCCTTGAGGATGGCGCGGGCAATTTCGTTTTTCTGGGCGCTCAGGTGGTTGGGCGCATCTTCGATCCACGCCAAAGCCTCACGGATCGACATCTGAACCACCTGTCCCACGTGCAGCCCGGCGATCTTGACCGCCAGCGCTTCGGCCCGCAGCCTGTAGCCTTCGCAGGCGCCGCAGGGGCGATTGTTTTGATATCGTTCAAATTCCTCACGAATCCACGCGCTGTCAGTTTCGCGGTACCGCCGTTCCATATTCGGGATCACGCCTTCAAAACTGCGGGTCACTTGATAGACGCGCCCGCCTTCGTCGTACCGGAACTGAATTTCATCATCCCCGGACCCACGCAGAAAGACCTCCTGCACATTTTTAGGCAGGTCCTTCCAGGGCGTGTTCTTGTCAAACTCGTAATGGCGCGCGATGGCCTCGATGGTTTGCAGGAAATACGGAGATTTGCCCTTGCGCCATGGGGCCAAAGCACCATCGTAGAGTTTCAGCGTCTGGTCCGGCACCACCAAGCGTTCATCGAAAAACAACTCGACCCCAAGACCGTCACAATCCGGGCAGGCACCGAACGGCGCGTTGAACGAAAACAGGCGTGGTTCGATTTCGGGAATGGTGAAACCGCTGACCGGGCAGGCAAAATTCTCGCTGAATGTGATGCGTTCCGGATCACCTTCACGCGGGGCAGTTTCCAAAATGGCAATCCCGTCCGCCAAGTCCAGAGCGGTGCGCAGGCTGTCGGCCAGGCGCGTTTCCATTCCTTCCCGTACAACCAGTCTATCAACAACCACATCGATATCGTGACGGAATTTCTTATCCAATACAGGCGGTTGATCCAGTTCGTAGAACTCTCCGTCCACCTTGACGCGTTGGAAACCCTGTTTGCGCAGCTCCAGGAATTCTTTTTTGTACTCACCCTTCCGGTCGCGCACGATGGGGGCCAGAAGATAGCCGCGTGTGCCGTCTTCCATTGCCATGATCCGGTCGACCATGTCCTGCACTTGCTGCGCCTCAATCGGCTGCCCGGTGGCCGGGCTGTAGGGCGTTCCGGCGCGCGCAAACAACAGACGCAGATAGTCATAGATTTCGGTTACCGTGCCCACAGTTGAACGCGGGTTCTTGGACGTCGTCTTTTGTTCAATCGAAATTGCCGGAGACAGGCCGCTGATATGGTCGACATCCGGCTTTTCCATCATATCCAGGAATTGCCGGGCATAGGCCGAAAGGCTTTCGACATACCGGCGCTGGCCTTCGGCATAGATGGTATCAAACGCTAATGAGGACTTCCCCGAACCCGACAGTCCGGTGATGACCACCAACTGATCCCGAGGGATATCAACGTCTATACCTTTGAGGTTATGTTCGCGCGCGCCGCGCACCTCGATATTCTTCAGCTCAGCCATATGCGGCCCCCAACAAACAAGTGGTTAAGAGATAGGCGAGCCAGACCAAGACTCCAACAGAAAAGTTAGAACATTTAGTGAACAGTCGAAATTTCGCCGATTAGAACCTGCAATGATCAATGGATTGGAAAAAGGTGCCCGTAAAGGCGCAACCGTTGATCTGCTTGAGGATGAAAATGGCGCGGTTGACGGGGCTCGAACCCGCGACCCCCGGCGTGACAGGCCGGTACTCTAACCAACTGAGCTACAACCGC